>JAEENG010000087.1 GCA_016283615.1 Treponema sp.
CATAGTCTGCCTTTCAACTTCAAGTTCTGACTTAAAAAAGCGTATTGATTCAATTACAATCGGACAGACTTTTGACAAGCGTCCCGTTAAGTTTGGTGAATTAAAATGCACCGGTGCCGTAGCCGCACTCTTAAAAGACGCAATCCGCCCGAACCTTGTTCAGACACTGGAAAAAAATCCTGTATTTGTTCATGGCGGTCCCTTTGCAAATATCGCACAGGGAACTAATTCAATCAATGCTACAATGTGCGCCCTTGCCTGCGGCGACTATGTTGTTACAGAAGCGGGGTTTGCCGCAGACCTGGGTGCAGAAAAATTTATGGACATCAAATGCCGTGTCGCAGGAATCTCACCTGACGTTGTTGTAATCGTAGCCACTGTCCGCGCCCTCAAAATGCACGGCGGAATGGCAAAGGCAGATTTGTCTACACCAAGTATCGCAGCCCTTGAGCGCGGTTTTGAAAACCTTGCAGTTCATATCGAAAATATTTCCAAGTTTGGAGTTCCATCGGTTGTAGCAATCAACAAATTTGTGACCGACACAAAAGAAGAAATTGATCTTCTTTGTAAACTCTGCGAACTTAAAGGCTGTAAGGCTGTTGTCTGCGAAGGCTGGGAAAAGGGTGGTGAAGGAATGACTGCCCTTGCCCGGACAGTAGTTGATACCATTGAATCCACACCGGCAAAATTCAATTATTTGTATGCTTCCCATCTTTCCCTTGCGGACAAGGTGCGCCAGCTTGCCACAAAAATCTACAGGGCAAAGGATGTGGACTTTCCGCCGGCCGTTCTCAAAAAACTTCGGGAAATCGAAGAACTGGGCTACAAGGATCTTCCTGTCTGCATTGCCAAAACTCAAAATTCAATCAGCCACGACCCTAAACTGGCCGGTGCTCCAAAGGATTATATCTTCCCTGTGAGAGACGTTCAGTTGTACAGCGGTGCGGGCTTTGTAGTTATTCTTGCCGGAGACATTATGACAATGCCTGGCCTGCCTAAGATGCCGGCCGCGCTTGAAATTGATGTTGATGATGACGGTAAAATTTCGGGGTTATTCTAATGTTTGGATTTTTCTTAAAAAAGAATTTCAGTGATATCTGGGACAACATTCTCTTTATTCTGTTGTCAAACCTTTTTGCAAACGCAGTTGTTGCGGCCGCTTTGTATTCTCTTTACCGTCTTGATTCCATTCCTGACCTGGCAAGATACATTATCCTTGTTGCAGGCGCCGGAATCTTTATGATTTTTATCTTTGCATGGGGCGAAAACGCCGCAAGAATTGCAGACTTTGGTGTTCCGTCCTGGAAGAGTTTTTTTGCGTCCATACCGTCGTCAATTGTGCCGGGATTCAGTTTTGGTGCTCTGCTTGCGCTTCTTTTAATCGCAGCAAGAATTGCATTCAGTTTTTACTTTATCCTGTACAAAAACGGCAATATCATGGGAATCTTTCTGGCTGCCCTGATCGGATGGTTTACCTTTATTGTAATCCTTGCAATGCAGTGGTTTGTTCCGCTATATTCACTCCAGGAAAACTCATTCGGTCAGTGCATCAAAAAGGCATTTATCATCTTCTTTGACAATGCAAAATTCTCTTTTGCCTGCCTGTTGAATAATATAATTCTTCTTGCACTTTCTGTTTTTACACTGGGTTTTATTCCGGGGGTAAACGGTCTCCTCTTAACCGGTATGAATGCCCTCCGGCTCCGCCTGTACAAATATGACTGGTACGAACAGCATCCGGAAATTCTTGAAGACAAGGACATGCGTTCAGAAGTTCCATGGGATGAACTTCTTGCCGCTGACAAGGAAAGCCTTGGTCCGGTTAAATTGTCAACAATCCTGATGCCGTGGAAAAACTGGAAATAACCGGAATTTTACGGCAGATATTCGCTGTTAATGTTGCGCAGGGAGTCAAACAGCCTGCGTTTTGCGGCTCTGTCGCCGCCTGTTAATGCTTCAAGGCGGGCGCGGGCGTCTTTGCGTCCGGAATTATCCTGATACATGCAGGTGCAGGTGGTGCTGATGTAGCCCTGTTCCTTTGCGTGGGCCTTTATGGTTTCTACATCTGCATAGCAGAGCGGCCTGATTATGGAAAGCGGATACTTGGCGTAGTTTAATCGCGGTGGCATGGTAGAAAGCTCACCCTTTCCAAGCATGTTCATGAGCAGGGTTTCCAGAATATCGTCCATATGGTGGCCGAGGGCAATTTTGTTGTAGCCGTGTTTTACCGCAAAATGAACCAGTTCATTTCGGCGCTGCTGTGAACACCAGTAGCAGCTCATCTTAAAGCCCTCTTTTATACGGTTTTCTACATCCACAAAATAGTTGAGCGTGTCCACATCCCATTCCTGCATCTGGGCACGCAGGCGGGGACTCATTGTGCAGGCCTCAAAATCAGTTTCGATGTGAATTGCAGTAAAGGAAAAGTCCGCGTCCTGTCGTTTTTTGCGGTTGGCAAAGTATTCTACCAGAGCCGTAGAGTCCTTGCCTCCTGAGGCTCCGATAAGGATTCTGTCTCCGGGTTCTATCATCTTGTAGTCATAAACGGCTTTGTCGATAATGCTGAATAAACGTGGCTGTGGCATGGGGATATATTATATCAGTATGGCATATTAAGGAAGACCTTCATGTTTTTTTAATTTAACTCCATTTTGAAAAAATAAATATAACAATCCGTTATACAAGAATATCTGAACATCTAAATAATATGAATTTCTTTATTCTTCACCTGACTCACTATATAATTTATTATTAGTAACAATATAAAAAAGTGATTCAGGCGCTTACGCGTTAAGGAGGAAAAATGAGATTTTTAAAATCTACTTTTAAGCTGTTTACTACCGCGGTTCTTTTAACCGCACTGTTTAATTTTGCATCATGTAGCGGTGGAGGAGGCGGTGGCGGCTCAAAAGACAACACTGTTTACCACACAGTTACTTTTAACGCAAACGATGGAACAGAAACACCTGCAACAAGTACACAAAAGGTTGCAGAAGGTAAATCTACTGTCCTTGATACAGTAAGTTTTACAAAAGAAGACTATGTATTTACCGGCTGGGCATTAGCCCCGGATGGTGAAGTCGCTTTTAGTGACGGTGCAACAGTTGCCTTTTCTGCCGATACAACTCTTTATGCCATCTGGCTTTCGAGAGAATCAGTATATGTAATTACATACAACGCCGCTTATGATGATTATACAGGTCCAAAAATCTGCCAGTATGTTTCAAAAGAAGATAACACTATAAATCTCAGATCAAATCCTTATAGCCGTAACGGTTACGCATTTAATTACTGGGTAAATTCTGCAGGTACAACATATTTAGTCAACCAAGAAGTTACTGTTAAAAAGGATTTTAATCTTTACGCAACCTGGACAAAAATTGAAACAAGCGGAACAGTTTCCGGGGTTAAAGTTGTTCTGCATAAAAATGACGGTACAAAAGAAACTGTAACAAAAAACGGCTTGTCATATCTCACTGGAACAACTTCATACACTGATACATATACGAGACCAGGTTATACATTCCGCGGCTGGGGTGAATCTGCCGATTCTCTTGTACCGATTAACTCAACGGTATTCACTAAATCAGGTACCTATGATTATTATGCTATCTGGCAGGATAATTCAAAGTATAAGGTAATCTATACATCCGACATGCTCAGTTCGTGGGGGTCACTGTCATCCGTAGACGTAACTCTGGTGAGCAGCAGCGACGGTTATTATGAAGAATTTGACGTTACAGACGGAAAGGCAACTGCTACCTTTATTGATTGTTCAATGACAAAAGAAGGTTATAAGTTTTCATGCTGGACTTCTGGTGTTAATGAATTATATGCGGGTATGTATAAAGAAATAAGCGGAGATATTGTTGTTTATCCGCAATGGGTCAGCGATGATAAGGCATGTAAAATTACAATGCATTTAAATGACGGAACAGATGCAGCTGATATTATCAGATATGTTAAGAATAATGACTATGTATACGTATTACTGATAGACTATAAACCTGCAGCTGTTGTAAGAGACGGTTATTCTTTCTACAGATGGAATACAAAGGCCGATGAAAGTGGCGGCAGCTACGGTGATGATTTGTTTGACAAGTTTACCAGTGATATTGAAGTTTATGCAATCTGGCGTAAAAATCCTGTAGTTTACTTTTACCCTAATTATGAAGGAGCAACTCAGGAAGTATACAGCCAGAATTTTATCTGGGATAAAAGCCAGAAACTCCTTCCAAACACCTTTACCCGTGAAGGTTATGAGTTTACAGGCTGGGCTAAAAGTGCTTCTGCCACTTCCATCCAGTATAAAGATGAGGCAAGTTTCTACAGTTCTTCCACTACAGAAACTGATATCAATCTCTATGCAGTCTGGAAAGCTCCGCTGACTATTACATTCAATGCAAATGACGGAAGCGAAAATCCTGCAACTGCAACCCAGATAATTCCAGCAACAACATCTACAAAACTTAATCCAAATACTTTCACGAGAGAAGGTTATGTATTTGCAGGCTGGGCTAAAGATGCCACAGCAACTGATGTTCTTTATGAAGATCAGGCCCTGGCTTCTTTCCCGTCAGATACAACTCTGTACGCTGTCTGGAAGGATAATGTAACTGTTACATTCAGAGCAAACTTTACAGGAGCAGACCCTGCAACTGCTGAGCAGGTTATGATTTATAATCAGAAAACTGCACTTGATGAATGTCCGTGGACCCGTGAAGGCTATACATTCTACGGCTGGAGCACTTATTCAAAAGACAGCAGTTATAATTATAAAGATATGCAGGAAGTTCAGTTTAAATCTGATACAGTACTCTATGCCATCTGGAAAAAAAATATAACCCTTACTTTTAAAGCAAATGACGGCAGCGAAACACCTGCTACGTTTACAGAAGAAGTCGGATACTATACAGAATATGTTTATCCTGATTGTCCGTGGACAAGAGACGGATATACCTTTGCAGGCTGGGCATACTATGCAGATGATTCACCGAGCGTTTGCCGTACGTCAGGAACCTTTACTTCGGACACAACTCTGTATGCTATCTGGACAAAGGATCATCCGGTACTTACATTGCATTCAAATGACGGTAATGATACAACGGTTACACAGACTTTTGATTACGGTGTTGCCGCAAATATTCAGGAATGTACTTTTACGGCTCCGATCGGTAAGTATTTTGGTGGTTGGTCTAAGAGCAGCGATTCTACATATAAATCATATACTGACGGGGGAGAAATCACATTAACTGAAGATAAAGATCTGTATGCTGTATGGAGCAATATGTCATCAATTACCTATCACGCTAATTACTCCGGTTCTGCTGAAACAAAAATCCAGTATTACAGAGGATCTCCTGTAACTCTGGAACTTAATACATTTGTACGTGAAGGTTATATTTTTGCAGGCTGGGCTATTTATTCTGACGACACTGATGTATCGGATGTGCGTTATTTAGATGGGGAGACCGTTAAGTACCCTTCTTCTAACTTCTACGCAATTTGGGTGGAAGATAAAGGAAAATGTACTGTAACCTTTAATGTAAACATTGAAGGAAGAACAGAAAGTTTTACAGAAACATATCCGGCCGGTATCAAGCAGTTACTACCAGAATGTCCATGGAAACAGGAAGGTTACTGCTTTATGGCCTGGGATAGCAGCCCGTCTTTTACTTGCAGTTCTCAAAAACAGAATCAGTCAACAACTTTTGATGAAGATACCGTAATGTATGCATCATGGCGAAAAGCTCCTTTGGTTACATTCCATAAAAACGACGGAACTGATGAAACTAAAACACAGTATCTTGTTTATGGAACTTCTACCAAATTGATGAAAAATGAATTTACTGTGGAAGGTAAAATATTTAAAGGCTGGGATACCAGTGCAACATCAACTTCTGCTTATTACGATGATGAAGAATCAGTAAGCTGGTCTTATGACCACGACCTGTACGCTATATGGGCTGGAGTGTATAAAGTAACGCTTAATGCAAATGACGGCACAGAAACACCTGAAGAAATCGTAGTTGATGGTTTTATTGAGGGTGAATCAAAGTCATTACCTGCAAATACATTTACCCGGGAAGGTTATACATTCTACGGCTGGGGAACAACACCAACCTCTGTTGAACCTGTGGTAAAAAACGGCAAGTCTTATAAGGCAACTGAAGATGTAACGCTCTACGCTATCTGGCGTGAAGACTAATCCGACTATTAGACTTGCATAGACTTGCAGACCGTCTGTTAATTCAGGCGGTCTTTTTTTTTCGGCACCGGGCGCGTTTTAAGTTGAATCAAAAATTCACTTTAAAACAAAAAAAAGACCCGGAAACTGTCCGGGCCTTTCTGGCTTATCTAATTCAATACTTTGTAAGAACAAAGCACTAAACTATTTAGAAATCAGCAGTGTTTTTGAATCAAGCTTGAGGCCAGAAGTTTCTCCTGCTTTGCCGTTGCATTTAAGAACGTCTACGGCTACGCTGTCGCCTGTCTGGTTAAGGTTGATTACTGTAGCAAAGTACTTTTCCAGGTTTGCAGGTACAACTTCTGCAAGAGTTTTGCCTTCTGCAGTTGCACTTGTCCAGATAGTTACTTTTTCTGATTTTGCATATTCAGCTACAGCCTTAACATCATCTTCAGAAACTTTTGTAAAGTCGATTCCGTCCATTACAACGCCTTTAACGGCGATTCCTGCAGATGTAAGAGCCTTGAGAGTGTTTACAACTTTTGTAACTGTAAAGTTATCAAGGCTGAAGTTAAGAATTGTACGTTTAGAAACTACATCAGTTTTGAGTTCTGCTGCGTTTCCGATGTTCTTTTTCTTTGAAATTTCAGTAAAAATACCATCGTACCAAGAGATAACGTTTGAAGAGTGAAGGTCAAATGTTACGTGAACAAGCTGTTCATCCTTCAAAAGAGTATCCATACCGAACTGAACGAGAACAGAAGTTTTACCAAGTCCTTTCTTAGAAGTAACGAGGGCAATTTCTCCTGTTTTGATTCCGCCAGTAACTTCGTCAAAGAGACGAACCGGGCTTTTTTCGTAAAGATCCTGTTTTACCATATATTCTCCTTTCCGATTAATTAGCCGTTCTTCTTTGATGCCTGATAAGCTTTGATAAGTTCATCAGCAACATTGTTTGGAACGCGACCGTACTTGAGGAATTCCATTGTAAATTCTGCTTTACCCTGTGTTGAAGAACGAAGGATAGTAGAGAATCCGAACATTTCAGAAAGTGGAACTTCTGCGTTAACTGTTGACATATTGTTTTCATCAGTTGATTCGAGAATTACACCACGTCTCTGGTTGATAAGACCAAACATATTTCCCTGGAATTCAGTTGGACCTTCAATAGAAACCTTCATGATTGGTTCAAGAATTACAGGTTTAGCTTTTTCGTAACCTTCACGGAAAGCACCGATAGATGCTGTCTGGAATGCGATATCTGAAGAGTCTACAGGGTGATACTGACCATCGTTGATTGTACAGCGTACACCAACAACTGGAGCACCAATCAAAGAACCCTTTTCCATAGCGCGTTTGAAACCTTTGTCACAAGAAGGGATGTATTCGTTAGGAATAGCACCACCCTTGATTGAGTCTACGAATTCGTAGTCTTTGTCTGCGATTGGTTCCATGAAACCTGCTACACGACCGTACTGACCAGAACCACCAGTCTGCTTTTTGTGTGTGTAGTTGAAGTCTGCACGCTGTGTGATTGATTCACGGTATGCTACTTCAGGCTGGCTAACTTTAACTTCACATTTGTATTCGCGCTTCATACGTTCAACGTATACAGCGAGGTGGAGTTCACCCATACCCTTGATGATTGTCTGGTTAGATTCCGGGTCAACATAAGTCTGGAATGTCGGGTCTTCCTTAGTAAAGCGGTTGAGAGCCTTAGAAAGGTTTGCAGCATCAGACTTGTTAACCGGTTCAATAGCTTCAGAAATTACAGGGTTTGGAACGAACATAGATGTCATTGCGTAGTTGATGCCTTCTGCACAGAATGTATCACCAGAAGCACAGTCAACACCGAACAAAGCACAGATGTCGCCTGGTTCACCAACGCTGATATCTTCCATGGCAGCCGAGTTCATACGAACAAGACGTCCAACCTTGAATCTTTTGCGTGAACGTGTGTTCATCAATTCCATGCCTTTTACAACACGACCCTGGTAAACACGAATGTATGTCAACTGACCGAACTGTCCGTCATCAAGTTTGAATGCGAGTGCAACAGTCGGTTTGTCAGCAACGTTGAACAATTCAACCTGTTCCTCGTTTTTGTCGAGGTCGAGACCGTAGTTGTGAACTTCTGTTGGATCAGGGAGGTAACGAACAACACCGTCGAGAAGTGGCTGAATACCTTTGTTAACGTGAGCTGAACCACAGAATACACCAACGAACTGTTCTGCAAGAGTTCCCTTACGGATAGCAGCGATGAGTTCCTGTTCAGAAACATCTCCGCCTTCGAGAACTTTTTCCATCAAAGCATCATCAAAGTTAGCTGCTTCTTCAAGAAGTTCCTGGTGATATTTATCAGCGTCTGCCTTCATGTGTGCAGGAATTTCTGCAACGCGGATGTTTTCACCGTTGTCGCCATCAAAGTAGATAGCTTTCATGCCAACGAGGTCAACAACACCTTCGAGCTTGTCTTCAAGACCGATAGGAAGTTCAACCATGTGGGCATTGAGTCCAAGTTTGTCGCGGAGCTGTCCGCAAACACGAATTGGATTTGCACCCTGGCGGTCACATTTGTTAACAAATGCGATACGAGGTACATGATAGCGCTTGAGCTGGCGGTCTACAGTAATAGACTGAGACTGAACACCTGCTACAGCACAAAGAATCATAATAGCACCGTCAAGAACGCGGAGTGAGCGTTCAACTTCTACTGTAAAGTCTACGTGACCCGGTGTGTCGATCAGGTTGATAGTGATGTCTTTCCACTGAACCTGTGTTGCTGCTGACTGGATAGTAATACCGCGTTCGCGTTCCAGTTCCATGTTGTCCATTACAGCACCGACACCGTCCTTACCGCGAACTTCGTGGATAGCATGAATCTTGTTACAATAAAACAAGATGCGTTCAGAAGTTGTTGTTTTACCTGAGTCAATGTGGGCACTGATACCGATATTACGTACTTTAGTAATATCAAAAGCCATATTGTTACCTCTCAAAAAAAAGTATGCAATTTAAATACCGCATGAAAATTCATCTGTTGACAATAATTTCAACATAACGGTAGATTTTATCAAATATATAGGAAAATCAAGTCTTGTTCAATCACCTTTCTTTTCAAATTCCAATGAGATTTTAAATATAAGCGTTAAAAATTTTTTATTGAATTTTACCCGTCCTCCCGCGCTGATTTTTGTTGAATTCAACCCGCCGTCTTTGTAACTCTGTCTGCCGCCAAGATTAAGGCTCAAAAACCTTGTTGAACCCAGGTCGCCGTTCACGCTGAGTGATACTTCCTCTTTTGCACAGGTTGAATATATGGTCTTCGGGTAATGCTTGCAGTCCGCCGTAAACGAGGAGTAAACTTCCGGCGTATTGTGCGTGAGGGAAAGGTTTGCGCCAAAATATTTCTGCGGCGCTGAACTTTTATTCGGGGCCTTTCCGTCCAGAATCAGGTTTGCAGCAGTCCCGGTCAATTTTACAGAAGATTTCTGCATTTTGAGGATTGCGCCTCCGGTAACCTTGAGCACATCAAGAAATTCAATTTTTGAGGTGCCCGCATATTTGTGTGACTCAAGCGCGTTAAGCCCAAAACGAAGTTCTGCCGGAACTTTCCTGCCTGTGGACGAGCGGTCGAGCATGGGAAAAAATGCAATCTGGGCACCGAGTCCAATCTGCTCTGTCGTTTTGCACAGCGAGGAGTCGGCGCAAACAATGGGGGCCACGCGGGGGGCGTTTTTTGCATCCGGAACACAAAAATAAGAAAGGTCACCCAAAAAACGCCCCCGGCTTAAGCGCACTTTTGCACGAAGACTCAGGGCAATGTTGTCAAAGGGATTATTGTGCATTGTAAGTGTAAACGCACTTTTGAGAAGCGGGCACTTGAAGGAACTTTCCAGACAGGCACTCGTATAACGGTCTTTGTCAAATGCGGCGTGATTTTTTTTGAGGAGAGCTGATGAGCCTTCCAGAAGATTGGAAGAGGCGGTTAGTGCGAGTGAAAGAGCCGAGTATCTTCCAGGTTTGTGATTCAACGAAATGCTTGAAGCAAAGTTTTTGTTCCTGTCGGCAACCGATAAAAATTCAATCAGGTGAGGGCTTTTAAAAGTGATGGCGGCTGAGCCGGTCTTTCTGGTTGAACTTAAGCCCGTCTGCGCAACAGAAAGTCCCGTATCAAGAGAAAAACTTTTGGAAAGCGGCGAAAAGTTTGTTGAAATTGCGGGATTTTTGAGGCGGCTTAATGAGCCTGAGGTTGTGAGCGAGCCTGCAGAAAGGGATAGTTCAAAATCGTGCGGTTTAAAGGTAATGCGCCCCGAAGCGCGAAAGTCTTTTTCTGCGTCCGCTCCAAAAATGCGGAAGTCTAAATGTTTAAAACTAAAAACGGCCCCGTAGCCGTAAGCTTCTTTGCGGAAACTTTCTCCGTGGAGGGCGGCAGGGGTCAGGATGATTGAAAAATTCAACAGTAAAAAAAATAAAAAAGAAAATTTTCTCATACCCTATATAGGGTTTTGTTTTTGTAAAACCGGCAAAGTTGCGTGATAAAAGATTTGTTATAATTGAATTACGGGCAACCTCCCCGGGCGAAGTGTGTGCGGAAAACGGGCGGGCAAAAAAAATCCGCCGGGATGAGCGGCGGATTTTGTCAGGTCTGGAATGTTTTAGTTTTTAACAACGTAGCTGCTTGCTTTTGCAAACTGGTTAATCATCAGAATGCGTGACTGCCAGTATTCAGCTTCGCTTTTTGTTGTATAAGGTCCGACTCTTACGCGGTAGAAAAGTTTTCCTTTTGAATCTTTGTAAGTAAACACCTCATTCGGAATCTTGTTTGATTCAAGAATTGAGCGGGCTTCGTCAGCCGATTTTTTTGCTTCGTATGAGCCCACCTGAATCCAGAATGTGTCAGGTGTTGTCTTTTTTGGTTCTGCCTTAACAGTCTTTTTTGCTGCGGCTTTTGCAGTTTCTGTCTTTTTAGGAGCTGCTTCTTTTTTAGGAACAGATTTTTTTGGAGCAGGTGCGTAGTATGTGTCTGCCGGTGCTTTTGCTGTTTCTTTTGCGGCCTGTGCCTGTGTATTTATCTGTTCTGCGGTGTATGAGTTTTTAGGTGTAATTGCAGAACTTACGGCTGCAGGATTTGATTTGAGTGCGTTCAAATCGATTGTTGTTGTAGTTCCTGTTCCGTAAACAAGTGCGTTGTCTGTAATTACTGTTACGTTTTCTGCCTTGAGTGTCTGTCCGTCTGCAGAATTTGCCTGGGCGTACATCTGTTCGATATTTGTATTTGCGCCGGATGCGGCAAGTGCGGCCGGGTCCTGTGGATTTACTGCAAGCGGATTTGTATTAACCGGGGCAATTCCTTCTGCCGGGGCAAGTGCTCCTGAGCCGGCCTGTGCAAGTTCAACAGGGGCTACGCCTCCGTTACTGTCCGGTGTTACGGGTTTCTGACCGTTTGTCCAACCATCGCGAGGGTTGTAATAAGTCTGTACCTGGTCATTTTTGCTTAATGATGGTGAATAAAGAATAAGAGCTGCGCCAACTACAACGAGCAAAAATACTCCGGCAGCTGCAACTATCCATAAAGTTCGTTTTTGTTCCATGTTCCAAAACCCCTCAAGACTTTTAGTCTTTTACCGGCAAATTTTTAAATGCCGGTTTATACAAAAATTATCGGAACCTGAAAAAAAAGGTTTAGTTTTTTATTATAACAATTGGAATTTGCGATTCCCGGTATTTTTTTAGAAGGCCTTTTTGAGACTTAAAACGTTTTAATATCTGGATCAAAGGCATTCCGTCCCGCTTTTTTGCGCGCCAGAGTCTTTTTAAAAATGGTGCGTCCACAAAATAAATCAAATCGCACAGCTTTAAAAGTTCTGGGGTTTTATATAGAACAGTTGCGTTTAGAATTACGTCTTTGTCGCGGTTTTCGTCTATAAAATCTTTTGTAAGTTCAATTACTTTCGGGTAAACGAGTTCTTCCTGCCTTGCAAGAAGTTTGCTGTCACTGAACACGAGCCGGCCGAGCGCGCGGCGGTCCAGAAGCCCGTCCTCGTTTTTTAGGCTGATTCCTGCGGCCTGGGCCGGAGCAGAAAACTCTCCGATTATGCGCGACTCGAGGATTGTGATTGCTTCGTGGACAGTTTTATCAAGGTCTGTTACGGCCGCGCCTTCGGATGCGAGTTTGTCTGCAATGTAGTTTTTTCCTGCGGCCATTTTGCCGGTAAGACAGATAACCTTCATCAGTGGAATTCTCCCCAGGCCTTGCCGTATTCAATTGAAACGCGTAACGGAACTGCAAGTTTTACGGCGCCTTCCATCTTTTCTTTTACAAGTGCGATTGTTTTTTGGATTTCGTCTTCGCTGTCATCGCACTCAAGGATGAGTTCGTCATGAACCTGCAGAAGAAGTCTTGCCGTGCTTTTTGAATTGTACAGGGCGTCCGCAACATCTATCATTGCCTTTTTAACGATATCTGCGGCACTTCCCTGAATCGGGCTGTTTTTGGCGATTCGGACTGCACCTTCCTTTTCCAGATGGTTTGCAGAGTTAATTCCGCGGATGAGACGGCGGCGGCCCATGATTGTTGTGATAAAGCCTTTTTCTTCTGCATTCTGAACGTTCTTTTCAAAAAAGTTTTTGACTCCGCTGTATACCGTAAAGTAGTTGCTGATAAAGTCTTGGGCCTGTGTGCGGCTGATTTTTAATTCGCGTGCAAGACGGAATGCGCTCATTCCGTACATGAGGCCAAAGTTGAGTGTTTTTGCCGAGCGGCGCATTTCTGGTGTTACATCTTCTGCACTTACCCCGTAAATCAGCGAGGCGGTTGCCTTGTGGACATCCTGCCCTTCGTTAAATGCGGCGCGGAGGTTTGTGTCGCCGCTCAGGTGGGCGAGCACTACAAGTTCAATCTGGGCATAGTCTGCACTGATTAAAACTTTGCCTGAAGGTGCGGTAAAGGCCTGGCGGATTTTGCGGCCGGCTTCGTCCCTGACCGGAATGTTTTGTAAATTGGGGTCCTTGCTCGAAAGACGGCCTGTTGCAGTTCCTGTCTGCATGAATGTGGTGTGCACGCGTCCTTCCGGGTCTGTCATTTCCGGCAGAGTTTCTACATAGGTTGAAAGAAGTTTTGCCTTTGCACGGTAGGCGAGTATTTTTTCCGGGACCGGGTGCTCCCAGGCAAGTTCTTCGAGGACTGTTGTGTCTGTTGACCAGCCGGTCTTTGTTTTTTTGCCGTGTTTGAGGCCGAGTTCTTCAAATAAAACTGTGCTCAGCTGTTTAGGCGAGGCAATGTTGAATTCGTGGCCGACTGTCTGATAAATGTCTTTTTCGCATTCATTAATCTGGCTTTTAAGTTCGGTTCCGTAATTTTTGAGGGCTGTACTGTCGAGGTGGAGGCCGTTGATTTCCATCTGTGTCAAAACCGGAAGAACTTTCATTTCCATATCCTGATACAGCTGAAACAGTTTTGCCTCTTCAAGGGCTTTTTTAAGGTAAAGCCAGAGCTGGAGCGTAAAGTCTGAGTCTTCTGCCCCGTAATTTGCGGCAACTTCGAGATCTACGTCCGCAAAGGAAGCTCCCTTTGGAACGATTTCGTCGTATTCGGTGCCCTTGAGGTGGAGTTTTGTTTCTGCCAGAAACTCCAGTGAGTACGGAGTTTTGCCTGTTTTGTCGCTTTCCAGAACCCAAGCCGCAACCATCGTGTCTGCGATGTGAGCCTTATTTGAATTAATCAGCTGGATTACATCAAGTCCGTTGTAATAAAGAACCTTGAGGTCAAACTTTGCGTTATGCATTACGACGAGTGCGCCGCTTTCAAAAAGTCTTTTGAGTTCTGCGAGTGCTTTTTGTTTTGAGACGGTCGGCGCAAAAAGGCTCTGTGTCAGAATCAGCGGAACGTAAATGCCTTTTCCGCTTTCGTATGCAAGACTAAATCCGACAAGGTTTGCCGTCTGTGTATCAAGTCCGTCGGTTTCCGTGTCAAAGGCAACAGTTCCGGCTTTGATTGAACTGTCCACAAAGGCTGTAAGTTCGTCTATTTCGGTGCATGCTTTATACTTGCCTGTGTTTTTTACCACAGGTGCCGTGTCGGTTTCCGTGTCAGGCAGTGTTGAATCTGGCTTTGCTTCCGGCTCTGTGCCTGTCTTTGAAGAAACAACGGCTTTAGTGCCTGCTGATTCTCCTGAAGCAAAAAGTTTTGCCACGGCGGGAAGTTCCCGTTTTGTCATTTCTTCGGCCAGCGCCTTTGAGTCCAGGCTTGAAATATTAAAATCAGAAAAATCGTCCTTAAAGTCCAGGGGAACGTTTTCCTGGAGCGTAATCAATTCCTTTGAAAAGAAGGCGTCGTCCCTGCTGTCGCGCACTTTTTGCCCCAGAGCGCCCTTGATCTGGTCTGCGTGTTCGTAAATGCCTTCGAGGGTGCCGTATTCGGAAAGAAGTTTTACTGCTGTCTTTTCGCCGCAGCCTTTTACTCCCGGAACGTTGTCGGCGGCGTCTCCTGTAAGGCTCAGTAAATCAAGAAGTTTTTCTGGTCCGACTCCCCAGCTTTCCAGTACTGCCTGCTGGTCCATCTCGGCCCATACCTTTACCTTATCCGGCTTTAAAATATGAATATAATCGTTTACGAGCTGCTGAAGGTCTTTGTCACCGCTCAGAATAACGCATTTTCGGCCGGCTTTTTCGCAGGCCTTTGCGATTGTTGCAATTACGTCGTCGGCTTCAAAACCGTCCTTTCGTACGACAGGAATCCCGAGAATGTGGAGGCATTCTTCTACCCACGGAAACTGGGCCTTTAAGTCGTCCGGAGTTTTTGCGCGGGTTGCCTTGTATTCGGCGTATTTTTCGTGACGGAAGGTCGGTGTGCGGCTGTCAAACGCTGCGGCCATGTATGATGGGTTAAAAGATTTTAGAATGTTGTGAATGTTTCTGAAAAAGCCGAACAGGGCAGAAACATTCTGTCCCCGGCTGTCTGTCAGCGGACGTGTCATAAAAGCGTAGTATTCGCGGTAAATAAGTCCGTAGCTGTCCAGTAAAAAAACGGTGTCTTTGTCGATAAAATTACTCATAATTAAAATATACCTTTGATAAGGGAAAATTAAAAGATGAATTAAAGGGCTTCTGCATTTTCTCCTAAACTTTAAATTCCAGATGCCGAAAATCAAACAGTGTAATCACAAACATTTTTCTTTATGACATGGAGGGGAAAAATATGGGATTTACAAACAACCCTTACGCAGCGTACCAGAATACAAACATCAAGACTGCGAGCCAGGGAAAACTCATCGTACTTTTGTACGAAGGCGCAATTAAAAATCTTTCGGCAGCACAGAAATGTTTTACTGCAGAAGGCAAGGTTGAACCAAAGAATATCGAAAAATTTGGCAACTACATTATGAAAGCGCAGGATATCATCAGCGAACTTCAGGTAAGCCTGAACATGGAAAAGGGCGGCCAGATTGCGACAAACCTCATGTCGCTCTACGTTTACTTTAACCAGGAACTGATGAATGCAAATATCGGCAAGGACAAGAAAAAACTGGATTTTGTCCTTAATATGATGACGCAACTTTCCGGGGCATGGTCAACTGCTGCAAACAGCGGAGCAAACGCTCCGTCACGTTCATCAGAAAGTTCACTCAACATACAGGGTTAGGGAGGAATAATATGGAACTGACACAGGAACAACTTGATGAACGCATTGCAGTACTCAAAAGACTTCGTTCACTTCTGGAACAGCAGCGCGCTAAATTTGCAGAGTATTTGAACGTGCTCGAAAAACAGCAGGATAAAATTGAACTTGATGACGGAGATGCATTGATTGCACACGCTGAACTGGAACAGCAGATTGTGGCTTCAATCTCTAACCTTCAGAAAGTTATTGAACCTGTCAAGGCAATGTATAATTCAAACAACGGACAGGGACTCGCAGAGCAGGACAAGGCTGGTGTCAAAGACATCCAGAATGAACTTGATGCACTGCAGAAAAAAGTTCTTTTGCAGAACGAACACAACCGTGCCCTTCTGCGTGTCCATCTTGATAAAATCCGCAGGCAGCTTACAGAAGTTCAGAGGGCAAATCCGTACAACGGACGCCGCTCGATCTACGCTGAACGCTATCCTGTGGCAACAACCATCGCAATCGAAGCATAACAAACGGGTGTACTAAGCGTCGTTTTGTCCTCCGGGGGCGTCTCTTTTCTTGTACATTGACTAAAAATTGTTTATATTTATAAAAGCAGATTTTTATTCAATTTTGAGGGTTAAATGAGCGACGAACCTAAAATTCCACAGGACCAGAACGACACTGTTCCGGAATCTAATTCAACAGAAGATTCTGGAAAAACTACCGAAAAAAAAGACAAGTCCCCATCAGATAATACTCCGGCAAAAAAGCCGGACTCAAATCAATCAGGAAAAAACGACGATATTGATCCTTACAGTTTTTTCCGTCTTTCCATCGATGAACCGGACGGTAAGGATTCAAATAATAAAGACAAAAAAGGACGCAAATTCCCTTTCTTTACGATGCTTCTCGTAACAGTCCTTGCGCTTGCCTTTATTAACATGTTCATGTTCAAAAAACCGGACAATTCAATTCCGTTCTCTGAGTTTAAGGCTCTTGTAGAAAACGGCGCCATTGTAAGCGTAGAGATGAGCGAAAACAGTTTTGTCGGTCTGGGACCTGCAGAATCAGAAGAAGCTTCTCAGAGCGATGACGCAAATCCGCTTGCACCGCAGCTTCCGTGGTTAAAGCATAACGGCACTGCACAGACACGAAAAGTGTACCGCACAACCGGCGTTCTGATGGAAAGTTTTATCAAAATGCTGGATGAAAAGGGAGTTTCCTACAGATTTGTTGTAAAAGAATCAAACTGGTTCTTCCAGCTTCTGATGAATCTCATCATTCCGTTTGGAATCATCTTTATAATGTACTTCTTCCTCTTCCGCAAAATGGGCGGAGGCATGGGCGGCATGGGTTCAATCTTTGGAGCTGCCGGAAACCGCGCCAAGGCCGTTGAAGAAGGCAAGGTAAAAACAAGATTTGCCGACGTTGCAGGCGTTGACGAAGCAAAAGAAGAACTTGTCGAAGTTGTAGACTTCTTAAAGCAGCCAAAAAAATACACTGACATCGGCGGTAAAATTCCTAAGGGAGTTCTGCTCGTTGGTGACCCTGGAACCGGTAAAACACTTCTTGCCCGCGCAGTTGCCGGCGAGGCTGGTGTTCCGTTCTTCAGCATCAGTGGTTCTGACTTTGTAGAAATGTTTGTCGGTGTCGGTGCAAGCCGCGTACGTGATTTGTTCCGTCAGGCCCGCGAAAAGGCACCTTGTATTGTATTTATCGACGAAATTGACGCGCTCGCAAAAAGCCGCGCAAACGGATTCAGTTCAAATGACGAACGCGAACAGACTTTGAACCAGCTCCTCGTAGAAATGGACGGGTTTGACAACGAAAAAGGTCTTATCATTCTTGCGGCTACAAACCGCGTAGACGTTCTTGACCCTGCGATTCTCCGCCCGGGCCGTTTTGACAGACAGGTTCCTGTAGAAAAGCCTGACGTTAAGGGCCGCGAAGCAATTCTCCGCATTCACGCAAAGAACGTAAAACTTGATTCTGACGTTGACTTTGTATCGGTAGCTCATGGAACTACAGGTTTTGCCGGTGCAGACCTTGCAAACGTTGTAAACGAAGCTGCCCTTCTTGCAGTCCGCAATAAACGTAAAAAGGTTACGATGGAAGACTTTAACGAAGCCATCGATAAGGTAAGCATTGGTCTTAAAAAGAAGTCACGCAAGGACAATAAAAAAGAAATGCGCCTTGTTTCTGTACACGAAACAGGACACGCCCTTATTTCTGCCTTTATTCCTGACCACGAACCGGTTAACAAGATTACCGTAGTTCCGCGCTCTCACGGAATCGGCGGTTTTACCCAGTACCGCGAAGCAGAAGAAAAGAACTTTATGACCAAAAAAGATCTGATTAATGAAGTTGATTCTCTGCTCGGTGGACGCGCCGCAGAACAGATTGTCCTGGGTGATATTTCTACCGGCGCTTCAAACGATATTGCGCGTGCAACTGACCTGGTAAAACAGATGATTACCGTTTACGGTATGTCAGAAAAATTTGAAAACATGACTCTTGGCAAGGGCGTTCTCGGAACACGCGGCGGCGAACCGAATCTTGTCCGCGAATTCAGTGAAGACTCACAGAATTACATCGACAACGAAATCGCCCGTGTGATGAAGGAGCGCTACACACACGTTGTGGAAGTTTTGACCGAACACAAAGATCTGCTGGATTATATTGCAAGACGTCTTGAACAGATTGAAACAATGGACGGAAAAGAATTCTACGAAATTGTTAACGGTTCAAAACATTGTGATGAAATTATTGCTAATTCGTCGTCTGTCGTTGACGGTAATGCTCAATAATTCTAAAATTGAGGGAATATGAAAAAGATTTTGTTTTTTACAGCCGTTTTGCTTTCGCTTGCAGCAACGGCGTTCAGTCAGGGAATTTTAACAGCAGCCGCATTCTTTCAGACTGTATCCGCCGAATACGGCAAGATCAATGACTACGAAGCAAGTGTAGAAATTAAAGCCGCCAAAAACGCAATGGAAGGAAAGGTTTCTTTTAAAAGACCGGACCTTCTCCGCATTGACTTTACCCGCCCGGAAGAACAGGTAATCTGTTTTAACGGTGATACCCTTACAATTTATCTTCCGGGAAACGCCGCCATCCTCAACCAGTCAGTTGAATCAAGCGGTACAAACAACGGTGCAGGTATGGCTACTCCTCAGGGACTTGCCCTCATGAGCCGTTATTATTCAGTTGCATACGAAACCGGACAGGATCCTGTTCCTCTCGAAGAAGGCAGCGAAGAAAAGGTTGTAAAACTTGTTTTGAGCCGCCGCAACACAAGCGAGGCATTCCGTTACATCAATCTGAGCATTGTTCCGGAGACAAAACTTATCCGTCGGATTCAGGCGGTAACTCCTCAGGGAGAAACTTTCCAGTTCGACTTTTCTAACTATGTAATAAATCAGGGAATTTCGGATCAGAGGTTTATTTATGATCCGCCTTCTTCTGCAAACAACTACAATAATTTTCTATTCTCGGAGCAATAATTTATGGAAAGCTACGGTGAGATTTTAAAAAATAAAAGAGAAGAAAAAAATCTTGATTTCAGTACCATCAGCCGTGATACTGCAATCGCACAGAACTATCTTAAAGCACTCGAAGAAGAAGATGCTTCGGCATTTTCCGGAGAACCGTATCTCGTAGGCTTTTTAAAAAATTACTCGGAATATCTCGGCGCAGACACAAACCGCATCATGCAGCTGTACCGCGCAAAAGTTGTTCAGGAGTCTCCTGTTCCGGAAGGACTCATTGTCCACGAAAAACCAAAGTATGTCCTTCCGCTTATTCTTGGAATCGTAACAGTGCTCGTAACTGTCGGTGTAATAATCGGCATTATGCTTGTCAAAAAATCAAATCAGAATTCAGAAAATGAACTTGCACTTGCAAAGAGTTCAACTTCAAAACGATATGAGCTTTCAGAAAAACCGCTCCAGGCACGTTTTTACAAGGGCGACCAGATTGTCCTCGGAACACCGTCTGGCGATCTGATTCTTACAGTTTCCAATACACAGGGCAAATTCGGCCTTGAAACTCCTGCCGGAGTTCAATACATCGAACTGAGCGAAGAAATTGAAATTGACGTTGATGGAAATTCAACTCCTGAACTCATTGTTTATGTTTCTGATGTTTCAAATGAAGTAATTGAACGCGGGGCCGAAGCACGCATCCTCGTCAAGAACGAAACTGCCGTTGCAATCGGAGAAACAAAGACTTCAGAAATTCCTAACGCTGAAGATTTGCCGCAGAACCAGAACCGCACTGTTATTCTTGAAGACACACGCGCTTATCCGTTTACAATCAATGCAAGTTTCCGCGCAGGCTGTGTATTCCGTTTTAGACCGGACCGCAAGGAAACAACTGAAGACTACTTTACAAACGGTGATATCGTAACGATGACCGCTTCAAACGGTGTACGACTCTGGATTTCAAACGGTAATACCGTAAAACTTCAGGTAATCGCAAATTCTCACTCTTATGACCTCGGTGTTACAAAAGCCGGACAGGTTGTTGTAGAAGACATCCGCTGGATTAAAGACACAGACGGTAAATACAAACTTGTAATAAATGAACTCGAGTAAATTTTTTATTGATCAGCATGGTTGTGCCAAAAACCAGGTTGACGGCGAACTCATAATTTCTTTACTCCAAAAAAAGAACTGGATTCAAACATTTGACGCCGGCGAAGCAGATTTGATTATTGTAAACTCATGCGGTTTTATTGAATCTGCAAAAACCGAAAGCCTGAATGCAGTTATGTCTGCACGCCAGATGTATCCAAAGGCAAAAATTCTTCTGGCAGGTTGTCTTGCTGAGCGCTATGCAAATGATTTGCGCGACAGCCTTACCGAAGCCGACGGATTTTTTGGAAACGGCAAACTCGACGAAATCTATAAAATTCTTGACCCGCTGATGAATGACGAACGCCCTGTTCTTGTTCCTGAGCAGAAAGGTGTCTGCTGTGGTGACAGAAACCTCCTCTTAAACTTTCCGCGAAGCGCATTTGTTAAAATTACGGAAGGCTGCAATAACCGCTGTTCCTTCTGCGCAATTCCGATTATACGCGGTAATTTAAGAAGCCGCCCTGCAGAAGAAATCGTTACAGAAATAAAGGAACTTGTTTCCAGGGGAATTTACGAAATTAATCTCATCGGTCAGGACCTCGCTGCCTACGGAACCGGCGCCACAGACAACTGTTTTGGTGACGGCAGAACACGCCTTCCGAACGGAACTCCGGGTACAGAAGTTGCCGGCGGAACGCTTACTTCAAATACAGAGTCAGGTCTCTGCCGTTTAATGAAGATGATTTCTGCAATCCCGGGAACTTTTGCCGTACGTCTTCTGTACATTCATCCGGACCACTTTAATAAAGATATTCTGCCTGTAATCAAGGCTGACAAACGCTTTTTGCATTATTTTGATATTCCTTTCCAGAATGGGGATGACCAGATTATCAAAGCCATGAACCGTGTGGGAAGTACCGCGATGTACAGGGATTTAATCAGCACAATTCGGACTGAACTTCCTGACGCCGCAATCCGTACAACGCTTATGACGGGCTTTCCGGGAGAAAAGGTTTCTTCGTTTGAAAGCACAAAGGCCTTTCTGCGCGACATAAATCCAAACTGGAGCGGCTGTTTTTCATACTCAAAAGAAGACGACACACCGGCCTACGATTTTAAGAATCAAGTCCCGCACAAAACTGCTGAAGAGCGCGCAAACGAACTCGTAAAAATCCAGGCGGAAATTACAAAAGAAAAGCTTGCTTCTTACTGCGGCCAGGAATTTGACGTTTTAATCGAAGAAGTTCTTAATCAGGGCGAGGATAATCCTGACGAAGGGCTTGCGATTGCACGCGCATGGTTCCAGGCGCCTGAAGTAGACGGAAGTGTGGTAGTCCGCTACGATTTTTCTGATGAAGTTCAGAAAAAGGCAGTGAAGGTCGGCCGTCTTGTCCGCGTAAAAATCGATGCTTCAACCGATGTCGATTTAAACGGTGATTTTATCGCCGACAGCCCGTTGAATAATTCAATTGCAGATAATTCTTTTAAATTTGCACCTGATTTGATATAAAAATTGTGGAGGTATTTTATGAAAAAACTTCTTATGATAGCTGGACTTGCGGCAGCTGTCTGCGCCCTTGTTTTTACCGCATGCGGTTCATCTTCTGTTGCCGCTGCTTCTCAGGTTGCTGACCCTTCCATTACCTTTGTTGTTCTTGATTCAAATCCGACAACCGGTTATTCATGGACCTGCAGCATTAAAGATTCAAATATTATTTCACTTGTTTCTGACAACTATACTCAGGACGAAGCTCCTGCCGGAATGACAGGCGTTGGCGGAAAGCACAGATTTGTATTCCAGGGAAAGAAAGCAGGTTCAACAGAAGCAACACTTTCTTACGCACGTGCAAATCAGAAGGCTCAGCAGAAACGCGTTTACAAGTTTACTGTAGGCCAGGATCTTTCTACTTCTCTTGAACTTACTTCTGCTGAATAAAGTTGGAACTCGAAGACGAAATCTTTTCCTCATATCAAAACTCATCCTCAAACTCCCTGAACGGCGCTCTGTCTGAAAGAGCCAGGGAGTATCTGGGTGTTTTAAACGATGAACAGAAAGAGGCTGTCCTTCATCAGGGAAAGTCTCTTTTAATTCTTGCGGGGGCCGGTTCCGGCAAGACCCGCGTAATCACGACAAAAATTGCATATTTAATCGGCGAGCGCAATGTTGAGCCGTATTCGATTCTTGCAGTGACTTTTACAAAAAAGGCCGCAAACGAAATGCACGAACGCGAAGTTGCCCTGGACAGCCGTGCAGAAAGCTGCCAGATACGTACATTCCACTCATTCGGTGCCTGGTTTTTGCGCATGTACGCAGAACAGGCCGGGGTTGCTCCGAGCTTTACCGTTTACGATGATGATGACATGGTAACTCTTGTTTCAAAGTCAAATCCGTCTTTAACGCGCGCCCAGGCTTCAAAGTTTGCCCATTATATTTCGCTCTGCAAGGATTATTGCATTTTGCCCGGCGATAATAATATCAGTCAGATTGTAAGTGACAGCGATTTTGTTGAAGTATACGAAAATTACCAGAAGCGCCTCCGCGAAACCGGGAACGTGGATTTTGGAGACCTGATTCTGCTTCCGTACCTTGTGTTAAAAACTCACCCGGAAGTCAAAGAGAGAATCAACAGACGCTTTAAGGTTATCATGGTGGATGAATATCAGGACTCAAACGTTGCACAGTTCAACCTGTTAAAATCGCTTGCAGGCCCTGACACCTACGTTTGTGTTGTAGGTGATGATGACCAGTCAATTTATAAATTCCGCGGGGCTGAAATCCAGAACATCCTGACCTTTAAGGACAGTTTTCCGGATACCCAGATAATCCGCCTGGAAAGCAATTACCGATCAAAGGCAGAGATTTTAGCCGTTGCGGACGACGTTGTAAAAAATAACGAAGGCCGTCTCGGAAAAACTCTGCATGCAGAACGCGGGGCAGGTAAAAAGCCTGTTTTAATCTTTTTGCCGACCCAGGACGAAGAAGCTTCTTTCTGCGCGGATCTGGTAATTCAGACGCATGAAGCTGGAGTTCCGTACAGCGACTGGGCTTTTTTGTACCGTACAAATGCACAATCCCTTACTTTTGAATCTGAATTTCTGCACCGTAAAATCCCTTACGCGGTTGTAGGTTCCTTAAAATTCTACGAGCGGGAAGAAATCAAAGATATGCTTGCCTGCCTGTCCCTCCTTGCCAACGGCCGTGACGAAATTGCATTCAGGCGTATTGTAAACAAGCCGGCCCGCGGAATCGGCGAAACAAGTGTTGATAAAATTGTAAACGCATACCGCTCACAGTTTTTAAATCCTCAGCCTGACGGGGACAGAACCGCTTTGGCATCATCCGACTATATTCAGTGCGCAAGGGAAAACGCAGGTCTTCTGACTAAAAAGGGGCGCGATGGCCTGCTTAAGTTCTGTGAAATGTTTGAAGAACTTCAAAAGACGCTCGATGATAATTCAACCAGAAAAGAAGAAAATCTGGCCGCTCCAGAAGATGTCAAGAAGCCCAATATAATCGACAAACTTTCTATCCTTGTTGAACAGGTTGCAGAAAAGTCCGGCTTAAAGGAATATCACCAGGCTCAGGATGAAATTTCAGGAACCCAGCGCGTGGCAAATATTCAGGAACTTGCAAACAGCGCCGTTTTGTACGAATGTACAATGGACGGTCTTCTTGAATTCCTTGATCATATTGAACTTGACCGCACTCTCGATACAGAAACTGACACCGATAACGACCGTGTAACTTTAATCACTCTCCACAACACAAAGGGACTTGAGTTCAATCGGGTTGTTATGACCGGAATGGAATATGGAATTTTTCCCCGCCCTGAAAAAAGCGGAGATGATCTGGAAGAAGAGCGCCGCCTTTGTTATGTTGGAATTACCCGTGCTAAAAATGAATTGTATATGACCTGCTGCCAGAGCCGCCGCATGTACGGCCGGCTTGAGTACATGAGCCCGAGTCCCTTCTTAAAGGAAATTGACCGCGACCACATAAAGATTCTTGGACATGAGCCATCTTCATTCAGTTCGTCGGCCTTCCACGGAGGCGATTACGGTGCGCTGGGCTTAAGTCATCCGGACATGGAAAGCGACCCCATCCGCAAAAAATACTGCAAGGGAACCAGAGTCTATCACGATGACTGGGGCTACGGTGTAATCAATTATTCAACTTTGACCGAAGAGGGAGAGTATATCGTCAGTGTCGGCTTTGAGTCCGGCGTTACAAAAAAGTTTCTGCCAAAGTACCAGCAGAAGCAGCTGATGGTGGTAAAAGAATGAAAAAGCTTCTGCAGATTCTGTTTTTTTTATTTTTTTCAGGATTTGTTTTTGCCTCGGATAAGGATGTGATTTCTGCTTATACACGTCAAAAAATTGAAGAATTTGTAACGGAGCGGATTAAATTAAAGAGTGCGGAAGAAGAAGCTGCCCTTAATTCAATCGAAGAAATTAAAAACGAAGCTTTGTCCGGCTTAAAGGAAAATGCCGTAGACTACGAACAGGAAGAATGCATTTTACAGAGCATTTATTTTACCGAGTTCTACGAGCACGCATTAAATTCAAAAGGCAATCAGGACGACCTGCGCGATAAAATGAAAAAGCAGATGGAGCGCAACATAAAGTTAATCGAAAAACGCAGCCAGAAAAAACTTAGCGCCTGGATGTACCTTGTTACGGGCGATGTAACTTCCTACTACATGACGCGCTCCCTTGCCGCAACATTTTTGTACGGCTTTAAGGTAAAATCCTTTTACGAAAAATCAATCGAACAGGATAAGGCATTTTCTTCCGGTTATGTAAACCTCGGAAACTGGCTTTTTTATGCTCCGGGAATTTTTGGCGGCGGAAAGGACAAGGCCCTCAAAAACTATAAAAAAGGGCTCAAATACGCTGTAAATCCGGGCGAACAGTATCTTGCCTTTATTGCCTTCAGTCAGATAAATTACGAAAATAAAAAGAAAGATATTGCCGAAGAATATCTCCAGAAAGCGCGCGAACTCAATCTCGGTTCAAAGGGCATCGACTTAATCGAACGCTGCAACAAAAAGGGATACTCAAATTTTCAGTATCTGCGCAACCGCTCCGGCATCGATGAAGAGCTTGAAGAAGAGTAGATTAGTAGATTAAAAGTGCTAAATTCGTTAAAATAGTCGCTATGAGTGAACACAAAACCGTAGATCAGACTACACTTGAAAACCTGTTGTATTTGTCACGACTTTCTCCGGAAAGTACAGACATGGCTACTTTAAAAAAACAGGTAGACGAAATTATCGGATATTTTGACATCCTTTCCAAATACGATGATTCAGAAAATCCTTACGATGCTTATCCTGCAACAAAAGCAGAAGCCCTCCGCGAAGACGAAATCGTACAGGGCCTCGATATTCCTGATGTTAAAAAGGTTACCGACAAATTTATGGACGGTTACTTTCAGGTACCAAAAGTTCTTGGGGAGGGCGCATAATACCATCTTAAGGATTTATGCATAAGGCAGACTATGTATTATACAATCAGAGAAACTGTTGAAGCACTCAAATCAGGCGCAACTACAAGCCGTAAACTTGTTCAGAGCGCAATTGATACATTTGAAAGTGATAAAAAATCAGACAAACCATTAAACGCTTTTCTCGAAATTTATGACGATGTTCTTGAACTTGCTGACGAGGCTGATAAAAAAATCTCAGAAGCACGCGCAAATGGTTCTGTAGACAAATTGTTTGAAGAAACTCCGCTTCTTGGAATTCCTTTTGCAAACAAGGACAATATTTCCTGCAAGGGAAAAAGACTTACATGTTCAAGCAAAATTTTGCAGGGCTACGTTGCCCCGTATGACGCAACTGTAATCGGCCGCCTTAAAACTGCAGGCGCAATTCCTCTCGGACGCTGTAACCAGGACGAATTTGCAATGGGTTCTTCAACTGAATATTCAAGTTACGGACCTACACGAAACCCGATTAACCGCGATTACGTATCAGGCGGTTCTTCCGGCGGTTCAACTGCGGCTGTTGCCGCAAACCAGGCTGTATTCGGCATTGGTACAGAAACCGGTGGTTCAGTACGTCTTCCTGCAAGCTACTGCGGTGTTTACGGATTAAAGCCGACTTACGGCGTTTTGAGCCGCTGGGGAGTTGTCGCATACGGTTCTTCCCTTGACCAGGTCGGAATCATCGGCCGCACTCCACAAGACATTGCAACTCCACTTGCCGCTATGGCAGGCGTGGACTTTTATGATGACACAAGTGCAGACTTACCGAATGTAGATTCAATCAAAAATCTCAAGGCATACAGTGATTTTTCAAAACTTAAGGTTGCCGTTCCAAAACAGTTTGAACAGGCAAAGGGTCTTGATGCTGACGTTAAAAAGGTTTTTGAAGATACAAAAGCATGGTTTATTTCAAAGGGAGCAAAAATCGAAGTTGTAGACCTTCCTGTTCTTGAAGCATCTATTGCTTCGTACTACGTAATCGCCCTTTCAGAAGCCGCTTCCAACCTGAGCCGCTTTGACGGTATCCGCTACGGTGCACGCGTTGACAACGGCAAAGGTTACGACCAGCTTTATGTTGATACACGCAGCGAAGGTTTTGGACCGGAAGTTAAGCGCCGAATCATCATCGGAAACTACGTTCTTTCAGAACAGTTCTCCGGAACAACATATAAAAAGGGTATGAGCGTCCGCGCACGTATCCAGAGGGAAGTTGCTGACTTATTCAAGTCTTACGATTTGATTTTGTGTCCGACCTGTCCGACACCGGCCTTTAAGCTTGGCCAGAAAGTTGATGACCCGCTCGAAATGTATCTGAGCGACCTTTATACAACTTTCGTAAACCTTGCCCGAATTCCTTCAATCTCTGTTCCTGCCGGACAGAATAAAGACGGAATGCCGGTTGGAATTCAGTTTGCAGCAAAGATGTTTGACGAAAGCAAAATTCTTGAGCTTGCTCAGGCATGGGAAGAAGACCACGCAGGCTGTGGAATTCCGTTGAAGGGAGACAACTAAGATGGCTATAGATAAATGGGAAATTGTAATCGGCTGTGAAATCCATACTCAGCTTTTAACAAAAACTAAAGCATTCTGTGCCTGCGAAAACCGCTACGGCGGTATGCCTAATACACGCGTTTGCCCGGTTTGTCTCGGACTTCCGGGAGCAATGCCACGCATTTCAAAGGGTTATGTTGAACTTGGCGCTGTTGCAGGTCACGCATTGAATTGTAATATCGCGCGTTTTACAAAATTCGACCGCAAACACTATTTTTATCCTGACCTTACAAAGGGCTATCAGATTACTCAGTATGATATTCCTCTCTGCACAGACGGGCACGTTGATCTTCCGCTCTGGCATTACTCAAAGGATGAACAGCCTGGCGGACCAAAATGCCGCGATAAAAACTTTAAGGGTGAACCTTGTATTATCGACGGAAAGTACCGCCGTGTAAGAATTGAACGCATTCACCTTGAGGAGGACGTTGGTAAGTCACTGCACCTGCAGGGCGCCCACTCTTACATTGACTACAACCGTTCAGGAACACCTCTTATCGAAATCGTAACAAAGCCTGACATGACAAGCCCTGAAGAAGCCGCTTTGTTCATGCAGACTGTTCAGGAAATACTGCGTTATGTAAACGTTACTGCAGGTAACCTTGAAGAAGGTAACATGCGCTGTGACGCCAACATCAACCTGAATGTGTGGGAAGACGGTAAACTTTATCACACACCGATTTCCGAAATTAAAAACCTTAACTCATTCAAGTCGATCCGTGACGCCTGTACCTATGAAGCTCAGCGCCAGTTAAAGGAATTCCAGGAAGACCGCCAGGAATTCAACCCTGGATTTAAGGTAACAATGGGCTGGGATGAAGCAAAAGGTCAGACAGTAATTCAGCGTACAAAGAACTCATTTGTAGACTACCGTTTTGTTGTTGAACCGGATATTAAACCGTTCTCTGTTTCTGAAGAACTCATTCAGCGTGCATTGAGCCGCGTAGGTGAACTTCCTGAAATAAAACGCCAGAGATTCAAGAAAGAATACGGTTTGTCGGACTTTGACGTAGAAACTCTGACAGGTTCACGCGCTCTTGCATTGTGGTTTGAAGAAGCCGCAAAGGGTGCTAAAGACGTTAAAAAGGTTGCAAACTGGATTCTTGCAGAACTGCTTGCCGTTTTGAACGAAAAGAATATTACTATCGAAAAGGTAAATATTACTCCAAAACACATTACAGAACTTGTAAACGCAATTGCAGACAAAAAAATCACTTCTGCGCAGGGTAAAACCGTATTTGCAAAAATGATGGAATCTGCAAAACTTCCTTCAGAAATTATCAAAGAAGAAGGAATGGAAACTGTAAGCGACACCGGTGCAATCGAAGCAATCGTTGACCAGGTAATCGCTTCAAATCCAAAAGCCGTTGCAGACTACAAGGGCGGTAAAACAAACGTTGTAGGCTGGCTCATGGGACAGGTTATGAAGGAAAGCCACGGAAAAGCAAATCCCGGCGTTGCAACAAAACTTGTTCAGGAAAAACTTTCAAAACTGTAATTTACTTTTGAGGAAAAACGACTGTGGCGGACAAAGTTTTTGAATTGTACAAAAAAATCTATTTGCGCTACGGAGCAATCAAGCGCTCACGCGGAAATTTTTTGTACACTAAAAAAGAAGTCCGCCTCGTTGATATGTTCCTTGAAGGCGGCCGCGCAATCCTGGGATGGGGCAGTGATAACTGCAGCGCCTTTACGCTTGTTAAAAACGTAATCAGCCGCGGCCTTACAGGACCTTTTTTTACAGAGTTCTCTCCTTTTACAGACAATACAGATAAAAAAACTCCGCTCAGCCGTGCCGTAACACAGCTCTTTGGCAGCGACAGAACAGCCTTCCTTGTTCAATCCAAACAGACCGCTCTCCAGCTTGCAGTTACAATGAGTAATGATTCAACAAGTGTGTTTACTCCGTGGCTTTCCGACGGGGTAGACTGGCGTACGGTTAAAAGCATTGTACTCAAGGCTCCTTTTGCATGGACGGGAGATTTCTGGATAGTTGCCGCAGATGATTCAATCGTAACAAAAGACCTTATTGAATCAACAGCGTCCTGCCCTCAGGTTAACGCAGCCGTAGAGCAGGGGATCGTCCGTTCAATTTACGACCTGATTAAGGCACTTCAGTTTAGAAGCGAAAAAGACTGGTTTTTGTATGACAAGGTTCTGACAAAATACTGGACCCGTAAAGGACCATATCTTTATCCAAAAGTTGAACAGGATGAATATGACGCCTTTGTTGAACACTGCCTTGAATGCGCTCTTGTAATCAGCCCGATATATCAGGTTCCGAGCATTGTGCCGTACGGCGCAAATCCCGGAGTTTTCAGTGCACTGGAGAAGAATCCGTATGGTTCAAAGTGAAATCGTATTCTACATAATCAGACTTGTTCTGGGTGGAGTTGCAGCCTTTCTGGCAATCATGCTCTGGAGCCGCACCCGTGACGCTGCGTGGATGAGCCTTGTTGCAGGCGCAATTACCGGTTATGCAGGCATCGTTTACGAAATGCTCATAAAACTCGGAATCGCATCTGCTTCTTCCCTGATGATCGGCGGAATCAGCCTGTCGACTCTTTTGTTTGCTGTAGTTCCAACACTGTTTTTTATTCTTGCATTTATTCTTATGCTTTTAAGGACACGTTAAATTGACACCAACCCAATATTTTAATCAATATCTTAAAGACACCGGAAAAAAGCCCGACAGCGTTACTTATTCCGGGGAATTAATTTTTGATGATACCGGCTTTATCGGAAGCGAACAGGTCAGAATGGTTTTGAACGGCCAGAAAAAGGCTGCCTTTACCGCATTCGATTACTTTGACATCAACCTGGAAAAGATTCCCGTTGCAGGCTCCGAGTACATTGTAGAAGATACTTCCGAGAGGCCTTGTGGAATTGTCCGCGTTAACGATGTTAAGGTTCTTCCGTTCAGCGAGATTTCCTGGGAACTTGCACAGCTTTCGGGCGAAGATGAAAATCTTGAAGAATGGCGTGAGAGAAACATGGAACTCTTTCTTGAAGAAGGGGATCTGAGCGGTTTTGAATTTAATGAATCCAGCCTCGTTGTAGTTGAAATATTTGATCTTATCTACAGTAAGCCCGCCGAATAATAATTTTTGTTATTTTTCTTCATTTTTCATAAACCTGTGATATAATTTAAAGTGAGTTTTGTAATTAAACAGAACTTCTTTGCGTATGCAGAGTTATTAAAAAAGTGTGTCGTCACTATAACCGGCAAAAAAGGAGAAAAATATGGCAAAAGGACACAAAAGTATTGGTCATTTATTGCTTAAACTCGGTCTCGCTGCTTACTTTATCGTAACAGCATTGTGCCTCTTTGGAATTGGCGCTTCTATTAAATCTATGCAGTACGCTGGAGTTATCAAGAGCGTATGCGGCGGCGGAACTCTGGGCGACATCGTTCAGATTGTAATCGCTGTATTTATGATTATCGCCGGTGTATTCTTTGCAATCGATATTTTCAAAGATCTCGGTAAATGGGACAACAAAGTAATGCTTTGCGCAACAATCGTATGGATTGTATTTGCAATCATCGTTGATATCATTTCAAGCACATGGGGTGTAAAACTTATCGGTTCTTCACCACTTACATGGGTTTTGAACGTTGCAAAAGATCTCCTTATCATTGGAGCTATTCAGTCAATCCGTGACTAATACATTGTTCTAATGCAATAAGCCCGTCTGAGAAATCCTCAGACGGGCTTTTTTTATGTCTTTTTGACCCCAATGCGATTCGAACGCACGACCTTCCGCTTAGGAGGCGGATGCTCTATCCAGCTGAGCTACGGGATCGAATTCTGGTCTTGTGACAGATGTCCTGACCTTTATTTTTATACTATAACAGAAATGAAGAGTTTATACAAACGGAGTTAAAAAAAAACAGGCAGAAAACCCTGCCTGTTTATGTGTGCTGTAATGCTGTTTAATAATTCTTTAATTAAACCGGGGTGTATTCACTTAATGTGTATGTTGCATCATCCGTGTCATCGGCTGCATCACCGCCATCAGTAATGTTAACGTTATCCACGCTGTCAACGGTAATAGTATTTATACAGTCTTCGCTTTCGGCTGTCGAACCGTCTGTTGAACTGTAAATTCTGAGAGGTGTAGTGTCTGTTGTTCCAGAATAGTATTTACCGTCAATATCTAGAGTAGACCAGCCTGCGACATGCACGGCATACAAATTTGAATTCAGGAATTTGTTTGTGTCATTGAAATATCCGTGTCCTTTGAGGTAAATTTCACATGGGTTTGCTGTCGTTGCTTCAATATTAGAATTCATTACATCTACAAATGTATTGGTATTTATTGTATCAAGTGTAGAGTCCAATAAATCATCAATGTTTAAGTTTAAGGTACCGCTAATAATATAAACTGCACCTGTAGCGCAGACATAGTTATTATAAAATGTACAACCGGTTATATTCATTTCTCCACCAGTCGCCATGGTGATAATGCCGATATCATCATTTCCTGCAAAGTTGGTTACAGTACAGTTTTCCATTGTAAATGTACCGGTAAGACTTAACGGATTTGTTTCCAGATCTCCTTCGTTTACGGAATGAGAACAATAGAACAGCAGGCACTTAAGGTTTGTACCATCCAGGGCTACAGAAGAAAGTCCGAGGTTTGCATGATCTTCAATGCTGAACATGTGATTTTCGAAATCTTCTCCTGCATAGATGGTCTTTATGGAACCACCGTAGTTTCCTGAGATAACTATGTAAGCACTTTCCGGAACCGTGAGCGTTTCTGAGAGGGTAATATCATCTTTCAGAATAATGGCAAATTTAGTATTAGTACCTTCATACATTTTTTCTCTGCATTTTTCGAAAGCAGCAGAAAGAGACATAGGGTCATCTTCAAGACCGTTAGCATTGTCGGCAGCTGAATTTGAAACGTAGTATGTTAGGTAATCTTCCCATGGATCCACTACAGGGTCTGGGTCTGTGTCTGGGTCTGGTTCCACGATAGGGTCTGTGTCTGGGTCACCCTCGTCGTCTCCTCCAGACCCGCCGTTATCATCATTTATCACGTCGTCGCCACTGTCAGTTGTTTGACCTGGTGTAAAATCAAATACGTTAAGTCCCGGGTTAACAAACCTTGTAAATTCAAATTTTTCAGGTTCTTCTTTTTCATTGAAGTTGATAAGAAGAGTAAAGGTTACTTCCTGATCAAAAGGAACTGAGTTAAGCTTGAGTGAAACTGTTGAAAAATCAAAGCCGCTGTCAGGCCATGTAAGCTTTTTCAAATTATTTGAATATTCTTCTGCTAACTTTTGGATTTCTAAGAGAGCAAGCGGATTGTCTGTAGAAAAATTTTCTAAAGATGCTTCATCTAGTGCTCCGCTGGAAAGGTCGAAACCTAAATTTGCCATAGCTTTATAATAGTTGAATGTAATTTTTATTAAAGATTTGTAGTAGGATTTTATTGAATCCAACTGTTTTGCAAAGGGATAAACCTTTTCAGATTCCTGTCCGAAGTTTGTCTTTATCTGAATCCAAAAATCCTCATTACCGCTAACACTCGAAAAATCTGATGAGGTATTTATGATTTTATCAGCGAGAATATCGCAGGCCTGATCATCTGTTAAACCGTAGTCGGGACCTGTTAAGGTAGAAATAATCCGGTAATAAATAAAAAATTCTTCTTCTTCCGAAATCTCTGAAGAAGCAAGCATATCGTCTATAAAAGAATAATCGTCGTTTGTTGGAGAAGAGCCGGTTTCTCTTGCCATGGTTCCTGAAAGGCTGGCTTTAACTTCGATGTCAGCAACTTTCTTGTTCGGCTGGAACACGTTTGAGCAGGAAGTGATGAGCAGGGCTCCCAAAATTACTGAGAATAAAACAGAAATTCGATTTTTCATGGTCTGACCTCTCTTGTTTCTTACTTTAGCTGCTAGAAGTTGTAATAAACTCCACGCTGTGCAAATCCTAAGAAACCCTTATCTTTAGGCTTAAATTTCTTATAGTTCTCTCCGTAATGGCAAAGCAGAATTTTACTTTTTGTTGACTGTGGCAATGTGGCGATTTCTTCGTACCAGGCATGTACCCCGCCCGGGTAAAACTGGCAGTCGTGGAAGATGTATTCAATTTTGTAATTGGATTCCATCCAGCTGATTAAATCCGGATCAAATTTTGTGTCGCCGGTAAAAAGAATCCGGTCATCAATCAAAACTCCCAGTGAATAAAAACATTCTTTCCAGTCATTTGTGTTTGACGGAATATGATTTGTCCTGAATATTTTTACGTCGATTGAACCTATCTTTGCGTGGTACATTGGCCGCGGAGTATCAGAAAGTTCAACCGGTTTAATCTGGTCAAAATAATCTTCAAAGGTCATAAATTTGCCCTGGGCGCTTTGTTCGCCGTAAGAACAGCCTCCCTTGAGGCTTTCGTTCCACAGGATTTCTTTATATTCATCAGTGATTACGATTCGTGGACGTGTTTTGGCAATATAACGGCCTGCAAGAGCAAGTTCTTCAAGTCCGCCGATGTGATCCGCGTGACTGTGGGTTATCAGAACATTTTTTATCGTTACTAGCGGCGTGTTATAAGTCGTAAGTGCATAAGGGCAGATGTTCCCGCAGTCAATCAGAAGGTGATCGTCGCCTTTGATAATCAGAACATTGTTCTGGAAGTCAACCTTGTTGAATGCACTTCCTGTTCCGACAAAGAAAAACTGCAGTGTACCGTCATTGGTGAGATTAATTTTTTTCTTAAATTTCGTAATCTTCATTTAAAAAATCCTTAAATTTATTATAACCCCAAAGTGTTATAAAAACTATCAGAAGATTATAAAAAAATGTCATTTTTTATAGTAGGGAAGTAAGCCCGTATACGTCATTTACACCGTCTACGAGAATAGCTCCCATGCCGAGTTCCAACGGCAGGGCGAGGTCTATGTCGTAGCGGTCGCCGATGCTGATACAGTTGTTGAATTCAACCGGGGTGTCGAGGACGTTTTGTGCCGTTTTGAGGGCAAGTTCAAAGATTTCTTTTGCGGGTTTGGACTTTTTTGTTGAATCAAGTCCGATTACTTTTTTTATGTAGTTCTGGATTCCGATGACCTGGAGCGTGCGGGCGGCAGGCTCAACCGGGTTGTTGGTAACGCAGATTATGTAATATTTTCTTGAAAGCGCGTCCAGTGTTTGAATCAGTTTTTCGTCCCTGGAAAGGTATTTTGCAGGATCAAAAAGAGTTTTGCGCCACTGGATGCTCTGTTCAATAGAAATGCCAAAGTGGGTGAGAAGGTTTCCGAGGCTGATTTTTTTGCCTTCGTGAGTTTTTGCCCATTCACTTCTAAAATTGCGTACAAGTTTGCGGCCTTCGTCGTGGCTGATTCCGCGGATGTCGGCAAAGTGCCTTACCTGGCTGTCAATCTGCTCTTTTGCGTATTCGGGATTGGTGTACAAAGTTGAATCAATATCGAATATTAAAACTTTTGTTTCATCCGGAATTCTGTAAACTTTCATGGCTGTACTGTCTGGCGGTTACAGGGCGTTTAGTCGTGATCCGCCGGCACTGTCGGCATATAGGTTTTTGCTTTTTTTACAAGCGCAAAGGCGGCTTCTTCGATTGAGTCGTAGTAACCGAGTGCAATGCGTGCAAGAACGTTGTCGCCCACGAGTTCGGCGTCAACACATTCTGTTACGCTGATAGGGATGCAGAGTGTGTCGCATTTAACCTGTGTCCACTTTTCGTTTAATGCCTGGCCGCCTGTGATTGTCATGCTGCGCGGGAGCGGAATTTTTGCTTTCTGCGAAGCCTGTTTTAAGATGTTTACGGCAGCCCAGAGCTGGTGCGTTACATCGTGAACTACTGTCAGACCTTCGTTTTTGAGTTCTTCAGAAATGATTTTTTCTGTTCCTTCCTTGTCCCAGTCAACGAGGAGGGCAACGAGGTTTTTATGTGTGATTTTTTGTCCGATTTCTTTTTCTACTTTGTCTTTGAATATTGCAAAGCGGCTTCCTGTATCAGGAATCAAAACGCTCGCATTCCACATTCCAGGGATGATTGACGGAAGGGTGCGGATGTTGGGTGCATAAATCGGTTCGCTCGTACAGAGGTTGATTCCTTCGCTTGAACCTGCACGGTCGCACATAAGACCGTTGTCCAGGGTATCTGTGCCGATTAAGGCTACGATAAAGTCAGGTGCGCCGCAGAAAACGAGGGTTCCTTCCGTGAGCCCTGTGAGTTCGGCAGCCTGTTTGTTAACCTTTCCTGCAAGTGCGCCCGGTTTTACAAAAGGCGGAAGTTTTGCAGTTTCATCAGCGCTGAAGCCTTCTGCCTTTAACTGAGCGTCAGTCCAGTAAATCTTTTCGTAGCGTTCTTCCGGAAGGATTGTCACTCTGGCGCCTGTAAGGCTGTAAATCAAATATTCCGGTCCGCTGAATACGGAAGAAGCTTCGTGCCATTCAAGCGGGTATGTTTTTCTAAAACCATCGATTCGATTCAAAAAAAGCGAATCCTTATCCGTTACCGTAGAAGGCACCGGACGGCTCCACAAAAGTGTAGTTCCGTCTTCGCTTACGATTGTAGGGCCGTTTCCGCTGATACAGATTGCTTCGATTCCAACTTCCGGCTGCTTTTGCCTGAGTTCGTCCAGACATTCTTTTACGCCTGTCATCCATTCAAGAGCAGCTTTCTGGCTTGTAGTGTTCCTGAATGTGTAGCGTGCAAAGGCAAGGCTCTTAGGCGAGTCTTCCATGTATGCGGCCTTAAGCGATGAAGTTCCAATATCGATGCAGAGAACGGCGTCTTTCATTGATTCTAGTCTTCTTTCTTAATCAATTTGTCGATGATAGTGCGGTTATCAAGCAAATCGCTCAAGCTCTGGTCGTGGTGGATGCGTGTAATAACGTTGGCAAAAAGGCCCGAAACGTTTGTACTGATGAACCACTCCTTTTCCTTGAGGTCCGGGTGATATACGGCGTTTGTACCGATAATGCGGTAGAAAAGTCCGTCTTTGTATGCCTGATCAAAAAGTTCAATTGCGTTGCCTGTAAAGAACGGAAGTGAGATTGCTGCGATAACTTTTGTAGCTCCCAGGTCGTGGAGGAATCCCATAGCCTTGAGCAGTGTACCGCCGGTTCCGAGCATATCGTCTGCGAGGAATGCAACCTTGCCCTTTACGTCGCCCAGGAGCTTGATGCTCTTGATGTTTGTATTTTTAGCGTCCTGTGTAACGACCGAGTAGTCACGCTCCTTGTAAATCATTGCCAGTGGTACTTTAAGTCCTGTTGCGTAGAACTTGTTGCGGTCGATTGCACCTGTATCCGGGCTTACAACAACGAGGTCTTCCTTGTCCGGACCAGAAAGATTAACTACCTTTGCAAGTTCACGGATAATCTGGTAAGAAGCGTGAAGGTTATCAAGGTAAGTTGTATTGAATGCGTTAACGATTTCCCGGGAGTGAATATCAAGTGTGATTACGCGTGTAACGTGCTTCATTTCGTAGATGTGGCAGAGAAGGGATGCTGTCAGGCCCTCGCGGCTCTTCTTTTTGTGCTGGCGGCTGTATGGGAATGCCGGAAGAACGAGTGTGATTGATTTTGCGCCGGCCTGCTGAACTGCGTCGATTGTTACGAGCAGAGTCATTACATGGTCGTTTACAGAGAAAGTAACTGTGTTTTTTCCGTCATTCATCTGAATCGGAAGGTGGTTTTCTGCATCCTGGAAGATGTAGATGTCCTTTCCGCGTACACAGTCCAGAAGTTCGGCCTTAACTTCGCCGTTGGCAAACCATGTAAATCTCGTATTGATTTTAAAATCAGGTGCGCGGTACTTATCTACTGCCCCGCGTACAACGAGGTCAGAAGTTACCATGTCGTTGCGGTAGTTGATATCCTGAACAAGCTTGTCTTTTTCAAGGTTGTAGCGTTTTGAAATAACATCGTTTTTGAGAGTAAAGCGGTGTTTGTACATGTGGCGAAGGTGTGTGATAACTTCGTCTGCAAAAGATGCTCCGCCCGGGCAAGCGATAATTCCCAGGTTAGTCGGTTCAGAATATGGCATTTGAGTTCCCCGTTAATGAATTTGATTTTGTACGCTAATAGTAGCATTTATGGGGTATATGGTCAATTATTCCGCTATATATAGGGCACTTGAACCTAATTCTACTTTTATCTACAATCAACACAATGAAATTGACTGTGATGGGCTCTGGAACAAGCCACGGAATCCCCGTAATTGCCTGCGACTGCGATGTCTGCAAATCAAGTGATATTCACGATAAAAGACTCCGCTGTTCCGTTTATGTAGAAGCGCAGGGAAATACCGCCAGGGATCCGGACGGCCAGGTTTACCCGACAACAAATCTTGTTATTGATACGGGCCCGGAATTTAGAATTCAATGCTTAAAATACAATGTCAAAAGACTTGATGGCGTCCTGATTACTCACAGCCATGCAGATCACTGCCACGGACTCGACGATTTGCGCATTTTCAGTTTTAAAAAGCCCAATAAAAAAGAAACTCCGGGCGACGGGCTTCCGATTTACTGCAATTCAAATACACTCAACGATTTGATTTATCGATTTGCCTATATTTTTAAGGTTAATAACCTTGGCGGCGGAATTCCAAAGCTGAATCTGCTTCCGACCGACAGCTACAGCGAAAAAAAGCCTTTTTCAATCGGAACAATCGAGGTTCTGCCGGTGCCGATGATGCACGGCTATCTTGAAGCAAACGGTTTTGTCCTGCGAGATACAACTCCTGACGGTGCCGAGCACGCAATTGCCTATCTGACAGACTGCAGCCATATTCCAGATCTTTCCCTTGAATCAATCAAAGCATTCTGCGGAAAGCGCGGCAGCCCGGAGCACCTGATTATCGACGGGCTCAGAAAGACAGAGCACTGGACCCACTGCAATTTTGACAAGGCGCTTTTTTACGCAAATCAGATCGGGGCCGCACACACCTGGCTTACACATATTACGCACGAAACATTTCACACGGATGTCCAGAATTATATCAATGCGCACCTTGCAGAATATACTCTGCTGAATAAAATCGTCCGTGCTGGCGGCTCAGTTGCTCCTGCTTACGACGGTTTGCAGATAGAAGTGTGAAATTCAATAATTTGAATAAATTTGCGCTAAATGTCGTTGACACAAAAAACGCTTTTATATATATTATAAAAACTCACGTGTAATTTATTCGAGGTAGGTATATATTATGTCAAGAATTTGTGATGTATGCGGAAAAGGTTCAATGTCTGGTAACAAAGTATCTAAATCATACAACCACACACGCCGCACTTGGAGACCTAACCTTCTTAAGGTTAAGACAGAAGTTGGTGGAACAACAGCAACATTGAATGTTTGCACACGTTGTCTCCGCAGCGGATTTGTAACTAAAAAAATCAACGTAACTCCTGCTAATGCTGGTGCTCCAAAAGCCGAAGCAAACTAATTAGTTAATTACGTATGCTAAAAACCCGTCGATAAAGTTTCGGCGGGATTTTTTTTGCCCGCCGGTGTTTTGCCTGCAAAAAAGCGTGGGGGAGGGCAGAACCTATTCGCCGTAGGTGCGCTGAATTTCCAGTATCTGGTCGCGGAGAACTGCCGCCTGTTCGTAATCCAGTCTTTCGGCACATTCCGACATTTCTTTTTTGAGGGCTTCGATGAGTTTTTTGCGCTGTTTTGCGTCAAAGAGGTTGGCCTGCTTTTTGATTACAGAGAGTTCTGTTTCAACGGTTTCTTCAGCGTCGTCACGGGCGCGTACGAGAATATCCTGAACCGCCTTGCTGATTGTGTGAGGCGTAATGCCGTGTTCTTCGTTGTATTTCTGCTGAATTGCACGTCGTCTTGCAGTTTCCTGGACAGTTTCTTTGATTGAAGGCGTGATTGTGTCTGCGTACATTACAACGATACCGTTCTGGTTGCGTGCGGCACGTCCTGCAATCTGCATAAGGCTTGTTGTTGAACGCAAAAAGCCGATTTTGTCCGCATCAAGAATTGCGATAAAACTTACTTCAGGAAGGTCGATACCTTCGCGGAGGAGGTTGATACCAATCAGAACGTCGATTTCGCCGAGGCGCAGGCTCTTTAAAATTTCAACGCGCTCAAAGGTATCAATTTCCGAGTGAATGTATTTTACCTTTAAGTTAAGGCCCAGAAGATAATCCGTCAGGTCTTCTGCCATTTTCTTTGTTAAGGTCAGGATCAGGCTGCGTTCACCCTTTTCGATACGGGCCTTTACTTCGCGGTAGATGTCTCCCATCTGACCTTCGCTCGGGCGGACTTCGATAATCGGGTCTAAAAGACCTGTCGGGCGGATAATCTGTTCAACAACCTGGCTGGACTGCTTGATTTCCTGCTCGCGCGGAGTTGCGGTAACATAAATTACCTGATTCATCTTTTTTTCAAATTCTTCATATTTGAGCGGGCGGTTATCAAGGGCGCTCGGCAGACGGAATCCAAAGTCTATCAGATTCTGCTTTCGGCTTCTGTCACCTTCGTACATTGCACCAATCTGCGGAACTGTAACGTGGGCTTCGTCAATCAGGCACAAAAAGTCGTCCGGAAAGTAGTGCAGGAGGGTTGCCGGCGGTTCACCGCGTTTACGGCCGCTGATTGGACCGGAGTAGTTTTCGATTCCGCTACAGTAACCCATTTCCTTCATCATTTCGATATCGTATGTTGTGCGCGTTTTCAGGCGTTCTGCTTCTATCATTTTGCCGGCCGCAAGTAAAGATTCAACCCGTTCGTCGAGTTCGCCCTGAATACGCTCTGTAGCGCTCACCAGGGCATCGTGAGGCACGACGAAGTGCTTTGCCGGGTAAAACTGCATTTCGTCCAGAAGTTCCTCTGTTTCGCGCGTTATGACGTTAAAACGCCTGATTGAAGCTACTTCGTCAAAATCAAGTTCAATGCGGTAAGCGGTGTCGGTTTCCATGTAAGGAGGATAAACTTCAATTACGTCGCCGCGGATTCTGAAGTTGCCGCGGTCCAGGACCATGTCGTTTCTCTGGTATTGAATTGAAGCAAGCTCGCGTGCAAATTTTCTCGTATCAAGGATTTCGCCTTTTTCGATATGAACACGCATTCCCTTGTACAAGTCCGGCATACCAAGACCATAGATACAGCTGACTGTTGCAACAACGATTACGTCACGCCTTTCCATGAGGGAGTAGGTTGCCGCAAGACGGAGTTTGTCGATTTCGTCGTTGATGGATGCGTCTTTTTCGATATAAAGGTCACGCGCCGGAACATATGCTTCAGGCTGGTAATAATCGTAATAAGATACAAAGTATTCAACCGCATTATTTGGAAAGAAAGACTTGAATTCGCGGTAGAGCTGGGCAGAAAGGGTTTTGTTGTGGCTGATGATAAGTGTCGGCCTCTGAACCTTTTCGATAATTTTTGCCATCGTAAAGGTTTTTCCCGAACCTGTAATTCCCTTAAGTGTCTGGTATCTGTCTCCGTTTAAAAATCCCTGTGACAGCTTTTCTATTGCCTGGCCCTGATCTCCGGAAGGACTGTACGGGCTAACTACTTCAAACTTGCGCATAAGGCAGATTATAGCAGATTTTTTTTAATTGTGTTCTGTTTTGTGAAGTTTTTTTATTGCTAAAAAGGCAAAAAGTAAGGTAAAATGTTATATTAACTAAAAAGGTTATCTGTGGAGGATACTTTATGAAATTTTTTACAAAATCTAATATCATTGCCTGTGTTTTACTGGCTTTGACTATTATTGTACAGCTTATCCCATTTACAAATTCGACTTTGCTTCAGTCAGAAGTAGAAGATCCTGGAAAGACTTGGGCAGAAATCCCGGTTGGTCTTGCCGGAAAATCAAAGTTCGACTGGCCATCAGAAATCAAATATGGCGATTTTAAGGATTGGGAACCTGAAGTACAGAAAAAAAATCCACTTTATGGCGAAAAAGAAGTTTCTATTTTTACTTATGTCTGGAATCCGGGCGGAGCCCTTTCAATGCACAAAGTAAACGCTTACATCTTTGTACAGGTTTTGTTCATTGCTTTCGGAATCATCGCATTCCTTGCACACAGCTCACTTGTTAAGTCTGTAGTTGCATTCATCTTCGGTGCATCTTACATCTGGGCTTTTGTAACAACACTTCTTCTTAAAAGCGCTGAAGAACTTGTTCCATACTTGCCGACAACAATCCTTCTTGCTGTAATGGCAGCTGCTTGTATCGCTGTTGGAATCCTTTACATCCCAGAATGGAAAAAGGAAAAGGCAGAAAACGCAGCTCGTAAAGCAAGCCTCTAATCATTAAGCAGTTTTTTATACAAAGTCCGGAATTAAACTTCCGGGCTTTTTTTTTCGATTATTGAATATGAAAAGATTTTCTTTTGCAGTTTTGTTCATCTTTTTACTGTTGAATATATCCCGTGGCCAGGATGCCGGCTATAAAACCGTAACAGTGCCCCTTCCTTACGGCGAAAAAGAACTGTATTCAACTTTTTACTGCTTTAACGATTTAAAAACCGGGGAACAACTTGCCAAAGAATTGTATGGTGTATATGATTTAAAAAAAATTCTCAAAGCCGGGCGCTTTAAAAAACTGATTCCGATTCCGGTGGGCTCCGGCCTGACCGCCTATAATTATTCAATTATGACACACGGACATGAATTCTGGTTTTTTGAAAACCGTGACGACGGCTGGCTCTGGGGAACCGGAAGATATTAAAAAAAAGGAGACATGACATAAATGGAATACAGACAGTTTCACGACAAAGACAATAAATTCAATTTTCAGACAATGGTTTACTTTTGCGAGGCTAACGACAACAGACAGCTCTCGCTCTATGACCTTCTCAAAATCAGTTCGGACGGGGCTGTAGAAGACTACAACCAGCGCGGAATGAGCCGCGAAGTTCTGCTCGAAAGCGACTACGCGATTCTTGTAAGCCGTGTTTCATACCGCTTTCACCGCATGCCGCGCGAAAACGAGGCAATTGTTCTTAAAACCTGGGAAGAAAAGCCTGAACCGCTGCAGCTTGTCCGCGCCTACGAGTTTGAAAGCATGGACGGCGAAAAACTTATCAGCGGTTTAAGTTCGTGGCTGGCAGTTAACCCTAAAAGCCGCCGCATAATTCCGACAAAGATGTTTACAATGCGTGAGGCACCTGATTTAGTTACTGAACACGACTGCCTTAAATACGGCAAAATTGCTCACCCGGAAAACCTTGAACTCATGGACGAGCATATTGTTAAATATTCGGATCTTGACGGTAACGGACACACAAACAATGCACGCTACGGTGCCTTTGTTGCAGACGCACTTCCTGAGGACCTCCGCCACCAGACTTTTAAGGACTTCAGATTGAATTATGCAAAGGAAGCGATGCTCGGTCAGAAGATAAGCATTTACGGAGCACGCGATAATGAAGCAAAAAAAATCACCTTAATCGGAAAGACCGAAGAAGGCGTTTCTTTTGAAGCAGAATTGTACTGGTAATTAACTTTCCGTCTAAAAAGGCGGAAAGGGCAAAAAAAAAGAGAACCGGAAGGTTCTCTTTTTTTTATCAGACTGAACTTAGTTACTGAACTAAGTTCTCGAACTAAGTTCTCGAACTTAGTTCTTGGCGCGTTCTACGAATGATCCGTCGCGTGTATCGATTACGATACGATCGTCTGTGTTACAGAACAATGGAACTTTTACTTCCATACCTGTGTCCAGAGTAGCTGGTTTTGTTGATTTACCAGATGTATCACCTTTAACACCAGGTTCGCAGTATGTAATTGTACGTGTTACGTTTACAGGGAGACGAACACCTACAGGGTTTCCGTTGTAGTATGTAACTTTGATTTCGTAGTCATCATCAGGAGAGATGTAACCTGCGTTGTCGCCGAGGTAATCTTTATCAAGAGTGATATCATCGTATGTTTCCTGATCCATGAAGTGGTAGTCGTTACCATCGATGTAAGAAAGTTTTACATTTTTTTCTTCGAGTTCAACTTCTTCGAATTTTTCGCCTGCATCAATACCGAGGTCCTGTGTTGAACCTGTAAGAATATTCTGTACGCGAAGATTTACTGTAATACCCTGGCGTCCACCTTTCTGTCCAAGTTTTTTCTGTACGATGAATGGTGAGTTTTCAAACATAAAAGCTGAGCCAACTTTAATTTCATTTGTTGTAATCATTCCGCTGTTCCTTTAAAAAAGAGTTTTGCAATTAAATGCATTTATTTATTTTATATATTTTTATATTTTTCTTCAAGTAGAGTACTTTCCGGAATTTTGCCCCGTGTAAAACTGATGAATTGAGTTTACAGTGATTTTATGTAATTTAAAAGATTTGTTCCTAAATCCCCGTTCAAAAGCAGATTTTCTGAAAAATGCGCAAAATCCCGGGTAAGAGAGCCTTCGTAAGAAGCCATAAATAATTGAACAAGGGAGGACTTGTCGAGCCCTGCGTCCGGTGTATTGTAATTTAACCACTCCTGCCGGAGTTTTTGTCCGAGTTCAGCATCCCGGATGTATGGAACAAGCCTGTTCAGTACGGCTTCTACTTTGACGAGCTGGTAATTATCTTCCTGAACGTATGCGTGCCAGAAAAATGGCTTTGAGCAAAGGCATGCGCGTGAAAGGGAGTCTTCGCCGCGGATAAAGTTAAAGTCAGAGCGGCACAAAAGAGAGTCCCATTCGGCCTGTGCCATAAAGGGAAGCGCTGTAAATTCAAGTTTTGAGCCCGTAGCTTCCTGTGCTTTTTTTACGTAAGGAAGGCTTTTTCCGTCTGCTGCAAGAACTTTTACCCTGAACTCAGGATCCTTTTGTTGAATCAGGCTCTGGAATTCAATAAGGGCGTCGAAGACCGCCGTAAAATCCCGCTCGTAAGAAAAAAGTGTAACCGTAAAATCATGCACATTTATGGGAGCGGCTTTTGCTTTTGCAAGGGAATCCATAAAGGACCTGTCCAAAATCATTCCGCCGGTTTTTGCCGTAAAGCCAGGCATAAAGTTGACCTTTTTTACAAGGGCACTACGGGTTCCGCTTTTGAGACAGTGGAATTCTTCCGCATAGTCTTCTGCAGTAAGATATTCAACATTGATTATCTGGTAGAGTTTTGTGTTCTGTTTATCAAATAAAATTTCTTCCAGGAAGTCAGGCCGTCCGCACTGAAAGCACTCAAGAATTACGCCAAAGTCCGGCAGATTCCCGTTTAATTCAATAAGCTTTGTAGTGGTGATGTTCCAGTCGATGATGGTCCAGCTGGCGCCGTTGTATTCTATTTTCTGTATCAGGCTGTTTTTGTCCACCCGGCTGTTCATGGCGGCAAAGGATTCTAAATTTGAGCAGATGATATTCAATTTAATTGTTGAATCGATTTCGCTTATGGCACGGGCAAGCCGGTAAACCACGCCGATGTCGCCAAAATTATCTACAACTTTGCACAAAAGTGTAATTTCGTCAGTCTGCATAATTCCTCAAAATTAAAAACGGATTCCGAACTGGAAGTTTGGTACGACTGCAAAACTTGAATTTGCGTCTGCGTGTCCTGTCGGAGTGGCACGGTAGCCGTCGCTGAATGCGGCGTCGTTAAAATCGTAAATATGACCTTCCAGAACGATGGCCGCAAAAAGGCGTGTCTTGTGTTTTGGCATGAATGAAAGTGAGATTCTGGCGGCAGGTACAAGATTGTAACGGCTTTCATCTCCTCCAAGAAGCTTGTCGTCCATAATAAAATAGAACTTTGAAAAGAGTTCAAGATCAAGAAGAACAGGTCCCCACAAAATGCAGCGGGTTCCGAGGCCGGGGCTCAGTTCGAGGGAACGGAACGGTTTGATAAAGTTGTGACTTGCAAGAATGCTTCCGTAAATAAGACGGTTTCCGAGGTGGACTCCGCCTCCAAGTTCGCCGGAAGTTGCGCCGTAGATTTCGCCGGTTATGTCAAATGTAATTGCCTGACGGACTTTGCCGTCTTTTCTTAATTTGCGCGCCTGTGAGCCGTAAATCTTTTTTGGATTAACCGTTTTTTCTTCAAGTGTGTTTGCGCCTGCGGTAAATTTATAAACCCTTCCCGCATACGGATGAAAGGCTTCTTTGTCAAATTCTTCAACAAGGATTCCGGCGGCACTGTAGTGTTGAATTTTTGCGCTCATGTGGGTCGGAATAACGCTTTCCTTGGAAATAATTACGCTGAATTCATCATTTGCAGGAAGCCCTACCTGAACTGAATCCTGCAGAAAAGAACTTGCCGCAACAGGAAGATTTACCTTTGAAAAATCAACCTTGCCGTCCATGATCGAAGCAATTGTCTTTCCCTCTTTATCAAAAACCGCGTAATCACAGTTGCCCTTAAAAATAACAATACCCGTTCCTTTTTCGGAAAAAACGTCCTTTTCGTCCAGGGCAAGCATCCACGAAAGATACGCTTCCATCGCGTGCATGTCGAGGAACGCGTTTAATAATTCATCCTTGCCGTAGCCGAACTGTTTTGTGAGCCACTGTGCAATTATTGAATCCAGAAAGCCTTCTTCAGCCTTCTGTTTTTTATTGCCCGAAGAAAATATTTTAATCAGAATGGACTCGGCACGCTTTCTAAAACCGAGAACGCCTGTGTAAAAGCTGTTTACGTTTTTGTTGTAGCTTGTTGCAATGGCCGACACCTGAATCGGCAGAAAGGGGCCGGTCTTGAACGGCTGGTAATCACGCAGCAGAAATTTGTTGTAATAAAAACTCATTTTCGGGAGCAGAGTGCCTTCAAACAAATCTTTGTCGCAGTTCCATGCGTTGACGAGGGCGCGTGTGTTCCCGAATTTCTTGAATTTCCACTTGTCGTAATTCATCGGAACTGTCGGAACGATGTCTTCTGCGCTGACGATATTCCAGATGTAGCCGTACTTCTGGTCCCAGGCGTCATTTTGTGTCGTAACGTTTGGAGTTGCAAAGGTGTAGGCGTAGACCCTTGATGATTCAAAAATATCTGAATTTAAAAACCAGCTTGCAAGCAGGTTTGCGACCGCAGCACCGCGGCTGTGACCTGTAATCAGAAAGTAGCAGTTATCGATATCGATTCTGTTTTTTAAGAGGTACGAAATCAACGCGGTATGAACCTGCTGGGTTGCCCGCATAAAACCTTCGTGGTAAAGGTCCTGCTTCTGGGTTCTGTCGCTTACATTGACGTTGGAAATCCATTCGTTTGCGTTTAACGGGGTTCCGCGGATTACAATAAAAATCAGATTGTGCTTTCCGGTTGAACTCTGGATTTGTTTTGTCGCAAAACTGAAGGCGGTCTGGTCGTTTCCCCAGAGGCTGTCTTCATAATCTACATCGTAATGAAATTCAACAAGGTTATGGTCAAAACCGAGTGCATCGTAGCATTTTGATAGTTCGTTGTCCGGATTTGAGGAGTCTGCATCTACGTAGGCAACTTCTGCAAAAACTGCGGCAACACGGGCAAGGCCGTGGTTGTAGGAATGTGCGGAGTTTTTGCCAAACCAGGATTCGTCCCATTCAAGCTGGACAGGCACACTTTCATCTCCGACGGTAGAAAAACCTTTGATAGGGAAGGTTACCGTCTTTGCAAAAGCAAGTGAATTAAGCAGGACTATGGTGGCAAAAAGACTCAGTCGTTTCATTTTTTACAGCTGTGTTCCCCGGTCGGTTGAATCTACATCTGCGCCGTCGAGCTGGATTTTGAGTTTTTTGAATTCTCCGTCGCGCATAACGGTTACGGTAACTGTATCGTTAGGGCGTTTTGATTCAAGGGCGCTGGTGTAGTCTGCGTAAGTTCTTACGTCAATATTGTCGATGGCAGTGATAATATCTCCGCCAAGATAAATAGTTGTCGGGTTAAATCTGCTTCCGTACTGAACAGCCTTAGTTCCGCCGCGGAGCCCGCCTTTTTCTGCGTTGCTTCCGCTTTCAACTTGGCTGATGAGAATTCCATAATTAATGCTTAAGCCTGCGTAAGAGGCGATATTTGATGTCATCTGGACAGGGTAAATATTCATTGTACCGCGTCGGACTTTTCCGTACTTGAGAAGGTCGTTTACAACGCGTCGGGCTGTGCTTACAGGAACCGCAAAACCGATTCCAGCAGACGAGCCCGAGTTTGAAATAATCATTGTATTGATTCCGACCATTTTTCCGCGTGTATCAAGAAGCGGTCCGCCGCTGTTGCCCGGGTTGATGGCCGCATCCGTCTGAATCATATTGCGGATAATTACGTTTTTGCTTTCCTGAATCGGGCGTCCGAGTCCGGAGATAATTCCGGTTGTCATTGTGCGTTCAAGGGCGAACGGGTTTCCGATGGCGATAACCTTCTGTCCTACCTTGAGTGCCTTTGAATCTCCGAAGTCGATTGTCTTGAGCTGAACGTTTTCCGGCGGGTCAAATTTGAGGACTGCGATATCGCTTTCAACGTCCTGACCGATTACGCGGCCTTCGTAGCTTGTGCCGTCCCAGAGCGAAATGCTGATTTTATTTGCCTTGCTGATTACGTGAACGTTTGTAACAACGTAACCACGTTTGTCGATGATTGAACCTGAGCCTGAGCCGCCGTCCTGAACAACCGGTTCAAGAAACCAGTTGATTCCCATAACCTGGGTTGTGATGTTTACAACGGCTTCGTTGCATTTTTCGTAAACGTAAATATTCTGTTCTTCGTCCTGAGTGTACTGGGAAGAAGCTGCTGCAGTTTTTGTTACCTTTGGCTGTTCAACCGGGGCGGATTCAACAGAAGTTTCTTCTTCAGGAATTTCCTGTGCTTTAACTTCTGCGGCTTCGGTCAGAGTTTCTGTGATTTGTTCTTTATTTGAATTTGTTTTTTTTGAAACAAAAACGATTGCGAGAGTTGCGGCTAAAGCGCCTGCGATAATGCTGAAAAAAGCTGTTTTGAATAACTGATGTCTGGTGTATAAATTCATAGTAAAAATATAACTAAATTTACCTTGTGGAATCAAGTCTGAGCGTTTCAGTTATGCGGTCAGAGACAGATGGAGGACCGTAATATTGAATTGGTCCCGGAAAGCGGTAATCTGTGTTAACTGCCCATTCATCGCGGTGTTTTTCAAATTCCCTGAATGCGGGGGCGGTAATGTCTACGAGCGATTTTGAAACTACAGGCTTTAACTTTCCCTTTCGTGTTTCCATT
>JAEENG010000088.1 GCA_016283615.1 Treponema sp.
TTGCGGTTTTGACAGGGCTTCTTGATGATGAATTTGAAGCAATTGGTCAGAAAGTAGAGGCACTTCATCAGACTGGTTTTTCAGGCACCACAGCAGAACTTGTAGGTTCCGGAAAGGTGCACGGAGGATTTGAATTGATTGCTTCAAACCTGCAGGCAATGGAAAACGGTCTTCCGATTGTATTTGCAACAGGTGTTCATACAGGCTGTACAAGATATTTTGTAAGACCAGATTCCGGAATTAACAGCGTGGCTGATTTAAAAGGCAAAAAAATCGGTGTATTGAATCTTACCGATTCTTCGGTAATCAACTTAAAACGTAAGCTCGGTGACTACGGTATCAAGGTAAGCCTTGCAGACAGCGAAGTTGAATATCTGGTTTATGAAATGAGTGCTATGGGAATTGCACTCAAGAACAAGGAAGTAGATTTGATTGCACTCCACGAACCAATGGCAACAAAGGTTCAGAAGGAATACGGCTACAAGGAAATCCTTAATACTGGAACTGACGAAAAGTTTAAGGACGAATACTGCTGTCAGATTTTTGTTACAGAAGACTTCCTTAATGATAATCCGGAAGGCGTAAAGGCATTTATCCGTGCTATCCAGAAGGCAAGTGTTTTTGTTCAGACAGTGCCGGAAGAAGCCGCACAGATTCAGCTTGCACACGATTTTACAAGCGGAACTGTAGAAGGCAATGTTGAAATCTTAAAAACATTGAATTACACACCTTCCTACGAAAAAGGAAAGGCAACCTTTGTCAACGCTGTAACAGAATTAAAGCAACTTGGTCTTTTAAAACCTACAACAGATGTTGATGCCTTTATTAAGCGCGGTTACGTAACAATTCCTGGAATTCCAAAGGGATATACTTACGATCCTGCAACCAAAACTTATACAGAAATCAAATAGGAGGCGTGATAAAAAGTACTTCCGTGTACTTTTTATCACAAGCAGATTTTGCCGCTGGCAAAACTGCGATTCGCTGCATCCATGCAGCGCCGCTAACGCGGAGTTTTTAAAGGAGGCGTGACATGCTCAAGATATCTACAAAAGGACAGTACGCACTATTAATTATGACAGAACTTGCAGAACAGGAAGCGGATAAATATGTACCTCTGAAGCTCCTGTCGCACCGTCATAACCTTTCAGTTAAATACCTTGAGCAGATCCTTATCCGGTTGAGCAAGGCCGGACTTGTTGTCGGCCTTCGCGGCAATAACGGCGGCTACAAACTTGCCGATAGTCCTGACAAATATACGGCAGGACAGATTCTGCGCGCAATGGAAGGCGATTTAAATCCAAAGGCAATCGCGTCCGGCAGGGATTTGCTTTCTGTCGGAAACGATGCCTTCTGGGATGAATTCAATAAGGTAATCAATGATTATGTGAATTCAATTACGCTCGAGGACATAGTACAAAAAAACAGAGAATTTGTCGGATTTGAATATTGCATCTAGGGGGGAATTATGAGTAAAAAAGATAATGAGGGGCCTTGTGATTGTAAGGCATTAAAAATAGATACAATTTGTGTACGCGGTGACCTGGATTATCAGAGCCGGGATGATACCGGAGCGGTGAGTGTTCCGATTTATCAGTCGGCAACCTTTGCTCATCCGGAACTCGGCAAGTCTACCGGATATGATTATTCAAGATTAAAAAATCCGACACGTGATTATCTTGAAAAAACTGTTGCTGCCCTGGATAAGGCTAGATTCGGTTTTGCATATAACTGCGGACTTGCAGCAATTACTGCGCTTTTTGATGCAATAATTTTAAAAGAGCCGAAAGACAAAAAATTACATGTTATCTGCTCGGATGATCTGTACGGCGGCACCGAGCGATTTTTAACAACAATCGGACAGAAGCTCGGCTTTGATACGACCTTTGTTGATACTTCCGATTTGAATAATGTAAAAAACGCCGCTAATGATTCAACAAAAATCATTTTTATAGAAACTCCGGGTAACCCTTTGATGAAGATTACGGATATCCGCTCGACAGCAGATTTTGCACATTCAATCGGTGCCCTTTTAATTGTGGACAACACTTTTTTAACTCCGTATCTCCAGCAGCCGCTTTCTCTCGGCGCAGACGCTGCAGTTCAGAGCGGAACAAAATATCTGTGCGGCCATAATGATACGCTTGCGGGGTTTGTTACTACAAACGACGACAAACTTGCAGAAAATCTTGAAATAATTACCAAAACCACGGGTTCGGCACTGGGCGCCTTTGATTCATTTCTGCTTACCCGCGGAATTAAAACTCTATCGGTCCGTATGGATAAACACTGTCAGAACGCCCTCAAAATCGTTGAATTTTTACAGTCGAATAAACGCGTTAAAAAAGTTCTCTTTCCGGGCATAAAAGAAAGTGCAGGTTATGAACTTTCGTGCAGACAGGCGTCAGGCTTTGGAAGCATGATTTCTTTTTACGTTGATTCTGTGGATACAGTGAAGAGAATTTTAAAAAGTGTAAAAATAATTCACTTTGCAGAAAGCCTTGGAGGCGTTGACAGTCTGATTACGTATCCTGTAACACAGACCCACGCGGATGTGCCGGAAAAACTCAGAAACGAGCGCGGAATTACAGATACCCTCGTCCGCCTGAGTGTTGGAATTGAAAACGCAGACGACTTAATCGCAGATTTGTCTCAGGCAATCGGATGATTTAAAACGGCTCAATTATAAAGAATTTCCTCCATCTTGTAGAAAGGCCCGCAAAGTTATATATTTTAACAGGATTAAATAACTTCAGCGCTGCTGAAATTTTGGAGATATAATTATGGAAAAAACAATTGCTTTGATTCCTGGTGATGGTATCGGTCCTGATGTTGTTGCAGAGGCCGTTAAGGTTTTGGATGCTGTAGGAGCAAAATACGGTCACAAGTGGACTTACAAAAACGTTCTTGCAGGTGGATGCGCAATCGATAAATTCGGTCATCCTCTCCCACAGGATCAGCTTGACATTTGTCTCAATGCGGACTCAGTTCTTCTGGGCGCAGTTGGTGGTCCAAAATGGGATAACCTTCCTTCAGAAATCCGCCCGGAAAAAGCTCTCCTTGGCTTGCGCGGCGGAATGAAAGTATTTGCTAACCTTCGTCCTGCTGTAATGTGGAAACAGCTCAAAGAAGCATGCCCGCTCAAAGATGAAATCGTTGGTGACGGAATCAACATTCTTATCGTTCGCGAACTTACAGGCGGTATTTACTTTGGTGAACGCGGAACTTCTGAAGACCAGAACACTGCATGGGATACAGAAAAATATACACGCCCTGAAATCGAACGCATCGTTCGCATGGGATTTGAATACGCACAGAAACGCCAGAAGAGACTCTGCGTAGTTGATAAGGCAAACATCCTGAACTCAAGCCAGCTCTGGAGACGCGTTGCTGAAGATGTTAAAAAAGATTACCCGGATGTAACTCTTTCTTACCTCTACATCGACAATGCTTCAATGCAGCTTGTTCGTAATCCAAAACAGTTTGACGTAATCGCTACAAGCAACATGTTCGGAGACATCCTCTCTGACGAAGCAAGCCAGATTACAGGTTCAATCGGTATGCTCGCTTCTGCTTCTATCGGCGACAGAAAGGGGCCTGGTCTGTATGAACCAATCCACGGTTCTGCTCCTGATATTGCAGGTAAAGACCTTGCAAACCCTCTTGCAACAATTCTTTCTGCTGCAATGCTCCTCCGCTATGACTTTGGTCTTGAAAAGGAAGCCAAGGCAATCGAAGATGCTGTTAATGCGGTACTCGATGCAGGCTGGAGAACAGGTGATATCGCCGGCAGCCATCTTGAAGAACTCAAGGCAAGCGGTAAACTTGTAGGCACAAAGAAAATGGGTCAGCTCGTTGTAGAAAACATCAGATAATTGAATTCTGATAAACGCCGCAAAGTCGTCTGACGGCCTTGCGGCATTTTTTTTGCTTGCAAAGCATAATTATATCAACTAAAATTAAATAATATATGGCAGAATCCAATTCCTTTGACAGGCTTGTTTCAGGGCTTTCTTCCGGCGAACGACAGGACATGCTGGAAAAAATGAAGGCTTCAACATCGATTACTGAATCCCTGAGTTCCGACCTGATTGAAGATGATCCTGATGACAGTATAAGTTTTTCTCAGCAAATCAAACAAGAGTCGATTTTTTACCGTGTTTATCTTTGGATTAAAGCTCTGCTTGCCAGTACCACAATGGAAGCAATTTACAACGAAAGAAAAATCAGTCAGATTGCTAAACGAATCGACAAACTTTCGCCGGGACTTATGGATTATAAGCGCGGTCTTCTGCTTTCTTCTTTCTATGACAAACTCATGGAACTAAAAAAATGTGCTGACTTTTTCCGTCCGTATATTACAGTTACAGAAAACGATGACAGCGCCTATCTTGTATTTTTAGGTTCCCTCGTTATGACTGATGTTGAACGTCAGATGGATGAAGAAGTAGATCCATATTCAATTCCTCTGACTGACGGGCCAAAGCCTGAGCAGAGAATGTCCCTTCTGCGCAAAATGGACGAAGTTATCACACAGATTCCGCAGGGCCAGCGCAATATGATGTACAGGGCAGTACAGGCTGCTGAATGGCTCAAACAGTTTACAAAACTTCCTTTCCAGAGACTTTTATCTGTTTTTTCTACAGTTATCGAAAATAATTATTCTGCCGCTTTCAGCCAGATTGAAAGTGAAATCGGAACTTTTGCGCGCGTTTTGTGCAACGGCATGAAAATACCGGACGAAGTCATCGAGTCGCTTTTTCTTTTTTACCGCAGAAACTCAGGCACAAAGATTATAGATTCTATTGATGAAGCGTCAGGTAAGGCTGCGGACTTTATGGAAAAGGCCGGTTCACAGATTTCCATGATGAGAATGTTTATCACGACCGTTCCACTTAAACTTATCGGACGGGTAGTGTATGCGGACGCTCAGTGGATGCCAAATAACTTTACAGGCGGAGAAGACTGGTACCAGCGCTACAAGGCAAACTGGCGCAAACTCTTTGACCAGAAATGGGAAGCCTGGACACACGACTGCCGCAAAGAGGTTTTGAGACAGAATCTCAATCATCATTTTGGGCTCGACTCGTTCCCGCTCCTGCCGGAACGTCCGTGGGCACAGCTTTGGGGTGGAATTCCATTCCGTTACGAACTTACAGCGGGCTTTTTGAACTGGTACATGAAGGACATGTTCCCGGCTTACGAAATTGTTCTTAAGACAGTGATGCTCGAAGGCGACTTTATTCAAAAAGAAAACCGCTCAGAATACAATGATTCGTTTAACCGCCTGATTCAGGTTTCCATTGATCTGGAAACTTTAAACCGTCAGATGGCAGCCGGCGGCGAATACGGAATTATTTTTACAAAACTCCAGCAGGACGAAAAACTCCGTTCACTTCAGGCAAACTCTAAGGTTGAATCCATCATCCGCGGAGTTGAAAGCGATGTGCGCTCAATTTTGAGTTCATTTGGCGAAGCCTGCCGCACACTTGAGCTGTGCTTCAGCGGAATCTTCCTCGAAAAGAAAGACAGCCGTTATGACTCACTTTCCAACTTTAACCGCATCGGCGGAAAGAACAATGAAAAGTTCAAGGAAGACCTGACAAACGCCCGTGAGTCCCTTGCAGCCTGCTATTCCATGATTCGCGAACTTGAACCGATTGATACTCCGAGCCTGTTAAAATGATAAACACCGTTTCGGTAAAGGATGCAGTTCAGCAAAAATCGGTTGATTCAACTTACATAATCCTTCCGTTTTATAAAAATTCAAAACCTCTTGAATCCGGCAAACGCTGGGGAATGACCCTGCTTAAGGCGGGCACAATGCGCTTCCGCTGGAATGAAACAAATCCCGGCCGCGACGAAATGCTCAATTCAATTTGTAAGGCCCAGAAAACTGTCTGCACAGGTTCGTGCTCGTCAGAAAAAAATATCTGTGACTGTAAATATCAGGTTGTCCCGCTTGAATTAATACACTCAAAGGACGTGATAGCCGTGTCTGAGGCTTCTGACACGCTCAATCTTAAAGCCGACGGAATTATTACATCTAACAGTGTTCTTGTGCCTGTGGTGACCGTAAGCGACTGTGTTCCCCTTTATTTTTATGACAGCAATAAGTCTGTCTTTGGAGTTGTTCACTCAGGATGGAAGGGCACAGGAATTATAGCGCGTGCAATCGAACTTGCCGTAACAAAATACAATTGCAGCCTCGAAAACATCTGCGTTGCTATAGGACCACATATCGGTCAGGAATGCTACTTTGTCGACGACGAGCGTGCTCAGTATTTTACAACTTATTTTGGAAGTAAAACGATAAAAAAAGAAAACGGCAGAAACCTGCTCTCGCTTACCGAAGCAAATCTTTTTGTCTTAAAAAATGCGGGCGTAAAGGAAGAAAACATTGTCGTGGCAGAAGACTGTACATGCTGTACGACCTTTGACAACGGAAAAAACGTTTTTGGTTCGTTCAGGCGGCAGGCGGCCTTTTTGCCGCCTTCCGTAAGCGCTGATGAACGCAGCCGCTCCATGACAGTGCAGGCTGCATTCGTTATATAATCAGCTCAAAAATTATCCTACATACGGTCCAGATAAGGAACGAGTACGAGGTTCATCGCTTCGCGGAGTACCTGCAGAGTAGACTGAACAAGTGTGAGACGTGCTGAACGGAGAGCCTGGTCTTCGATGTTCATAATCGGGCACTGCTGGTAGAACTTTGCAAAGAGTTTTGCAAGTTCATAAATATAACCTGTCATTACAGACGAATCTTTATTTTCTGCAGACTTTTTAATTGTGTTTCCGTATTCACCGAGGCACTTGATCAAATCCCATTCTTCAGGAGCAGTAAGCAATGGAGCGGCAGTTTTTGCGTCGCTTGCCTTAAAGCCCTGTTCTTCTGCCTTTCGCATAATGCTTGCAATGCGGGCACCCATGTACTGAATGTATGGACCTGTGTTTCCGTTAAAGCTCAATGATTCTTCAGGATTAAAAATCATGTCCTTAACCGGGCTTACCTGGAGAAGGTAGTAGTGGAGGGCAGCGAGAGCAACCTTTTCTGCAACTTCATCCGGACTTCCGACATCTTCTTCACGGCCGCGCTCCTTGATTGCCTTGAGGGCGTCTTCGTGGAGTGAGTCGATAAGATCGTCGGCGTCAACAACCGTACCTTCGCGGCTCTTCATGCGTCCGTTAGGGAGGTTTACAAGACCGTAGCTCAGATGATAAAGCTTGTTTGCCCAGTCAAAACCGAGTTTTTTAAGAATGTAGAACAATACCTTAAAGTGGAAAATCTGTTCTGAAGCAACTACGTATACAAGTTCATTGAACGGCCAGTCATCGTGGCGCGAAATTGCAGTTCCAATGTCCTGTGTGATATAAACTGAAGTTCCGTCCTTGCGGAGGAGTACCTTTTCGTGGTCTTCGCCGTCCTTTCCTTTTCCTACTGCTTCTGTTACGTCAACACGTGTTGAACCGTCTTCTGCCTTAAAGAAAACTCCCTTTTCAACACCTTTCTGAATCTGATCCTTTCCCTTGAGATAGGTTTCGCTTTCAAAATAGAATTTATCAAAGTTTACGCCTGTGCGTGCGTAAGTTTCCTTAACGCCTTCAAAAGTCCAGTCGTTCATTGTCTGCCAGAGTTTTCTGATTTCAGGATCTCCTGCTTCCCACTTAACGAGCATTTCTTCTGCCTGTTCGAGGGCTTCCGGATGTGCGGTTTCCGGTTTGTCTTTTTCGCCTTTGTAGTAGCGTTCAAATTCAACATAGCACTGACCTACAAAGTGGTCGCCCTTGATACCGAGTGACTGAGGAGTTTCGCCCTTTGCTTCGTGGAAAAGTTTGTATGCGAGCATACTCTTGCAGATATGAATTCCGCGGTTGTTGATAAGGTCAACTTTAAAAACTTCTGCACCTGCCTTTTTGAGAATGCGGCTGATGGATTCACCAAGTGCATCGTTACGCATATGGCCGAGATGGAGCGGTTTGTTTGTGTTAGGCGATGAAAATTCAATCATTACCTTGTGGCCTTCAAGATGAGGCTTGCCGTCTGCACCAAGAGTTCCGTAGTTTTCTTTCTGAACTGCAATTGCGTTCAAAATGTCAGCAGAAGCTGAAGATTTGTCGAGTTTTACGTTTACGTAAGGACCGGCGGTAACAACCTGGCCGATTGATTTTGCCTTGTCTCCGATTTTTGCGGCAACTTCCTGGGCAATCTGCGGTGGTGCAATGCGCAGGAGTTTTGCAAATACGAACATCGGGGAGCCGATATCACCGAGTTTTGTATCCGGTGAGTCCTGAACTACAATTCTGTCTGCGTTGAATTCGCCTGCATCCAGGCCTTTTTCCTGAATAATCTGAAGTACTGCGTCCCTGATTAAGTCTTTGAGTACGCTTTTTGGATCTGCCATGATAATTTTCCTTGTGTCAGTCTATCTATACTTGAATTGATATTTTTGATATTATAATAAAATCGGATGTTTAAAACAACGACCGAGGGGGTTGTACACACAATGGAAGCAGTAGTAATTGAACAATACATCGACGATTTGATGACAAAATCAACAGCCGAATTCCCGATCTGGAATATCGAAAAAGCACGTGCCGGCAGAAAATCCGGCTGGGACTACATTGACGGCTGTATGATTATGGCTTTGCTTGAAATTTATGCAACAAGCGGCGATAAAAAATATCTTGAATTTGCTGACTATTACGAAGATTACCGTATCTCAGACGACGGAACAATCGACGGCTATAAAAAAGAAGCCTGGAACTGTGACGAACTCAACGGCGGCAAAAACCTCTTTACTTTGTACCGTCTTACAAAAAAAGAAAAATACAGAAAGGCAATCGACAAACTTTATGAACAGGTAAAAGGTCAGCCGCGCACAAAAGAAGGCAATTTCTGGCACAAGGCAATTTATCCTGACCAGGTATGGCTTGACGGTCTTTACATGGCACAGCCCTTCTATATGGAATACGAAGTTTTATTCAACAACAACAAAAACGTTGACGACATCTACAATCAGTTCTTCAACGTAAACAAAATCATGCGCGACAGTGAGACAGGCCTTTATTACCACGGCTATGACGCATCACGCAAAATGTTCTGGGCTGACAAAACAACAGGTTTGAGCAAAAACTTCTGGCTCCGCTCTCTCGGATGGTACAGCATGGCTTTGCTTGATACTTTGAACAAGGCTCCGGACCGTGAATGCGAAAACTGGAAAAAACTCCGGGCAATCTTTATTGACCTTTGTGACAGCATGCTCAAATTCCAGGACAAGAGCGGAATGTGGTATCAGGTTCCAAACTTTGCAGGCCGCGAAAAGAACTACCTTGAAACTTCAGGTTCTGCAATTTTTGCTTATTCACTTTTAAAAGGTGTACGCACAGGCATTCTTACTGACAAAAAATATCAGGAAGCCGGCGTAAAGGCATTTGAAGGAATCTGCGACAAATACCTTAATACTGACAGCGGACGATTGAGCCTCGGCGGTATCTGTCTCGTTGCAGGTCTTGGTCCTGACAAGGATCCTCACCGCGACGGAAGCTATGAGTACTACATGAGCGAACCTGTCGTTCAGGATGATGCCAAGGGCGTTGGACCATTTATCCTCGCATACAACGAATACAAACAGATTAAAAAATAATGAAACTGCTTGTAATCAGTGATATACACGGCTGTCCAGAGCCTTTACAGAAGGTTCTGGAAACAGCCGGCAATTTTGATTCAATTATTATGTGCGGAGACTACCTTTACCACGGTCC
>JAEENG010000089.1 GCA_016283615.1 Treponema sp.
ATTAAAACTTTTTACCGCAGCCTACTGAATTTACAGAAAGGACTTCACAGTCTCTCGGGCGGGCGGTGATGATTACACGGCGGTTCATTGCGCGGCCGTCTTCTGTTGAGTTTGTCGCAATCGGCTGGGTTCCGCCGTATCCGCGGTAGCTGAACAGGCTCCTGTCGAGTCCGTTGTTGACCAGTTCGTTTATAATGGTCTGCGTACGCTGGATTGAAAGCCTCATCTGGCCTTCAGGTTTCTGCACGTCGGCAGTGTGACCTTCTACGAGGATTGTGTATGCGTTGTCGATGTTTATCTTTTTAAGGCTGTCTGCGAGGTTTTTGATTTTTTCATATTCGGTGTCTAAAAGCTGTGCACTGTCGGCAACAAACTTCAGATCATACAGAATCTGGATTCCGCGGACTGTATCCTGAACAACCGGTGCGTCTTCTGCGTTAAACAGATATTCCTTGATTGTCTTAAAGTCGCTGTAGTAAGAAGTTTTCTTTTCCGGAACTGCAACATCGCAGACGAGGTTTTCTTTGTCGAGCAGAACTACAATTTTGCCTTCTTTCAATAATTCAAGATTTTCCGGAACTGAAAGAATTTTGAGCGCATCATTGCGCGAAATTACAGGGTCTGTCCTGAAGCGTCCGTAAACTTTACGTGCACTTATGCGCAGCGGATCGATTCCAACTGTTGAAGTATAGTCGTTTTCGCCGTCGCTCCAGCCGTAACGGACCATTCCGTATTTTGCTTCGTGCTGAGGCTCTCCCATGTTGCGTTCGTAAATCAGATTCATTTCTGAATCCCAGATTTTAGGGAAGAAGCAAGGCTTTACGTCGTCCTTTACATATTCCCCGTGAACAGCAAACTGTCCGCGTGCATCGATGATAATTCCTGTGTACACACGGCTCGGAACTGAGTCTACAGGTTTTGGATTTTTGTACGGAAAGCGGTGTTTGATTAAAAGACGGCTGATTTTGAGCGTGTCCAGAATGTGGTCGCTTTTCATTACTGAACTCTGGTTTACAAAAATAGCCGGGCTTTTTTTGCCTGAGTCAACGATTTTTGTAAGTTCTTCGAGCGTTATATTATCCTGAATTACATAATCCTGGAGCTGCGAATCTGAATCGACTGTCAGCGAAAGAAGCGGTTCCTTTATCAAATCAGGAAGCTCAGTGTTGATTTTATTGATTGCGGTGAGTTTTCCGGAAGGCATATTGATTCCGGCCCTGTCGATATCGAGTGTTACCGAAGAAGAAAATTTATTCTGGGTCCAGTCCATCCGGCTGGTTGATGCAAGCTGTTCGTTTTGTGCGTGAACAAAAAATACCAGAAGGCCCAAGGCTGTAAAACAGATAGTCTTTTTCAAAATTTTTTCTCCCGGACTATGCAAAAATGGCAGTCCTCATCTATTTATCGGTATTTTTTTACGGTATATAAAGAATTTTTCCAATTGAAAGCACACTGTCGCGGCCTAAAGAATTTGCCTCTCTGATTGAATCCACAGGCACTCCGTAAAGCCGTGATATGGACCACAAAGTTTCTCCCTTCTGCACCGTGTGGATTCGTCCTGCTGTGCCGGAAATGCCTGTGTTTGTACCGCCGTTTCTGCCGGAAGGGAGAGCGGATTTTTTGATTTCTTCAATTGCAATACGGGCGCTTTCTTTCATTCCGGACGGGAGCCGAAGCTGATAAATTGAAGAAGGCGGAGTGTAGTTTTGCAGAAGTGACGCATTCAATTTTTTGAGGATTTCTTCGTCCATTTTTAATTCGCTTGCAAGACGCGAAAGAGAAATCTGTTCTTTTGTCGTAATGTAATCAAATTCTGCGTATCTTGTGGACGCTGTAATCTCTGGAATTTCAAAACCGTAAGCCTGTCCGTGTTCGCTCAAAATGCAGATTGCAAGAAGTTTTGGAACGTATTGAACGCTCTGGTCGCGTAAAAGCCCCGTTTCGGCGATGTACCAGAAGGTCTTTTGCCTTGCCTGTTTTAGAATGCGTTTCATTGCGCCGGCGCCGCAGTTGTAGGCTGCGATTGCAATCGGCCAGTCCTTAAACTGTGTGTAGTTGTCCATGAGTTTTGTGAGGGCTGCGTCCGTGCTTTTCCAGGCGTCGTAGCGTTCGTCCACGTACTGTGTTTTTTTTAAGAACGGTGCGATTGAATTGTCCATGAACTGCCATAATCCGCGGGCCCCGCTCCTGCTTACTGCAAGCGGGTTGTATTCACTTTCTACTACCGGAAGGTATTCGAGGGCAGCCGGCATCTTCCGCTTTTTTAATTCCTGCCTTACATAAAGGCGGTAAAGTTCGCCGTTGTCGAGCGTGTCAAAAAGCTGCTTCCGCCCGAAAGGCTTTGAGTACTGGTCGATGTATTTTTGAATCATCTCAGCTGCGTACTGAGTTTTTGGTATTTGAATTCCACCTGCCGTATCAGGAAGCGGAGCTCCTGCAAAAACCGCGTTTGAAACAAAAAGAAAAGAAATTATGAAAAAATGGCGTATATTCAAAAAAATATTATTTTTCAATTTTCAACTTTCCGTTTTTAAACTTTTGATTTTTTGAATTGTTACAGTTTTTCGCCGTAATAAATTCCTGCCCATTCCCAGCGTCCGTGAATTTCAGGGTCTGCAGGAAAGTTTACCTTTCTGAAGTACAGATACCAGACCGGCATGTAAGGGCTCCAGCCTGTTGTTCTCAGATAAGCTTCGTTCGGGTTTGAAGTTTCGTCGAGTTTTTCTGAATAACGGATTCTCTGGCCGACCATAAAGCCCCGCATGGAAAAGTTTTCGAGGGCGTTTGCGTCAGTTTCGCTCGACTTCCAGCTCATGGCAAAAAAGTTGACCTTTGAGCGGTATTTGTCGAGGGAACGCCAGTCGTACTGTCTGATTGCAAGTTTAACCGACTTTTCCAGCTTGTCGAGGGAAGGGAAGGTCCAGTCTTTTGATGAATTTGAAAAGTCTACCATTTTGCGCGCGTTTGCGTACGCATCAGGAATTCCTGAAATCTGGATTGTAGAAGCATCCGGCTGATTGAGGAACATTGAGTATGACTTTAATACCTGGTTGAATTCACCTTCCTTTTCGTATTCAAGAGCGAGCCTGACGTACATCTCTGTAATGCTGACAAGCGACGGAAAGCGGCTTACAAGATCGTTGAAGTATGAGATGCGGTTGGCAGGTTTTTTGCTGATTTGAATCAGGTTCTGCAGACATCTGAAGTGAATCGACTTTCCCTGAATCAGAAGGTCCGGGTAGTTTTTTAAAATACGGTCAAAGTAGTATTCTGCAACCGGTTCTGCGCCCTGTTCAAGATAGTTGGAAGCGACCATCAGAAGCCAGTATGAGTTGTAAATGTCGTCTGGATGTTTTTCTACCCAGTCTGTCAGAAACAAAAGCATTCCGCGGTAGTCTTTCTGGCTGTAAAGTGTGTTTGCGATCCGGTTTATAACTGCGTAACGTGACGGACCTGATAAGGACGGGTCATTTAAAAGAACCTGCAGCTGGTTGATATCTGAACTTGCGTTATTTTTTGTACAGGAAATAAAAAGCAGACAGAGTGCAGTTGCTGCAAGGAGCCGCTTAAAAAACACTTTCATGATTAAATTTTAACAGAGTGCTTTGTTATTGGCAAGAGGTGCAAATTTGGTGTATTCTATATGTTACAATAAAGGAGAAGTTTTTCTCTTTGGGGATAGCGATGAAAAAATACACAGCAGCAACAATGAATATGATTCTGGCACTCGGTGTTCTGAGCCTGCTTGCCGGTTTTTTGTTTTTTGCCCGTATTGCATCTAACCTCCATGCTGTTATTGAACCGTGGACTGTGGTTATGATGGTTGCCGGCGCTGTAATTTTTTATCTTTCCCTGACTCTTCTCCGTTATGCGGTTCTTTTTTTCCTGGGGCTTTATGCCTGTTTTGAAGGCGCGCTTTTGATGTTCATTTCTTCCGGCATCCTCAGGGAAGGAGTAAAAGGTTACTGGCCGCTTTCCGTAATTTTGTGCGGTTTTTGTATTCTTGTAACAGGAATTGCAAAAGACAGACGGATCAGAAACGCCTTTTTGTTCCCGACACTCCTTCTGGTTTTGATGGGAAGTTTCTTTCTGCTTTTTTCTTTAGATATTATAAAAATGTCCTTTTCGCGCTTTTTTGCAATGTGGTGGCCGCTTATCCCTGTATTTTTCGGGGCGGCTCTGATTGCGATTTTTATGATTCAACGCAACCCGCAGGCGCACTTCCCTTACGAAATTGAATACCAGGAAGAAGAGGGAGAAGTAAAAGAATGAAACCGGTAAACCGTGGATTTGCTGCGGTTGTCTTTAATTCAATTTTAGTTTCCTCACTTCTGCTTTCCTGCGGATCTGCTCCAAAGGCTGTACCTCAGGCTCCTGTAATTGAGTCAACGTACACGGCAGACCCGTCCGAAGCGGTTGCAATTACCGTGCCTGCCGTAAAGGAACGCACTTATTTTTCTTCCGTTAATCAGGACGCCCTTGCTGCAGTAGAAAAGGGTGACCCGGAAAGCCTGCACCTTGCAATTTCTCTTTTACGAAAAGACAGTTCTTCCTACGAAGAAGCAGAAAAGATTTTATTGAATATAGCAAAGTCCCTGATGCAGATTTTGTGGCCGACTCAGACTGTTGCCGTAGAAATCCCGCCGGTTACATCGGCAAATCCGTACACAGGAGCAATCGATTCTTCGCGTCAGGGGATTTACGATATGAGTACCGGCAACGGAGATTTTCTTGCCCTTGTTCTGCCGTCCCTGGTTCTTGTAACTTCCGAGTCAAGAAACGATTATTACGATACAGCCCGCGAAAGCCTTGACAAGGCCCTTGAATTAAAAGAGGGGAGCGTGCTTGCAAATTACCTCCGCGGTGTGCTCAGCCGCCGCACAAATGATTACAGTGGTGCGATAAATTATTTTTCAAAGGCTCAGGAAGGGGCAGCCGACTGCGTGGAAGTTTCTTACGCACTTGCTGACTGCTATTACAAATCAAACCAGCTCGAAAAGTCACTTTCTGTCTGTGATTCAATCCTGCAGAAAAATCCGCTTTACCGTCCTGCCCTCAAGCTCAGTGCAGAAATTACCTTTGCAACAAACCGCATCGACGAGTGCGAGCAGTTTGTAGTCCGCGTACTTCAGCAGGAACCGGAAAACGCATATTACGTTTTGTTCCGGGCGCGCATTCTGATTCAAAAAAATGACTATATCCGCGCCGCTTCCTTACTCGACGTTTACGGAAGAAGCGACGGGGAAGGCCGTGATTATCTTTTGCTGCGTGCCAAAGTTCAGAAAGAATGGAACCGTAACCTTACTGCAGCCGCTTCAACAATCGAAAAGGCCCTTACCCTTTATCCTGACGACAGCGAAATTATTCTTGCCGCCGCCGCAATCAGCGCAGAAACAGGCGTTAAAATCGGCGGCGTGAGCGCAGTAGAACTTGCAGATAGAATCCTTGCAAAAGACCCTAAGAACGTACAGGCGCTCACCATCCGCGTCAACGAACTTGTCCGCAGAAAGCAGTGGCAGGAAGCATACCGTGCAAGTTCAAACCTGAGGCAGACAGCTTCTTCTTCGCAGTTTTCCGTTCATACCCATATCGACATCTGTCTTGAAGCAGGCCGCAAGGACGAAGCATGGCAGATTGCTTCAAACCTTTACAGCCAGTCTCCAAAGGACGAGCAGGTAATTCAAAGTTATATAAAAGTTCTCGTTGCAACAGACCGCCGCTCGGAAGTATCGCGCTTAATAGCACAGATTCTTCCGTCTTCAACTTCAAAAATGAAGAGTTTTCTCTATTATGAAAGAAGTTTCCTTGCTTCCTCAGAAGATGCGGTTCTTGTGGATCTGCGTTCAAGCCTGACTGCAAACCCTCGTAACCGTGACGCTTTGTTCCGCCTGTATAATATTTACTACAATAAAAAAGAATACAGAAAAGCCCAGTACTACTTAAAGCAGGTAGTTGCACTTTCTCCGAACGACGACTCTCTTTTAAAACTTAATTCTGAACTCGAAACCCTTCTCGGACGCTGATTTTTATCAACAAAATAAAGCCCTTCCCCTGCCGGTAACTTGACGGCTACCACTTATAAATGTTATCTTTTTAAGGCTATAAATTTCAAAAGAAGGAAGGAAAAATGTCTTTTATACCTTTATTGCAGGCTGCCCAGGGTGCACCTCAGCAGCAAAATCTCCTGATGTCGGTTGTGCCGTTCATCCTCATCATTGCAATTTTCTATTTCTTTATCATTCGCCCGCAGAATAAAAAACAGAAAGAAACAGAAAAAATGATCAACGCTCTCAAAAAGGGCGACAAAGTAGTTACAATTGGTGGAATCCACGGTGTTGTAAGTTCAACAAAAGAAAAGACCATCATTGTAAAAGTTGATTCAAACACAAGTATTGAATTCAACCGCTCTGCCATTGCTGCTGTAGTTCGTGATGAAGTTAAGGCAGCAAAATCAGCAAAAAAAGAAACCAAATCAGAAGCTAAAGCAGAAGAAGCAGCTCCGGAAGCAAAAACAGAAGCCGCTGAATCTACAGAAAGCGCTTCAGAAAACAAATAAATAATTGGGGTTGTAACAAGATTATGAACAAACGAAGTCGTTTTATTCTTATTTTGGTTGTCCTTGCTCTCTGCTACGCCTTCCTCAGACCATCTATCACATGGTATTTCAAAACACCAGCAGATGTTCAGAAGGTTGCCTTGAGTTCACTCGAAAAGATTAAGGACGAATCTGAAAAGAAGGCCAGAGATGAAGTATCTTCACTCCTGGCTAAAGCAAAAGAAAGTGCCGATGCAGAACTCGACTCTTCTTATGCTTATGTTGTAAAAGCTGCTAAAAAAGCATACAAGGCTGCAGACAAAGAAGTTCCTGCAGTAATGAATGTTGGAGCAGTTTTGAGTGCCTTCGGCAGTGCCGCTGAACTGCAGGCTGTATTCGAAGAACATTACCGCAGCTTCTATCTCAAGGCAAAGAATGCTTACACTAACTCTGTAAAGCTTGGTCTTGACCTTTCAGGCGGTATGAACATCATCATCCACGCTGACCTTGATGCTGCTCTTGCAAAACAGAGAGAAACATCAGAAGTTGATAATCCTGAAGCCTTCAAAACTCAGGCTATGACACAGGCTGTAGAAACTTTGACTTCAAGTATCGATAAATTCGGTCTTACTTCTCCGGTAATCCGCCAGCAGGGCGAAGACCGTATCTACGTAGAAATCCCTGGTTCAGCTGACGGCGAAAGCGTTAACTCAATCGTACAGGGTAAGGGAATTTTGAATTTCCGTCTCGTTGATGAAGAAGCAACATCTAAATTCGCTCAGTATTATGCAGGTGTTGGTCCTGATGCTTTCAAGGCTGACGGTTCACTTGCAGATCCTTCTGTAATCGCATCTGACTGCGAAGTATTCGGTTATTATACAAAAGACGCTTACGGTCTTGACCAGCGCCTGGGATACATCGCCGTTAAAAAAGAAATCGCTCTTGACGGTAACCACGTAAAAGCCGCAACAGTAAGCCGCGACACAACAACAGGTCAGACAGAAGTTAACTTCTCCCTCGACTCTGAAGGTGCCGAAATCTTTGCTAAGTTTACAGGTGCTCACGTTAACGAACGCCTTGCAATCGTAAGTGATTCAAAGGTTAAATCAGCCGCTACAATCCGCCAGGCAATTACAGGCGGTAACGTAAGCCTCTCAGGCGGATTCAGTGTAGAAGAAGCTCAGAACATTCAGAAAGTTCTCCAGACTTCTTACCTCGAAGTTCCGCTCAAAGTTGAAAGCCAGCAGATTGTTGGTGCTTCCCTGGGAAAACAGGCAATCCAGCAGGGTCTGAAGGCAATTACCCTGGGTCTTGCTCTGGTACTTGCATTCATGCTCGTTTACTATCTGGGAGCCGGATTTAACGCAATCGTTGCACAGATCCTCAACATGTACATCATGTTCTCTGTACTTTCTGCTTTCAATCTTACACTTACACTTTCATCAATCGCCGGTATGATTCTTACTGTTGGTATGTCTGTAGACGCCAACGTAATTATCTTTGAACGCATCAAGGAAGAACTTGCCCTGGGCAAGAGCCGCGCTGCAGCAATTGCTTCCGGATTTGACAATGCGTTCTGGGCAATTATGGACTCAAACATCACAACATTCATCGCAGCCCTCTTCCTTTCTCAGCTGGGAACAGGTTCAATCCAGGGCTTCGCTGTATCACTTGCAATCGGTGTATGTTCTTCTGTATTTACAGCTCTTGTTGTATCACGCCTTATCTTCGACTTTAACACTGAAGTAGTCGGAAAAAAGAAGATGAGCATTGGCTGGGGAGTAAAATAATGAAAAAAGTAATTCGTTTTAATAAATTTTTCCCTGTAGCAGTTGTACTCAGTGCTCTGGTAATTATCTCAGGTATTTTTGCAGTTTGCACACGCGGACTTAACTGGGGTCTTGAATTCAAACCGGGCCAGAACGTACAGGTTGCTGTTTCTAATGTAGAAACTCATGCTGACAGCATTGCAGATGTACTTGCCAAAAAAGACATCAAGGCTTCTGTAAAAGCTGTAGGTGACGCAGATTCATATCAGATCCGCACAGGCGAAGATGAATCCGCTGAATCTAAAATCAAGGCTGCTCTTTCTGCCGCATACGGAGAAGCAAATGTAACTGTTGAACAGAGCCAGGCAATCAGTGCCCAGTTCTCTTCATCACTTATCAAGAATTCAATCATCCTTGTTCTCGCAACACTGGTTCTGATCTTCCTGTACACAATGATCCGCTTTAAGTGGGAATTTGCTCTTGCAGCTGTAATCGCAATTATTCATGACGCATTGATTATGATTACCTTCCTTTCATGGTCAGGTCTTGAATTTACAACAACTTCCATTGCCGCTATCCTTACAATCATCGGTTACTCAATCAACGCTACAGTCGTTATTCTTGACCGTGTACGCAGCGACATGAAGATTGTTGAAGCAAAAAGCTTTACAGACATCTTGAACAGCGCTCTTTCAGGTACTTTGAGCCGCTCAATCATTACAACTGTTACAACATTGTTTGCAGTTATGTCACTTGTTATCTACACAACAGGCGACATCAAAAACTTTGCAATCGCTCTTGTTGTAGGTCTTATCAGTGGTTGTTACTCTTCTATGTTTATCGCAGGTTCATTCATTAATGCAGTTCGCAAAAACTGGAAGCCTGCCGCATCAATGCCTAAGGCAAACGTTGTAAAAATGGAAGAATAGTTCAAGTAATTTTTCCTATAAACAATAGACTGTCCTGCACTTTATGCAGGACAGTCTTTTTTTTTGCACCAGTGCCTTTGCCTGATTTTTTTTATCAATACCGAATGACCAAAAGCGCGTAACATGTTATATTTATTGCATGAAAGTTTTACGGGCAGAAAAAATGGGATTTTGTGCCGGAGTCAGGCGGGCTGTTGAACTTGCCGGAAAAGCTCTTGCTCAAAATAATGAAGGACAGGTTTATACATTCGGGCCTTTGATTCACAATCCTGTTGCCCTCGCTGAACTTGCAGAACGTTCCTTAAAAATCCTCGACAGCAAGCACATAGACGACCTTAAAAGCGGAGACACAGTTTTGATTCGTGCGCACGGTGTTCCGCCTAAAACTCATCATGCACTTGAATCCAGAGGCGCAAAAATATTGAATGCAACCTGCCCGCTTGTAACCGCAAGCCAGAAGAGGGCAGCGGACTTTGTTCAGAAAGGTTTTGCCGTAATCCTTGCAGGAGATAAAAACCATGGCGAAACAACCGGAATTGCAGGCTACGCAGAAGAAGCAATCAGCCAGGGTGCAGGCGGAAAATTTTATCTGATTCAAAACAGTGACGAGGCGAGAGAACTTTTTGCAGACGGTAATGTGCCTGAGGACGCAGTTCTTTTGAGCCAGACAACTTTCAGCATAAAAGAATTTGATTCAATTTCAAAAATCTTAAAAGAAAAGATAAATGCAATTCAGATAATAAGCACAATCTGCCCGTCAACACATGAACGCCAT
>JAEENG010000090.1 GCA_016283615.1 Treponema sp.
GATGATTTTATGCGGCGAAGAAGATGTTTCAGGAACTCACGGTGCAACTTTAGGCCGTCTCGGTACCGAAGAACTTTTCTACTTTCAGAGCCGCGGTGTAAGCGAGGCCGATGCCCAGAAAATCATGACAAAAGCAAAGGTTCTGGCGGTTGCAAATCTGATAAACGACGAAGCAACCGTACAAAAGATTTCAGACTTTTTGGAAAACTAATTTTCAGGATATAAAAATGAACAAATTCCGTAACGATTTTCCTTTATTCAAGGCGATTGATGAACAGAACTCAAAAGACAATAACGGTCTTGTTTATCTGGATACTGCAGCTACAGCCCAGCGTCCATACATCGTTCTCAACGCCATGGACCATTTTTACGCAACACAGAACGCAAACCCCTTGCGCGGACTATATTCTTTGAGCGAGCGTGCCACAAAGGCTTACGAAGATGCCCGGGAAACAGTTGCTAAATTCATCAACGCAAAAGAAAACCGCGAAATCATCTTTACACGGAACTCTTCTGAAAGCCTGAACCTTGTTGCCTACACCTGGGGTCTTGCCAACGTAAACAAGGGTGACGAAATCGTAGTTTCAATCATGGAACACCACTCAAACATTCTGCCGTGGCAGTTTGTATGCCAGCAGAAGGGCGCAGTGCTCAAATTTATGTACGTTGATAAAGACAGCGGAATTATTCCAGAAAGTGAATTCGATAAAATTACCGATAAAACAAAGATTGTAGCCTGCACACACGTTTCAAACGTTCTGGGAACTACAAATCCGGTTAAAAAAATCGCATCAATTGCACACAGCCACGGAGCCATCATGGTTGTAGACGGAGCGCAGTCAACTCCTCACATTAAGGTAGACGTTCAGGACCTGGACGCTGACTTTTTTGCCATGAGCGGACACAAGCTCTGCGGTCCAATGGGAATCGGTGCCCTTTACGGCAAAATCGCCCTCCTGGAGGCCATGCCGCCATTTCTTCGCGGCGGAGAAATGATTGAATACGTAACAGAAGACAGCGCAACCTGGGCAGAAGTTCCGCACAAATTTGAGGCAGGAACCGTAAGCGCCGGAGACGCAGTCGGAATGGCAGCCGCAATCCGCTATATTCAATCTGTCGGACTCGACACCATCACAGAACACGACAACGCTCTTGCCGTACGCCTTATCGAAGGAATCAAAAAAATTCCTCACATCAACATCATAGGAAACAAGGACGGCACCAGACGCTGCGGAATCGTTACCTTTACAATCGATGACGTTCATCCGCATGACATTGCAACCCTTCTCTCGGACGAAAACATTGCAATCCGTGCCGGTCACCACTGTGCGCAGCCACTCGGAGCCTATCTTGGAGTGCCTTCAACCGCACGTGCAAGCCTTTATTTTTACAACACTGAAGAAGAAATCGACTACCTGCTTTCAAAACTTGCACAGGTACGAAAGTGGTCAGGCTACAAAGACTAGGGGCCCGTAAGTCCAGCTTGAACCGGGATATCCCTTGTAAGTAAAAACTGCATTCTTTATAATTGAATTATGGACACTAAAGAGTTATACCGTGAAATTCTAAACGAACATAATGTAAACCCGCTCCACAAAGAGCCGATGGACGACGCAACAATCCAGCTCAATGGAGTTAACCCGAGCTGTGGCGACAATATTACACTTTTTCTGAAGACAAAAGACGGCAAAATTGAATCAGGCTCGTACCAGGGAAGCGGCTGTGCAGTCAGTCAGGCAAGCTGCGACATGATGCTCGACCTCGTAATCGGAAAAACAACCGAAGAAGCACAGCGTCTCGGCCAGATTTTTATGAACATGATTAAGGGAACTGCAAGCGAAGAAGAAATTGAAGAACTCGACGAAGCAGGCGCCCTCAAAGATATCAGTCACATGCCGAGCCGTGTAAAATGTGCGGTTCTGGGCTGGCGCACACTCGACGAAATGCTCGGCCTCAAAAAAGACAAGGCTTCTGCAGCCATAAGTCACCCGGACTGCCCGGTTTAATTACAAACAGGACGAAAGCTTTTTAATTTCGTCCTTCCATAAATCAACAAGTTCTTCTGGCGCAAGAGGAGCTGCAGAACTTCCAAAACTCAAAACTTTTGAAAGAACTTCGGTAAGATTTGCCGCTTCAAAACTAAGTTCAACTTCTCCATTTTCGTTTTGAATTCTTTTCTGGCTCGGATGCCATGTCTGCGTGCGGACTATCTGAGCCGCCTTTCCCGTAAACCTAATTTTTACAGTCCGGGTTTTATCTCCAAGAAAGATTCCGTAACCGCTCTGGATGAACTTATCAACTTCTGCATCGATGTTTTTTCCATGATCCAGAAAAGGTTTGTTTGTCACGGAAAGTTTCTGGATACGGGACGCATGGAAAGTCCTGAGCCCCTGCCGGAGGTGGTCCCAGGCTATGATGTACCAGTTACCCGCATAGTTTATCAGATTGAATGGTTCAATCCGGCGCTCTTTGGATTCGTTTTTGGTATTTATGTACTCGATTGCAAGACAGACCTTATTTTTTAGCGAGAGGCAGATACCTGCAAAAACTTCCGGATCCAGGCTGTCCGCAGCCGGAACCTGATATTTGATTTTTTTTGACGCTTCAATATATTCAGAAGGAATCTGGCTTGTAAAGGAAGCAAGCAGCTGTTCGGAAATTGCCGGAAAGTAGTTTGCATTTTGCAGCAGCGACTGAATCGAAAGGTAGGCCAGTATAAGATGCTGGTCTGCAAATTCAAGACTTTTAAATCTTTCAGAGTAAACATAATGATGCTTTGCCCTAACCCACTCAATCGGGGCTTCAAAACGGTCACGCATGTATTCGATATCGCGCTTAACCTGGCGTGTACTTACTTCGTATTCATCCGCTACTTTTTGAACTGTAATTGAACCGCTGTTTCGGAGAGTGCGGTCTATGTACAAAATTCGTTCCATCTGACTCATAACTTTATTATAGCATATTTTTGTGCTATAATATAAATGAATCCGCGATTTCGTGCCTCCTGCACGACCGCTATCGCGGAGATTTTAAAGGAGATTATATGGAAACTTCATGGGAAAATCTTGATACACTTGATTCGTATAAAAAACTTCAGTCACTTAAAAACGCAGTAAGCGTAAAAAATGAACTTTCAGGCACTGCAGGAGCCGAACGCGTAAAAAAATACAGCGTACCGATGGGAGCAGGACTTACATATAATTTTGCTGCAAAACAGGTTGATGACAAAGTACTCTCTGTCCTCAAAGACCTTGCAGACGAAGCCCAGCTCACACAGAAATTTGAAGAAACATACAACGGCGCTGTAATCAACACCGGAGAAAAACGCATGGTTCTGCATCATCTTTGCCGCGGACAGCTTGGAAAAGACGTAAACGCCGACGGAACAAACAAACGCGACTTTTATGTAAAAGAACAGAAACGCATCGCAGAATTTGCAGATAAAGTTCACTCGGGTAAAATTACAAACGCCAATGGAGAAAAGTTTACAACAGTTGTTCAGATTGGTATCGGCGGTTCGGATCTTGGACCGCGCGCAATGTACCTTGCACTTGAAAACTGGGCCAAGGCAAACAAAAAATTCAAGATGGAGGCAAAATTCATCAGCAACGTTGACCCTGATGACGCAACAGCCGTTTTAAATTCAACAGACCTGGCACATTCAATTTTTATCCTTGTTTCAAAATCAGGAACAACACTCGAAACTTTGACAAACGAAAGCTTTGTAAAAGACGCCCTCAAAAAAGCAGGCCTCAATTCTGCAAAACACATGATTGCG
>JAEENG010000091.1 GCA_016283615.1 Treponema sp.
TGAGTTTTCCTTTGAGGGCAAGCATCATTTTCCCGGCAGTCTTTTTTCCACCTCCCGGAATTTTTTCGAGACTGCTTAAGTCCTCGCGTTCAAGAACATCCATCAGGGTGGCACTGTTTACCGAACTCATAATTTTGATTGCGCCCTTTGGACCTACTCCGTCAACTTTTAATAAATCAAGAAAAACTGAACGCTCATCAGCGCTTGCAAAACCGTATAGGCACATCAACATGTCAGTGTGCTGAAGATATGTGTACACCTTGCCTTCACTTCCAACAGGACCGAGCATATCAAGGTTTGAGTCAGGAATACAGATATCCCATTCAATACCATTGTTCTGGATAAAAACCTGTTTTGGAAATTTTGCAGTAATTGTACCGCTGATTGAATTAAACATATATGTATTATAACAATCTAGGCGTGGTAATGCAAATGAGTAATTGCGCCCGCCAGGGCATCGGCGGCGTGATCCGGATTTGGCGGCTCTTTTAAGCCGAGGAGAATCTGAACGTATTTTTCAACAAGTTCCTTGTCGGCCGTTGTGCTTCCGGAAACAGCCTGTTTGATTTGAATCGGGCGGTATTCAAAAAGAGGAATTACGTGCTGGGCAAGGCAGAGTGTTACAACTCCGCGCGCTTCTGCAACTCCCATCGCGGACGTTACATTTTTTGCAAAATACAGAGTTTCCATCGACGCTTCAGTGGGATTAAATTCTTCAATTACGGCGCACAGTCGGTTATAAATCGTTAAAAGGCGTTCTGCGTGAGTCTGATCTTTTTTTGTTGTAATACAGCCGTAACTTGCCATACGGTATCTTCCATTGCAGTATTCAACAACTCCAAAACCTGTGTTTGCAAGCCCGGGGTCAATTCCTAAAACACGGCGGATTTTTTTTTGAGAAGTTGAATTATCTGTTTTTATTGAACCCGGAAGCGGGCTGAATTCAGGATTATCAGATACCATATTTAAAACAAAAAAAGCCCACAGCGGATAAATCCGAGCGAGCTTTTATATTAAACTTAGGCCAGATTATTCTTCTGGTTCGAAGTCATCCGGGAATTCAGCTGTATGATATACGTTCTGAACATCGTCGTTGTCTTCAAGTCTGTCGATAAGTTTCTGAACTTTTGCAGCAGTATCTTTATCAACTGGAGTATAAGCATCTGGTACAAGACCAACATCTGCAGAAAGTGTTTCAAAACCTTTTGCTGCGAGAGCATCAGCAACTGCTGAGAATGCGTCCGGAGTAGTTGTTACAGTGATAACACCGTCTTCGTTTACGATATCATCTGCACCTGCATCGAGGGCAACTTCCATAACTTCGTCTTCATTTACTTTTTCAGCATCGAGTTCGATAGTACCTTTGCGCTGGAACATACGTGATACAGAACCAGTAGCACCAAGGTTACCGCCGCTCTTGTTGAAGATGTTTTTAACATCAGCTGCTGCACGGTTTTTGTTATCAGAAAGAACTTCAACCATTACGGCTACACCGCCGGCTGCATATCCTTCGTATACAAATTCTTCGTAAGCTGCTCCGCCGTCTTCACCAGTACCCTTTTTGATAGCACGGTCAATGTTATCTTTTGGCATGTTTGCAGCACGTGCTTTAATAATAACTGTACGAAGGCGAGGGTTTGAGTTAGGATCACCGCCACCCATTCTTGCGGCAATAGAAATTTCCTTAATGAATTTAGTAAAAAGCTTACCGCGTTTTGCGTCAGCCAAACCTTTAGCATGTTTTATGGTTGCCCATTTACTATGTCCTGACATTCAAATACTCCTATAAAAAATGTTTAATTAGTTTATCACAAAATCTATTTTTTTATCAAGCCTTTAAGCGCACTTGAGGCTTTGTCTTTGGCGGCACTTGTCGCAGCAGTAGCGGCTTTCTTTTCAAGTTCTTTCTTCTTTGATTCAAACTGGGCTTTGATTGAATCCAGGCTCTTGTTTGAATCATTGATTTTAGAAGAAATATCGTTAAACTGGCTCAGATACTTCTGGGCACCGTCGGAAGAACCGAGCTGGTCCTGAACTTTCTTCATGGCTTCTTCCTTGACATTTGCCATTTCTTTATCTGCAACAGATTTGATTGCATTTGCAAGAAGCCTGTCAAAGTCTGTATTGATATTCATATCAATTCCCTTAGACGGGCTGAATCCGACTTTTGCTCCGGCAGTCAGAGTACTGATGCTGGAAAGCGCATTTGAATAAATTCGGTTTGCAGTTTCTGCTTCCAGAGGTGCAGAAGAAACTGTAACAGGATTCATGTTAAGTTTTCCGTTGATACCAAAACTAAAATCTTCGTTTGCAGTAAGTTTTGCACCAATTGTGCTCAAACCGTCAAACTTAGGCATTCCTGCACTGCTTACTTTTTTTGCAAGGTCCATTACCAGAGGAAAGTTATTGCCACTGTATTCACCTGTAATCAAATCTGCTTTTGAAGAACTGCGGGAGTCTACAACAAGGTTTGCGTTATGAACTCGTTTTTCCTGATTGTAAATGCCTTTGATAACCCATGGTTCACCGCGCCTGTTCATATCGCTCGAAATATTTGTAGCATTGATATCAAGTCCCTTTCCGCTTCCGTGTACTTTTTCAAGAAGGAACTTCGGATAAGGATCAGCCTTCCAGTAAACATCGCGTCCGGCAAAACGCCTGCTTTCTTTTTTCGCTGTTTCCTTTGCCTTTTCGTTGGCCTTTTTGGCCTCTTCAGGGTCAGAAGATGAACTTTTCATTGAGCCGGCATATGAAATCAGCTGTTTGAGGTAAGGATAATACTGTCCGAGAAGGGCGTAACCTGCCTGATTGATTGTATCAGTGATAAGTGCACGGCTTTTGTTGATATCAAGAACAGAAAGAGAATCGTTGAGCAGAGCCTTGTCGGAAGCAATTGCATCGTTAAGTTTTTTCTGCAGTTCCTTAACCTTTTTCTGGTCGCCATCAAAAGATGAAAGCGAAGAAGTAATAGTGTTCTTTGCAGAGTTTGTTTCTTTAACGGCAGAATCAATTTCCTTGATAAGGGCTGCGGCTTCTGCAGCAGTTTTTACGCTGTTGACATTGAGTGAAGCCATTTTTGAAGTCTTTGACTTAAGGTCGTCAACCGACTTCTGGATTTCTGCAGGTTTATTTTTCCAGTTTTCTACGAGAGTTTTGAGTTCTTCTTCAACTTCTTTTGCAACCTTCTGAGACTGAAGGTTTTCCTTGAGGTTTTCAGAAATTTTTGACGGATCGTACATTGCAAAAAGTTCAGCAAATGCATTTTTTGCAGCTTCAGTATCGGTTCCTGCCTTTTCCTTCAGGCTTGCATAGAATCCGGTAGAGTCAGTTTTTTCTTCCTGTTTCTGTGCAGGTTCAGGTTTGAACGGAAGTTCGCCACTGACTGTACGATCGGTATTTGTATCGATTCCGGTAATTTCTACAAGTTCTGAAACAAAGCGACCGCGCAAAAGCTGCGTAAGGTTGAATTTTAAGTCGAGTTTATCAAACTGGAAAATGTTTTTCATCGGGTCATCAGAAGATGCCTGTGCAAGTTTATTGATTGTAAAGCGGGAATTCCAGAATTCAATATTTACGGATTCAATATCACACTTTGCTCCAAAAACGCCCTGCATTGCAGAACGGATTCCCCATTTTGCAACCGGATTTTTAAAGATTGTAACGGCAAGCCCGATTGCCACAATTACAACTGCAACTGCGATAAATGAAACGTAATTGATGCGTCCCTTGTTTTTTGCAATATCTTTTGCAATTGACTTGAGCCGTGTTATGTCCTTCTTTGTAAATTCAGCATCTGAAGGAATTTTTAGAACAGCCCTTCCTTTTTTGTCTTTTGAATCTTTAAAAAGTTCTGTGACAAAAGTTTTGTCCGACGGAACATAAAGTTTACGGACGATTTTTTTGTCAAACTGTTTCTGGGTGTAAGCCTTTTTAAAAAGCGAAGGAAGTTTTTTGGCCGTTAGTTTTTTTACAGTCTTTGGCTTTTTTTCTTTTGGTGCTTTTACTTCTTTTTTGTCAGCCATCAGTTTCCTCCTACGCTGGAAGCGATTTTTCCAATCAAAGGAATCTTGTTGATAACCTTTGCAATTTTTGAATTACGGACAAAGTCTGCTGCATATTTACGCCAGATATAAACAAAAAGTCTTCCCAGAAAGTAAACCGGAATATAAAGTACGATTCCGCAGAGGAAAGACCCCATAACCACAGAGTTGTTGAATTTTGTAAATGCAACGAACGGGATGTCGAGCAGAGTTCCAAAGAATCCGGAAAAAGCAGGAATTGTAAGGAAGGCGTAGCCTATCGTGTCAAACAATCCGTCAAAGGCAGGAGAAATCGCCGCACCGATTAGAGTCATAATCAGATATGCAGGTTTATTTATTCTGACAAAGAGAATAAAAACAAAGACCAGATACCACAGAAGATTATCCTTCGGCATCAGACCAAGAATTGTTCCGCATGCAAAAGCATGGGCAATTTCTGCAGGATTAACGTTAGCGTTAAGAGCCTTTAATAAATTTGTGATAAACTTAACCATGTTATCTATTTTACCATAATGCACAAAAATGTTACAATTAATAAAAATGAATTCCGGTAAAACTTTAGTAATCGCAGAAATAGGAACCTCACACGGCGGCAGCCTTGAAAAGGCAAAAAAGCTCATTGACGGAGCAAAAGAAGCCGGCGCGGACATAATTAAATTCCAGTGGGTGTACGCAGAAGAAATCCTCCACCCCAACACAGGCTTTGTAAATCTTCCCACAGGTAAAATTCCTTTGTATGAAAGATTTAAAGAACTGGAAGTTAAGCCTGAGTTTTTCCGGGACTGCCTTGAATACACAAAGAGCCTGGGAGCAAAGTTTATGTGCTCACCTTTCGGCCTGCGCTCCCTTCACGAGCTGATTCAGATTCAGCCGGATTATATTAAAATCGCAAGCCCCGAACTGA
>JAEENG010000092.1 GCA_016283615.1 Treponema sp.
CACATGTTCCCGGAGCAGAGTGCGCTCGCCGCAAAAACACTTGGCGCAAAAATCGTCCAGCCGATACACTGGGGTGCGGTTATTTTGTCCCGCCACGGCTGGGACGACCCTGTTGAGCGCTTCTTAAAGGAAAGCAGCGCCCAGGGCCTTGAAACAGTGACGCCGTACATCGGACAGACCGTTCATCTGAAAGATACACGGCGTTATGCTGAGCGGTGGTGGAGATAAGTCGTTGCCAACATGACGGGCGCCCGGCTGACTATCTGTTTATATATTCAACTGCGCTGTCTGCTGCGATTTTACCGAAGATACAGATGTCTGCCACCGCGTTGCCGCCGAGACGGTTTGCACCGTGGACGCCGCCTGTAACTTCGCCGGCGGCGTAAAGGCCTGGAACCGTATTGCCTGACTTGTTCTGGACTTCTGCTTTTGGATTGATTTTTAAGCCGCCCATTGTGTGATGAATCGCAGGACCGCATTCAATTGCGTAGTAAGGCGCCTTTGAAAGCGGGCGTTCCATGCTTGCGGCATTGCGTTTAAACTCTTCGTCTGTTTTTGATTCAACATAAGAATTGTATTTTTTGATTGTATTGTTGAATTCAACCTTGTCGATTCCAAGCCTGTCTGCAAGTTCATCAATGCTTTCTGCCTGTGTCAGAAGGTTTTTCTTTGCGTAACCTTCAATTGCCTTGAGAGAATCGCGTACACTCTGGTCAAACACGAGGAATGCTGTCTTTTTAGGTTGTGCAAGAATTGCGGCAGAAACAACGTCGCGTGTCTGCATTTCGTTTACAAAACGCTTTCCCGTGCGGCTTACAAGAATTGCCCCGTTTCCGCGCACTGCTTCTGTAATCATAATTCCGCTGCCTGCGACAACTGTCGGATGAGTCTGGATTTGTTCCATCTGGGTGAGGTCTGCGTCAAATTTTTCTGTCATGGAAAAAGCGTCGCCTGTTGCACCCGGATGATTTGTTGTGCCAAAACCTGCCAGGGCCGGATTAAACTTAACAACCATGGCTGAGTTTGCTCCAAATCCGCCGGAAGCTACGATAACTGCCTTAGCGTCGATTTTATACTGGTTGTCGCGGGTTTTTACAATTACGCCGCATGCTTTGCCGTCATTTTTGATGATGTCGGTTACCATGCTGTTCAGGCGGATTTCTGCTCCCTGTCTGAGGGCTGCCTGATAAAGGAGGGGAACCAGGTGGGCTCCGATTGCACCTCCTCCCTGCGGCCTGTGGATGCGTTTGTTTGTAGCCCCGCCGAACATTCCGACATCAGACAAATCTGCGCCTACGATGTCAGACTGGAGCCATTCAACCATTGCGGCAGAATTATCAACGAGTGTGCGGACAAGTGCCGGATCGTTAAGGTTCTTTCCGCCCTTCATTGTGTCGCTGTAAAAAATGTCCGGGCTGTCTTTGATTCCGAGTTTTTTCTGTTCCTTTGTATATGAGGCATTGATACCGCCTGTTGAATAGTTTGTGTTTCCGCCGACGATTCCCATTTTTTCTAGGACGATGACTTTTGCACCCTTGTAAGCGGCCTCTGTTGCGGCAACAAGACCCGCACCGCCGGCACCGATGATTACGATGTCACATGAAGTGTCAGAGTAAACTTCTTTTTCCTGTCCGGTTCCCCGGCTTTTGTTGAGAGCCATGTCCAGAGCGTCGAGAACTGCGTTTGATGAAATTGTAGCTCCGGAAACTACATCGATAGTATCTGTTTTTTGTTCCTGCAAAAAGCGTTCAAGAATCTGTTGTTCGGCAACAGGCCCGATTCCCGGAGTTTCTGATTCGCTTACGATTTTTGCGTCAGTAACCCGGCCGTCTTTTACTGTGATTGAAACTGTTATGTCTCCGCTATGACCTGCGCCTGTTCCTGTAAAAGTGCCGTCTGTCAGCGGTTTGCTTTTTGAACAGGAAACTGCTCCGGTAATCAAAAATGCAAGAAATAAATTGAACAATAATCTGGAAAAATTTTTCATCTGTGCCACCTTTTTGATTTAAAAGTTAGCATAGTATAACATCAATTAGTTATGTTGACAATTATTACCTTTTTTCATAACATTCAAACCTGATAAAATGAAGTTATCCCGGGTTCCTGTTATAAATATTTTTGGCAAAAAAGGCCGCTCGTTTTCTCTTTTGATTTTTTCGTTTTTTCTTTCCTTTTCTCTTTTTACGGGTGCTTTAATTTTATCGGGCCTTAAAAATG
>JAEENG010000093.1 GCA_016283615.1 Treponema sp.
AAAGAAGTAGTAACTAAAAAAATTCTTGGAGGAATTAAATGAAAAAAATTATAAGCGCTCTTACTTTAGGCGCAATGATTGCAGGCGCAGCTTTTGCAGATGTTTCAATCAACTTGAACTTCCGTCAGCGCGCTAACCTCTACACTACAACTGGTGGAGAAGGTTTAAAAGCCACAAAGACAGCCCTCTTTACAGATGCATATTCTGGAAGTGGTTCTGATAACCTCGCAATTTCTCTTTCTGGAGACATTGTTGCATTTGATATGCAGCTTGTAACAGACGCTGCTACAACTACTGCATGGCGTTCAAAGAAATTCGCTGCTACAGTATTCCTTGGACCAGTTGAATTGTTCGGCGGTCTCTATGCTGATGGTAAATTGAACGGTGCTTACCGTACAAAGACAGACGTAGATGCTGGTAACCTTGAAGGTATGGACTTTGAATTCAAAAAACTCGGTTCTGCTTTCGGTGCATCTCCTTCATTCTTCGCAGACAACCTGGTACAGCCAGTTAACGGAAAGGGTGAATCATATGCCCTTGGTGGTACATACAAACTCGGTCTTGACAACGGTGCTGTAAACTTCAACGCTGCTTATGTAACAAACGGTTTGTCTGACGAAACATCTTCACCTGCTTCTGGATCACTTCAGGGACACGGATTTGCTTTCATCGCTGATGGACGTATGGACGGTCTCGGACAGGCAGAACTCGTATTCAAATACGGTCAGTCTTCACTCAAAAACGAAGATGGAGATGCTAATGTTCCAGCTATGGCATTTGGTCTTTATGCACAGCCATCAATTACAAGAGCACTCATCCTTACTGTTGGTGGTGCAGGATCAGTTGTTGACGGTACATTCACAGACTACTCTGTAGACCTCCGCGCTCGCTATCAGGTTATTCCTAAAAAACTTTCTGTATCATCATTCCACAGCTACTCTGCTTTGACAGACGATGGTGTAGGCATTGTAAGCCCTAAATCAACAAAGGGTCTTGCTGACGCTTCTGCTGTAACAAACGGTAAATGTGGTGGTACACAGATTACCCGTAACCAGATTTTGTCTAACAACTTGATGGTTCGCTACAATGTTAACGATACATTCTCTGTATACGGTATCGTTGCAGACATGATCGGTATGGGCGACAGCGTTAAGACTAAAGTTGATGACGCAATCGTTCAGCTCCGTGCTTCTGCTTGGACACAGTTCTATGCAGACAAAAACAACTCAGTTGCTATTGGTCTCGTATACTCTTCTCACAACTTCACAGATGCTAACGACGCTAAAGCAGTTAACATGATTGCTATCCCAGTTATCTTCCGTGTTAAGATGTAATTAGACTTGATCTAGTTAAAAGAGCGGCTCGTAAGGGCCGCTCTTTTTTTTGGTTAAACGTAACTCTTTATAAAAAACCTTGTTTCATATAATATATGGATATGAAAAAATATTTATTAGTTTTAATCAGTGCTTTGAGTGCTGTTTTTATTGGATGTTCAAGTACAAAAGTGATTAACATTGCTGATTTGTCGCCGGTTGCGATTGTTAACGTTGCTGCAAATCAGACACTGCCTTATTATTCGGATGAAACCCGGGAAGACGAATACGGTGACGATGAAGGCGTATTAACAGTTACTGTTAATAAATTTCTTGCAAAAGAAAATCCGGAATTTTTAACAAGGCTAGACCGTGTAGATTACGCCGACGAAGTTCTCGCAAAAACCCTTGTAGAAATAGGCGGCTGTGAAGTAGTTGATAAAGACAAGGTTATCGACAGCGATACATATAAATCTCTGGGAAACAGTCCGCTCGCTTTGCTTGACACACGGTGCCGCGCAATCGACTATAAAGTTTTTTATGATATCAACGGTAAAAAAGCCCGTCTTCTGGAACAGGAAATCGGAGCTAAAAGTCTTGTTCTTCTTGAATTCAAGTTTAATAAAATGATTATGAAAGGAAGCAAATTGAGCGGCCGTGTTGGCGGCAGGGCTCAAATGAATGCCAAAGTATACGATGATAAAGGTAAATTGATAATCGATAGAGATTACCTTTCTACTTCTTTTGATACAATTGAAATTTCAAAACTCAATTACGACAGGGACGCTCTTGTAGAACTGTTCCCGCCGTTAATTGAAAATCTGATTAATCAGTTTGTTCTGGATTGTGTTAATTAGAAGAAATCCATTCAACTGCGAACATGCTGATTAATGTTTTGGAAAGTTCACTGTACAAAGCAACAAGTTCAGCGTGGTCGTAACCGCGGCCTCTAACTTTGATACGCTCAGCACCGTCTGCAGCGTATTTTTTTTCTGCAATTTTATTTCCCTGTCTGTCTAGCATTGTAACTTTAAGTTCGCCGTACGGTGCAATCTCTCCGTATGTGCGGTTACCCTGCATTACCTTTTTGTTGAACTGGAATGAAAGAATAAAGCCGCAATCAGCATTTACTTCCTTTAAAACTTCGCGGCAGTTGAATTTACTGATCTGGCTTAAGTTATGATAGTCACTTGCGGCAGTTGATGACTGCAATATTTTTAAAACTCCGCCACCAATCATTTTATATTTTTTTGAATTAACTACAGTGTCTTTGTCCAGAATCTGTATTCCTGCAATTTCTGTCATAATGTCATGAAAAGCGGCTTCTGCATCATCAAGACGTTCCTGTGCAGTGTTGAATTCAGGGTCGATATTGCCGGTCATATTGTGAAGAGCCTGAGTTAATATGCCTTCTCCGGTATTTTCTTTTTTACCGTCAGTTTCTGAAGCACCTTTAGAAACATACCATGGGAGGGCAGAATTCGAACGGACAGAAAAAATTGCTCCGGTTTTGTACGGAGTAAAATCGACTTTGTTAGAAGAACATCCTGTCATAAACAAAACAGGAAGGGCGATAAGAAGTGTTAAAATCTTTTTCATGTCAAAATTATACCCAAAAAATCCAAATATAAAAAGTCTTTCAGATGAGGTAAGATCGTCTTCATATATCTTTTAGCCAAGGGTACTCCTGCAAAAATTACGAGGAAAGAAACCGGTATTTATTGAAATGACTGGAATAACAAAAGTTAAAATTGAGAATTCAACTAAAAAGGGATATAATAATTGAATATGCAGGAGATGTTTGTATGAAAGAAACTTTTGATTTTACAATTGATCAGCTTGGACCCTGTAAGGTTCGTTCCCCTATTGAACTTTCAACAAAGCATGGAGATTTTAGGGCAAATTATGTAAGAGACGATTCTTATGTTCGTAATAAGGTAAATGTATTTGCCGATGAACCACCTTCGGACGGTTTGGATAAATCTAATCTTATGCAGAAGGCAGGTCCCCGTGAGTATATTTATTTTAATCCGGCTCATGTAACTGCAGGTATCTGCACATGCGGCGGCCTTTGTCCTGGCCTTAACGATGTAATTCGTGCGGTTGTACGCTGTCTTTATTACCGTTACGGCGTAAAAAAAATCCGTGGATTCAGATTTGGTTTTAAGGGATTTTTTCCGGAAAGCGGATTTGACACAATCGACCTAACCCCTGCAAACGTAGATGATATTCATAAAATCGGCGGTTCCTTCCTTGGAACAAGCCGTGGCGGCGGAAACCGTGTAAGCGACATTGTTGACTCTGTTGAATCTTTGAATATCAATATGCTCTTTATAATCGGCGGTGACGGAACTCAGCGCGGTTCCCTCGACATTGCCAACGAAATTGAACGACGCGGTCTCAAAGTAGCCGTTGTCGGAATTCCAAAAACTGTTGATAACGACCTTTTGTTTATCGACCGCTCATTCGGTTTTGAAACTGCCGTTCAGCGTGCTACAGAAGCAGTTGCATCAATCCACATGGAAGCATTCAGTCAGATTAACGGTATCGGCCTTGTAAAACTCATGGGACGCGAATCCGGCTTTATTGCAACCGCAACTGCATTATCCAGCCACGAAACAAACTTCTGTCTGATTCCGGAAGTTCCATTTGAACTTGACGGACCTAATGGATTTTTAGCTCATCTTGAAAAACGAATTCTTGAACGACACCACGCAGTAATCGTAGTTGCTGAAGGAGCCGGCCAGGAATTATTCAAGGATACAAACGAAACTGATGCCAGCGGTAACAAAAAACTCGGCGATATCGGTGTTTACCTGCGCGACAAAATCATCAACTACTTTAAAATCAAGGGAATTCACATTAACCTCAAATACGTAGATCCGAGTTACCAGATTCGTTCTTCTGTAACTACAGCAAATGACTCGATTTACTGCGAACGTCTCGGAAGTTATGCTGTTCACGCGGCTATGGCAGGAAAGACAAAGATGGTTGTAGGCCTGGTTAACGGAAAGTATGTTCACATTCCGATCGAAATGGTAACAAAACGCCGTAACTTTGTTGATCCGGAAGGTGCTTTGTGGCGCGATGCCCTCGATGCAACACGTCAGCCGATTCTTATGGTTAACAACCTTGCAACTGTAGCGGACAAATATAAAAAAGAAGAATAGTTCAGCTGTTCAACAATATCCCGCGGGCTTTTGGAGGCTTGCGGGATTTTTTTTTGCATAAAAAAAAGCGTGCCCTTAAGACACGCTTTGTTTCTATAAAAATATTAGAGCTTATCGATAAGCATTGAACACTTGCCAGATGGAATTGGAAGTGTCTTTTTCTTCTGGTCAAGAATGTTGATTGTAAAGTAGTAAAGCTTTTCGCTTTCCATCTGGATTTCCCAGCCGCGGGCACTCTTGTTGCTCAAAATTGTAATAAGGTTGCGTTTGAGCGAGAGCTTTTCGATACCCATGATTTCGAGGTTTGGAATAATCCAGTCTACAGTCTTTCGCGGCAGAGAAATTGAAAGACCGATAACGTTTTCGATCATTAATGCGATTGTAGACAAACCTGCGGCCTGGAGATAGCGTACTTTCGGAAAGTTCGGGTCTTTGGCCATTGTAGATTTGCCTTCTTTGCAAGGTTTATATGCTTCGTAAATATCGCCTTTCTTGCCGTCAACCGGCTGGAGGCCTTCGAGAATAAAGTACAGGTGGCGGATTGCGCATTCACGTGCAAGGTCATAACGCTGGTACTTTTCGAGACCCTTGATAACCATAAAGTTGAATGCAGGATAAACCGAACCTCTGAAGCCTTCGCCTTCCTGGTTAAAATCAGGGCTGTCGGCACTCAAAGTAGGGAACGGATGGTCTGTTCCGAAGGTCTTTGGGTTGGAAAGATGTTCAATTAAAGCATCTGCCTTGTCGGCGTTCGGGATTTCTGCCAGAAGCGGCCAGAAACCTGCGATTGTTTTTTGGGCAAGACGGTTTTCGTCCTTGTCCAGGTCGTGATAAAAGCCTGTTTCGCTGTCCCACATCATTGAATTGATACGGGTTTTGAGCGAGAAGTATGCTTTTTTGTATTTAAAACTTAATTCTTTGTCGTTGAGAATATCACCGAGGGCGCTCATATGGGCGCAGTTGATTGCCATAGCCGAGTTAAAATCTACCGGATAAAAGCAGTCCTTGCGCGGTGAATTTGACATTGTACTTGCGGCAACCGGAGCGTTGTAAAGTCCGTTCGGCTGTTTGTATGTGCTGTCTACCCAGTTCATGTAGTTCTGGAGAACAGGCATTATGTCCTTGATTCGGCGCTTGTTTGCAGATTTATGATACAGGTTGAATTCCGCCCATGCGAACAGAGGAAGGCCGACACCTTCAGGGTTTGAAGAAGTTTTTACTGCTTCGCCTGTTTTAATATCGTACTTCCAGCGGATTGCTCCACTTTCTTCCTGTTTGCTGTAAAAATAATCGAGATTCTGGTTTGCAGGATAGTTTCGGTTTGAATATACGAGGAAGAATGAGGAAAAGATGGATTCAAATTGGTCGATTACAAGCTTTTTGCCTTCATCTTCAGGGAAAATAAAATATCCGTCATTTGAAACTTCGCCGGTTTTGGCATCTATCCAGAAGTTAGATAACCATGCCCAAGTCTTATCGTAAATGTCTACAAAATCCTGATCGTAAAAATGGATTTTTGGAAAATCGCGTTTGTTCACAGTTGCTCCTAACTTCTTTGTCAAAATTTATGACTTAATCAAGTTCTTTATTATAGCATAAAAATTTAAAATATGGTTAAAAAAAATGAAAAAAATTTTAAATTTTTAGTTTTTTCCTCTTGACTAGACTTTTTAGAAATAATGTCCGGTCATGAGGATTAAGAAGCAGGCGTTAAGTCTTCTTCGGCGGGCTCGTTTTCTTCTGTTGAAGTTTCTGCCGGAGTTTCAGAAGGGGCCGGGCTTGATTCAACAGCAGGAGTTTCGGCCGGTGCCGGGGTTGTAACTGCCGGAACGTTCTTTCTGAAGAAGAGACGAATCTTTTCGTTGGAAACCTTGTGACGGGATTTTAAGAAGAGTGTATGTGTTTTTTCGTCGTATGCGTAACCTGAAGAGTTGTATGACTCAAAGCGCGGGTCTGTGTGGAACGAAAGACCGTAAATTTCAATTCCGCTGAACGGCTTTATGCCCTTGAGAATGATGTAATGTGACTCACCCTGTTTAAAGGAAACGGTGATATTTGCTTCCTGGAGTTCTGTGTTTTCTGTGTAAGAAATATTTGAAGCACAGGTCCATGCCCATACATTTTCTGTGTCGTTCTGGTAAATAAGCTGTGAGTGAGGGTAGTAAGAGTTTGCCGGAACGAGCAGCGGATAAAGTTCGGCCATTGTCCTGAGGTCGGCCTCAGATGAATTCAACATTGCGGTATTGATAAGCATGTATCCGCCTGAACAATAATCATTGTTGGAAACGAGTTTGCCGAATTCAATCAAAGCACGGCCGGTTTCTACAGTCTGGAGCAGACCCGGAACTTCGCCGTTCTTTGTAAGTGTTAGCGAGTCGGAACTGATTGAACAGTTGTTTGCAATTACATCGATACATTTGTCTGTGGCGCCGCTCAAAACCGACGCATACAGAGAGTTGTGCTTTGCGAGCTTGAGGTAAACTTTGAGAATACCTGTTGCCTGTGCGATGGTCGGTTCAAATGACCCCAGGGAAAGTGGAAGTTCAAGAAGTTTCTGGATTGAATCCGACTTCTGGCTTCTCAAAATATAATCTTCAAGATAATCTGTTGCAAAAACGTCGAGGCTCTGGGCGGTAACTGCGTTGTTTATCATTTCTGCAAAGTTGTCGTTTGCCATTGTAAGGCTCGGGTTCATTGCAACAAGAGAGTTAAAGTAAGGAGCCGAGAAGTATGTGCGGCGGCTTCCTTTTTTGAATGAATCAGGAACTGCTTCGACTGCCTGTGTGTAGCGGGACTGGCTTGCAGATTCTGCTACGTATGCGGTAACGGCATTTTCTGTGATTGCAGAAGCGTCAGCAAGGGCGGCTTCTGTTGCGGCAAGAAGATCTGCGCGGTATTTTTTGACGGTCTGTTCAAAGGTTTCTGCAGTTGCATTAACCGAGTCTGCAGGAATTGAAGCAAAGGTAAATGCCTTTGAAGAGTCATAGCGGTTATATGAAGCAATATTTGAAGTCGGCGTAAAGTTGATTGTCGTATCTTCTATCTGGGCCGCAGACATTGTGTAGGAAATATTTTTTGAACTGAAAAGCTGTCTTGTGCGGCTGCGGTCTGTAACTGAATAGCCTGAAACAGGTTTGTAATACAGGGAAAGCAGGCGGGTTCCCTTAGGGAGCTGCGCATTAATGGAAAGGGATGCTTTTGAAGAAGTATCACTCACGCTGAACACAAGGCTTGTATCAAATGTAAAATTGAATTTAAAACTCTGCGCGTTAGGCTGCTCCCACGAAAGAAGTGCCAGAGGCTTTGGAGTTGTGTCTCCGCTGAGCATGAGCTGCAGCGGATGAACATCGTCAGCGGTAAAGCTGATTCCTTTAAAAGAGACCTGAAGGCTGTTTTTGAGCGAAAGGTTGCCTTCTGTGTCCTGTGTATTTGCCAAAGATACGCGTAATTGACCAATATTGCGTAAAATTACAGATTCGTTTCTAAATTGGAGAACAAATATTCCGATAATAATAATGCTATAAAGGACTGTAAGTCCCATTGCTTTTCTGACTGGGTGTTTAAACATTTGTATTAGTTTAGCTAATGACGGCGACAAATTCAATGAGGATAAAAATGAAAAACGTATTTCAAAAGAAAAATCTGATAATTCTGGCAGTTGTGGTATTTATCGCAGCTGTGAGCGCTCCGGTGGTTTTTGCGCAGACAACAGAGGCCGGAATCCGCTTTGTGAGCCAGTTGAGCAGAGAATTGAATTCAGGAAGTATTTCGGGGGCACTGACCCTGTTTGATTCAATTCCGGACGAATTGAAGGATGACACCGACATGATGGTGTTAAAAAGTTCTCTTCTGCTTTCTGCTGGACGCAATAAAGAAGCGGATGAACTTGCATCGGGCCTTCTCCTGAAAGAGCCTAAAAACCTTGATGTTCTTGAATTGAATATGATGATTGCAAAACAAAAGGGTGACAAGGCAAAAAAATCTACCCTCATCAGGCAGATTGTAACTCTGGACCCGAACAATGTTGCGGCAAATATTGAAAGGGCAGACGAACAGGCGCTCAAAAAGAACTGGCGCAACGCCCGTGATTATTACAAAAAAGCTCTGGCAAAAGACGGCGAAAACACTGAGGCACTTTTTGGCTACGGAAAAATGTGCTACTACATGGAAAAAGATGACGACGCAAAAGAAGCGTTCAATAAATTAATTCAACTTGAACCTCTCAATCCGCAGGCTAATGCTTACCTGGCAAAGTATGCGGCAGAAAGCAGCCAGTACCGCAAGGCTGTTGAATATGTTGAAAAGGCAATTAAATACGACCCGACAAACACGGACTTTTACTTTGACCTTGGAACTTACAGACGCTTTACAGGCGATTACAAGGGCGCAGAAGAAGCCTGGAAAAAGGCAGTCAGCCTTGAACCTGATTACTTTCTGGGCTACGCGTATCTTGCAGGCCTTTACGACGAAGAAAACCGCACGGATCTTGCGCTTGAATATTACAGAAAGGTTATAGAAAAAAATCCAAAATACTATTACGCATACGAAAGCCTCGGAATGTTTGCCTGGGGAAAGGGCAACTGGGAAGAAGCTCAGGGCGCCTTTGAAAAGGCAAGAAGCCAGAATCCGGACAGCCTTTCTTACATTCTGATGATTGCGGCCTGCCAGTACAAGCAGAATAAAGTTCAGGATGCAAGAAAATTCCTGGAACTTGTCATGAAAAAAATCAGTGTCGAAGACCGCAAAAAGATGGAATACAAAATGATCCGCATGTACCACGACAAGGGCGGTGACGCTGAAGTAGCACTTGGAGTTACAAAAGAAACAAACCGCACTAAAAAAGGCCGTTATTTGTATTATCTGGCACTCTATTATGAACTGATAAATAAAGACAATCTTGCTCATAAATATTATACTGAAGTCGCTGGAATGCAGAGCCCGATGTTCTTTGAATACAGAATGGCCCAGTGGAAAGTCCAGTAGAAATTCAATAATAAACAAGAGTAAATAATGAGTCAGACAGAAAGAGTTTTAGAATATAACGGAAGACAGTTCATTTTGATCGGAACTGCACATATTTCAAAAGAAAGCTGCGAAGAAGTAAAACAGAATATAATCGAAAAACAGCCTGATTGCGTTGCAATTGAACTCGACGCAGACAGATATAAATCACTCAACGACCCGGAAAGCTGGCGTAACCTTGATATCATAAAAGTTCTCAAAAAGAAGCAGGGCTTTTTACTTCTGGCAAATCTTGTACTGTCAAGTTTTCAGAAGAGAATGGGTTCAAACGTGGGTGTAAAGCCGGGCGACGAAATGCGTGCGGCAGATGCAACGGCAAAAGAACTCAACATCCCGTGCGAGCTTGTGGACAGACCGATTCAGACGACACTGCGCCGCGCATGGTCAGAAAACTCTTTCTGGGGTAAATGCAAGCTTTTGTCGGCTCTCCTGGCAAGCGCTTTTGGCAAGGAAGAAAAAGTTTCTGACGCAGAAATTGAAAACCTCAAAAACCGCAGCGAAATGGACAAAATGATGTCTGAGCTTGCTGATTATATGCCGGCTGTCAAACGCGTTCTGATTGATGAACGTGACCGCTATCTTGCAAGCCACATCTGGACTGCAAAGGGCAATAAAGTTCTTGCGGTGCTGGGGGCAGGCCATTTGCCCGGTGTAGAAAAAAATCTTGAACTTCTGGCATCCGGAAAACTTTCTGCGGATACAAGCGATATTGAAAAAATACCACCAAAGACAGCATTTGCTAAAATTGCAGGCTGGATTATTCCTGCACTAATTATCGGCGCAATCGTTGCCGGCTTTGTTTTTGGCGGCATGCAGAAAGGAAAGGATATGGTCGGCACATGGGTTATCTGGAACGGCGCCCTTGCCGGCATTGGAACCCTGCTTGCACTCGGTCATCCGCTTTCGATTCTTGTGGCTGTTGTGGGAGCTCCGCTTACATCGCTCTGTCCTTTTGTCGGGGTCGGAATTTTTACCGGAATTACACAGGCAAGTATCTGTAAGCCAAAGGTATGTGACCTGGAAACTCTGGTTGACGATGTTTCGTCGGTTAAAACTTTTTATAAAAATCGAATTTTACGCGTTCTGCTCGTGTTCATTTTGTCATCACTTGGAAGTTCGATCGGAACTTTTGCCGCAGGCGCAAACTATATAAGCGTTTTGACAAGTCTTGGGGCATAAAATCCAGAAAGCGCCCGATTTGACCGTCATTCCGGGCGCAGCGTCCTCCAATTCTTAGAAAACTCTTAACTAAAACTGAGCAAAAGTTAAAGCCTTTTTAAGAAAAAATGTTTATAGTTTTTTTATGATGATTTTTAAAAGACGCAGAATTCAATCCTGTGCAAAATCAAAAGCTTTATTTTTACTCTCACTTTTAATTACGGCGGGCACTCTTTTTGCAGAAGATGCCCAAAAACTGGACAATCTTCTTGCAGGATATCTCAAAAACGATCTTGAACTGCAAAAATGTGTTCTTACTGCCCAGTCAAAGCAGATAGCCCTTAATTCAAGTAAGATTCAAAACGGCATCAGTGTTGAATTATCAACCGGCCAGATGCAGATTCAGTCGAGTGCCGATAAAACTAAAATCTCTGTTAAGCCGCAGGCAACTGTGAGCGTTCCAAAGGCAAACGGCCTTGAACTTACCGCAAGCGTTCCTGTAACTGTGGAAGACGGCCAGAAATCTGTTTCCAACGGCTCGATTGGTCTGAGCGCAGAAATTATCGGTTCAAGCAGGGACAAGGCAAAACTTTCTGAAATCCAGGCCGAGCGCGCACTGACCCAGGCCGAACGCGCCGTGCGTGACCGGGCATTGACTGCAGAAAAAGAATTTTACGAAGAACTTAAAACCCTTTACAACTATGCAATTAAAATCTCAAGCTTAAAAAATGATTTGTATGATGACCAGCTGGACCTTAAGGTTCTGGAAACCCAGGGTTACAGCAAAACATCTGCCAAGTACAGACAGGCCTACCTGCAGGTTCAGAGCGATGAGCGGGACATCATGGAACAGCAGCGTATTTTTGAACGTCAGACTGCGGTTTTTGCCAAAAAATGCGGTTTTGAATACAGCCGCGGAAGTTCATATGGCGGAAAAACCGGCGACTCAAACCAGGACGGCGAAATCGCATACACTTCTTCGATGGAATTTTTGCCATCTTCAATTCCGGAAGTTTCTGAAGTAAACATCTTTGACTTTGACAGCAGTACATATTCAAAAATTGAAAGTGCCAGCTGGGACAAATATATTGGAAACCTCCAGCGCAAATCAAATTCTGATTCATATTTAAAGGCCGGAGTCGGATATATTATCAACAACGATTTTCTTGCAGATGACAATTCAAGTTCAAAATCGGACAGCGTTGAAGGCACTTTAAGCTGGAACTGGGGCGGCTTGACAGCGAGTGCGGGCGTGGGCCTTCCGACGGGCTCATCGATTGCCGGTGACAATTCAATCGATACAATCAGCAAAACTTTTAACCCGTATTACACCCTGAGTTTTGCAATCAATCCGGGCGATTTTTTAGTGAGCAAAAACGACAGGGAGCAGGATAAGATAGATTCAAAAATTGAAGATATTGCCCTCAAAAGCGCACAGGATGACTGGGAAACAGAAATTCTTGAACGCACAAATGAATATCACGATTTAAAGTGGGCTCAAAATTCTTACGCCGAAGAATACAAACTCTACACCCAGCTCGAAAGCGACATGAAAAAATGGCTCGCCCAGGGAAACGTAACCGAAAGTGATTACCTCGACGCCCTGAACAACAAAGAAAAAGCAAGATTGAACATCATGATTAATTCAATCGAACAGATAATTTACAACAACGAAGTTAAACTGCTTTTTACCGCAGATTCTTCTAAAAAAGGAGAAAACTAAGATGGCAAAATCCAGAGTCAAAGCATTTTTTAATAAAATTCCAAAAAAGGGACGGATTGCAGTTTACTGCGCGCTTGCCCTGATTGTCTGCCTTGTGATTATTGTTGCGGCAAAGAAAATCGTTTCTTCTGCAACAAAGACTGACACGACAGTGTACATAGTCAAAAAAGAAGTTTACGAAAACGTAATTGAAATTGCAGGAACTGTGAGCGCCGCAAAATCACAGACCCTTCAGTCACTCAACGACGGAACCGTTGTAGGCGTTTACAAAAAAGAAGGCGACAGCGTTAAAAAGGGCGATCTTATCGTTCAGCTGGATGACACGGAGCAGCTTTACAATCTTGCAAACCTTGATTATGAAATCAGCGTTGCCCGCCAGAATCAGACTTCCGGCAAAATCAAGCTCATGGAAACACAGCGCAATTCACTTGTAAGAAAGGTTGAAGACCGTAAAATCGTTGCGACTTTTGACGGAATTATTGCCGACCTGGACGTTGACCCGGGCGATTATCTTGAAGCCAAGGACAGCATCGGAACCCTGGTTGATACAAGTTATCTTACTGCTGATGTTGAAGTTGCAGAAACCGATGTGAGCAAGCTTAAAGAAGGCCAGAAGGTTGAATTTACATTCCCGGCCTACGACAAAACTGTTGAAGGCTACCTGGTTTCTTACCCTGCAATCGGCGAAGTTACCAGCCGCGGTGCGACAGTTGTAAATGCAAAGGTCCGTATCGACAATGTTCCGGAGGGCATTTTGCCAAACTTCAGTTTTACCGGAAAAATTCAGATTACTGACAGCGAAAATAAACTTGTGGTTGAACGCTACGCTATCGGCCACGAACAGGGAAAAGCCTTTGTAGAAAAATATGAAAGAAACGGAAAACTTACCAGAGTCGAAGTAGAAGTTGAACCATACACTCTGGATTACGTAAACATTATCAGCGGACTCGAAGGCGGCGAGCGTCTCAAGGCCCAGTCGTCGGCTTCAAAAAGCGGCAGAATGAGAACTTCTCGGAAAGGTAAAACCCAGAAGAATCAGAGTCAGAATAACGGCGGACCTGGCGGCGCACCTATGGGCATGCCGCCGATGTAATCGAGGTTTAGCATGAACGGACCCGTAATTTTGATGGAAAACGTGACAAAGGTTTATTCGATGGGCGAGGAGCAGGTTCATGCGCTTCGCGGAGTAAACTTTGCCATTGACCAGGGAGAATTTGTTTCGATAATGGGACCGTCCGGTTCCGGCAAATCCACCTGTATGAATATGATTGGCTGCCTGGACAGACCGTCGGGCGGTATTGTAAAAATCGGCGGCAAAGAAACCGCCCTTATGACCGAAGGCGAACTTGCCATTCTGCGCAACAAGACAATCGGTTTCGTTTTTCAGCAGTATCATCTTTTGCCCACAATGACGGTTCTGGAAAACACAATGGTTCCGCTGCGCTACCAGGGAATTGAACGCTCACTCAGAAAAGAGATGGCTCTGGACGCGCTCGAAAAAGTGGGACTTTCCGACCGCGTAAATCACCTTCCAAACGAACTTTCCGGCGGACAAAAACAGCGTGTGGCAATTGCGCGTGCGACGGTTACAAAACCGTCAATCATCCTTGCCGACGAACCGACAGGCGCCCTGGACAGCGCGACAGGACACTCGGTTCTTGATTTGTTTGCACGGATTAATTCGACAGGAACAACGATTGTAATTGTTACCCACGATCCCGGAATCGGTGCGAGCACAAAAAGATGCATAAAGATTTTTGACGGCCAGATTAAGGAAGATATAAAAGATCAGAATGCTGAACGGGGAGGGCGTTAAATATGCTGGAAGACTTTATTGATGCAATCAGAAATTTTTCGCGCTCAAAGACCCGCACCGTTCTGTCACTTCTGGGTGTAATCATCGGTGTTGCAAGTGTAATCATAATTACGAGCATGGGCTCGTCTTCGACAAAACAGATAGAAGACACATTTGGTTCAAGCGGGCTCGATATAGTAAGTGTTTCTTCCGGCTACATGCGCAGAAAACGCGACGCTTCTACACTGGTTTTTGACGAATCTTTCCGCCAGGAACTTTTTGACAACATCAGGAATGTAAAAAAAGTCTGGTACAAAAACAGTGTAAGTTTCACGGTAAGTTACGGCGACACAAGCGTTACTTCAAACGCGACTGCAATTGAACCGGGTTACCTCGAAATGTACGGTCTTACCCTTGATTATGGTGAATTCTTTACGGTGACTGACGAAGTTATCGGTTCACAAAAAATGATTATCGGAAGCGAAGTTGCGGCCTCGCTCTTTCCGGACGGGGACGCGGTTGGAAAAACTGTTCTTGTCGTAACGAGCAAGGTTCCCTTTTCGTTCAGGATTGCAGGTGTCTTAAAGGAACAGACCAGCGGAATGGAAAGTTCGACAACCGGCATTTATATTCCGAGGGGATTTTATTCAAAAAAGGTAAAGCCGAATCCCGACGCAAGCACGATTATGGTGCAGGCGACATCTACTGACGTGTGTACACAGATGGTAACCGACATTACGGACTGGGCTGCAGAAAAGGCCGGCTCGGAAGGAAGTGTCAGCGTTCAGTCAATGCAGACGATGATTGACCAGATGTCTTCGATCATGAAAACCCTTTCCCTGATGCTCAGCGGAATCGCGGCAATTTCTCTCCTCGTAGGCGGTATCGGAATTATGAATATCATGATTGTAACCGTAACCGAGCGCAAACAGGAAATCGGTATCAGAAAGGCACTTGGCGCAAGCCCGATGGCAATCTGCCGCCAGTTTCTTGTGGAAAGTGCAAGCATTACGCTTTTTGGCGGCATCATCGGAATAATTCTGGGAATTTTCCTGGCACTCGCAGTTGAATACGTGCGCGGTCAGCCGTACACAATTCAATTTGGAGCATGCATTATCGCCTTTGTCTTTTCTGTTTTTGTAGGCGTCTTCTTCGGTTTGAGCCCGGCCATCCGTGCAAGTAAACTGGACCCTGTAGAAGCGCTTGCAGGCTAGAGTTATTTTGCAAACAGCGTTTTAATCATTTCTTTGACGTTGCTGATTTTAACGGAGCCGTTTTCTGATTCCGGGGCTAAAACTTTTGTAAAACCGAGTTCGCCCGCGGTCTTGATGCGCTGCCTGAGGCGGTAAACAGGCCGGATTTCGCCCGCGAGACTGAGCTCGCCGGTTACGACAGTTGTACCGTCAATTGCAATGTCTGTGCGGGCAGAGTAAAGGGCTGCGGCTAAGGCTGCGTCAATTGAACTTTCGGTCAGTTTGATTCCGCCGGCTACGTTTATGTACAAATCCTGATCACTGAAGCACAGTCCGGTGCGCTTTTCCAGAACGGCTGCAACACGGGCAACGCGCGCACTGTCTACTTTGTCCGAATAAACGCGGCTTATGTTTGCCTTGGCCGGAACTGTTAGCGCCTGGATTTCTACGATAAAAGCCCTGCTTCCTTCAAAGACAGCGGCGTTGGCAATACCTGCCGGTGTGGATCCGCTGCGTTTTGTGATGAACATGGCGCTCGGATCGGTTACGCATTCAAGTCCGGTGTCTGTCATGGCAAAAATGCCGAGTTCATCAATGCTTCCAAAGCGGTTTTTTTGTGAACGGAGAAATCTGATTTCGTCATCATTGCGTTCAAAGGAGATTACGGTGTCGACCATGTGTTCAAGACTTTTTGGTCCTGCAATCGTGCCTTCTTTTGTAACATGGGCGCTCATCATCAGAACGCTGTCCCTTTCTTTTACCCAGCCGATAAGTTCGTTGGCGCAGTATTTGAGCTGGTTTACAGTGCCCGGAACGAGCCCGGCTTCGAGTGAATAGGTTGTCTGGATGGAGTCGACGATTACAAAAACAGGCGAAAGTGAATTCAATGCGTCCTTGATGTCTTCGAGGCGCATGGTGCACAGAATCTCGATGCCTTTTGTATTGAGATTCATGCGGTCGGCGCGCGATTTAATCTGGCCGGCGGACTCTTCGCCTGATATATAAAGAACTTTTCCTTCCGGAACAGTTTTTGCGATACTTGCAGCGATTTGAATCATAAGCGTACTTTTTCCGATTCCCGGTTCACCGCTGATGAGAATCGCACTTCGTTTCATTGCACCGCCGCCAACTACGCGGTCAAATTCCTTGATGCCGGTGCAGAAGCGGCTGTCCTGCTGGGCGTTAACGGAGTCCAGAGGCACAGGCCGCACGATTTGAGCGGCAGTGTTTCCAAAGGCAGCCGCACTTGAATTGGGATCTGCGACGCATTCTTCAAAAGTGTTCCACGCTCCGCATTCGGGACAGCGTCCGAGCCAGGTCGGCTGTGTGTAGGAACATTCCGTGCACTTAAAAATTATAGAACTTTTTTTCTTAGCCATAGTTTCTCCAATTCCGACGTCGGAAAAAACAATAAATTATGCTTTTTTACATCAAAGCACTTGAACTTTCTTTTGGTTTGAGTATACTTATAAACAGCTTGTAAAAAAGCTGATAAACTCTCTCCGATGTCCAGTTAGCTGGACGGCAGGCATTTTCGAAAGCGTTGCTTTTGAAAATGCCTGTTTTTTTTGTCTTATTTTGATTTCTCTAAAGTTCAAATATTCAATTCAAATGGTTAAAAATTACTGATTGATTACGGCGCCGGCTTTTACGCTCTCTGTAATCCAGGTGTTACCGCCGATAACTGCACCTTTTCCGATGACGGTTTCGCCACCAAGAATAGTTGCATTTGCGTAAATTGTAACATCATCTTCGATTGTAGGATGTCTTTTTTTATTCTGCAGGGTTTTCTTGACGCTCAATGCACCGAGAGTTACGCCCTGATAGATTTTTACGTTTTTTCCGATAACTGTGGTTTCTCCGATAACGACACCGGTTCCGTGATCTATAAAGAAACTTTCGCCGATTTCTGCGCCCGGGTGAATATCAATTCCGGTTTTGCCGTGGATGTATTCTGTCATAATGCGTGGAATTACGGGAACTCCCTTCTGATGCAGAAAGTGTGCGAGGCGGTAAACAACGATTGCTTCGAGCCCCGGGTAAGAAACGATGACTTCTTCGTCGCTCTTTGCTGCCGGGTCCCCGTTAAAGGCGGCTATAGTGTCCAGACGGATTATGCGGCGAAGGTCCGGCATAGCTTCGATAAGGGCGAGGGAAGTCTGTTCTGCAAGGGCAAAGCAGTGTGATTTTTTGACATCGCTTTTTTCCTGTTCGGTGGAATTGCATTCCACTGTGTAAATGAGGGCTTTTTGAATTTCCCGGGTAAGTACGGTGATAATGCGGTTTACGCGCTGACCGGTGATGTAGCGGAGGTTGGTTGAATCGATTTCTTCTGCGTTGCGGTACCCCGGAAAAACCAGGCACTGAAGGTCATGTAAAACCTGAACTACGTTTTCGCGGTTAGGAAAGCTTGTGAGCCCGGCCTTGTTGATTCCGCCAAACTGTTCGTATGAATCGAGAATGTTGTCGATGAGTTTATCCATATTCATGTGTGCCCTCAATGTATTGTAGAATCATGTTTAAAATAGCATAATTCCATGTAATTGTCATTATGAAAAAAAATCGAATTCTTGTCGTTTTTTCTATTGACCAAAAAATCGTATTTGTTTAAAGTGTTAGGACACATCATTGTGAACTGCTCTTGTAGCTCAGTTGGTAGAGCACAGCATTGGTAGTGCTGAGGTCAGCGGTCCGATTCCGCTCGGGAGCTCTGCCAAAACTAATTTTAGGTGTTTAGGAGTATTAAAATGGGAAGCAAGAAAAAGACTGCGATTGATATCATTGCCCTTCAGTGTACAGAATGCAAACGCAAGAATTACACAACAACAAAAAACCGCAAGAATATTACAGGAAAACTCGAAAAGAACAAGTACTGTCCATTCTGCCGTAAAGAAGTGCTTCATAAAGAAACAAAAGCTAAATAATTTTAGCATAAAACAGATATTTGGATGCCGTTTTTTAGCGGCATCTTGATATATTTTTTTAGGTCGGTAGTTCAGTTGGTAGAGCATCGGTCTCCAAAACCGAGTGTCGCGAGTTCGAGTCTTGCCCGGCCTGCTATTAAAAATTCTATTTTTAGAGGAAAGTTATGGGAAAAGCAACTAATTTTATCAAAGAATGCGGTGCAGAACTTCGTAAAGTAGTTTGGCCATCACGCGAAGATGTTATTTCATCTGTAAAAGTTGTAATCGTTTCAACAATAATTATTGCAGTGATTCTCGGTGCTCTCGATATTCTGTTCTCTGCAGGTATGAGCCTCCTTTTCCCTGCTGCTTAATAGGATTAATCAATGTCTAAGAACTGGTATATTGTTCACACATACACAGGTTACGAAAATAAAATCGAACGCACTATCCGTATGATGCTCGATGCCGGTGATTTGGATTCAAATATCATCACCAATGTTAAAGTTCCTGTTGAAGAAGTTGTAGAAATCAAAGACGGTAAAAAACGCTCACGTAAAAATAAATTCCTTCCGGGCTATATTATGCTCGAAATGGATCTTCCTGATCTGGGCTGGAAAGACGTTTGCGCTGCTGTACGCAGAATTCAGGGTGTTACAGGTTTTGTCGGAACTAACCCTTCTGTAAAACCTCGTCCGATTTCCAATGAAGAAGCTCTTAACCTTCTCCAGAAATCAGGCGAAATCAAAGGCGAAAAGAACGTTCGTATCAAACAGTCTTACGCTGTCGGCGATCAGGTTAAAATCACAGACGGTCCATTTGCTACATTCAGCGGTTCAGTTGAAGAAGTTGATGCTGCTAAAGGAAAACTGCGCGTAACAGTTCAGATCTTTGGACGTTCAACTCCTGTAGAAGTAGACCTTCTCCAGGTAGAAAAATTAGTTTGATAGAATCAGCTCTGTTTATCAACAGGGCTTTTCCTATATTTGGAAGAAATACATATCCGTTGGATAAAGGTATTTCGCTAGTGGCGCGGATGTCTTGTACACCGCAGCCCGATACCAATTAAAGGGAGCTAAAAAATGGCTACAAAAAAGGTTACAGCTGTCATTAAATTGCAGTGTCCAGCAGGAGCAGCAACTCCGGCCCCACCTATCGGACCAGCTCTCGGACCTCATGGTGTATCTGCACCAATGTTCGTTCAGCAGTTTAACGACAGAACCAAGACAATGGAAAAGGGACTTATCATCCCTGTCATTATCACTGTTTATCAGGACAAGTCTTTCACATTCATCCTTAAGACACCTCCTGCTGCCGTTCTTATTAAGAAGGCACTCGGTTTACCAAAAGCATCTGGTAACCCACTTCGCGACAAGGTTGGCAAACTTACTCAGGCTCAGCTTACAGAAATCGCTACAACAAAAATGCCTGACATCAATGCTAACGACATTGAAGCAGCAAAGAAAATCATCGCCGGTACTGCACGCAGTATGGGTGTAGAAGTGGAGGCTGAATAATGAAACACGGAAAGAAATATTCTGAAGCCCTCAAAAAGTACGATGCTCAGAAACACTACGGTGTTGCTGAAGCTTGTAAAATCGTAAAAGACATTAACTTTGTTAAATTCGATGCAACTGTAGAACTTCACGTTGCTCTCCGCCTCGGCAAGAGCCAGACTGTTCGTGATACTCTCGTGTTCCCGCACCAGTTCACTGCAGAAAAGAAAGTTCTCGTATTCTGTACTGAAGACCGCGCTAAAGAAGCCCTCGATGCAGGTGCCACATACGCTGGTTCAACTGAATACATCGACAAAGTAAAGAGTGGATGGCTCGATTTTGATATCGCAGTTGCTACTCCTGATATGATGAAGGATGTTGGTCGTCTCGGTATGGTTCTTGGTCGTAAAGGTCTTATGCCTAACCCAAAAACAGGTACTGTAACAAATGACCTTGCAGGCGCAATTGCAGAACTCAAAAAGGGTCGTACTGAATTCCGCGCTGACAAGGAAGGCATCATTCACATCGCTGTAGGTAAAGTATCTATGGATTCTGATAAAGTTGCAGAAAACGTTAATACTCTCCTTACAGAACTTGACCGCAAAAAGCCAGCTGATGCAAAGGCAGACTTTGTTCGCTCAGTTTCAGTAAGCTCTTCAATGGGCCCTGGCGTTTGGGTAGACTTCAAGGAGGAGGCATAATCTATGGCTATTATGGCAAAAAAACTCCAGCCTGCTAAAACTCAGGCTATCGAAGAAACAAAGAAAGTATTTTCTGAATACAACGACTTCATCTTCGCTGAATACCGTGGTCTTACAGTAGAACAGATTACTGCTCTCCGCGACAAACTCCGCGAAAAGGAAGCTCCTCTCAAGGTTGTAAAAAACAACTTTGCACGTGTTGCTTTCGAAGAAATGAAGATCGACAACGTTGCAGATTATCTTAAAGGACCAACTGCTGTTGTTATGTCTAAAGAAGACAGCAACGAAGCTGCAAAAATCCTTTTTGACTTTGCAAAAGATGCACCTAACCTTGTTGTAAAAGGTGCTTATATCAACAATGAAGTATTCGATGCTGCAAAAATCGAGGCCTTCTCAAAGGTTCCTGGAAAGAAACAGCTTATCGCTATGCTCATGTCTACAATCAACGGTCCGGTTCAGAAACTCGCCGCTACATTGCAGGCTTATGTGGATAAAAAATCAGCAGAAGGCGCTAACTAAGCAAATTCTACTGAAGCAGGTTCAGGCTTCATAGCTGTCGACTGTCCCTGCAACAAATAAAATTGCAGACAAACCGGTTCAGTTTGTTCCGGCTGCAAACAAAAATCGGTCTGACAAAAATGTCGGACATGCCAATTTAGGAGAAGATAATATGGCAGCAATTACACAGGATCAGATCCTTGACGCAATCGCAAACATGTCAGTTCTTGAAGCTTCAGAACTCGTAAAAGCAATGGAAGAAAAATTCGGAGTTACAGCAGCAGTTGCAGTAGCAGCAGCTCCTGGAGCAGCAGCTGGTGGAGCAGCAGCAGAAGAACAGACTGAATTCACTGTTACTCTCGATAGCTTCGATGCAGCTAAAAAGATTGCAGTTATCAAGGCAGTTAAAGAACTCCTCGGCCTCGGTCTTGGCGATGCTAAAGCTCTCGTTGAAGGTGCACCAAAAGAACTCAAAGCTGGTGTTTCTAAAGCAGAAGCTGATGAACTCATCAAGAAAGTTGAAGAAGCCGGTGGTAAAGCTTCTAAAAAATAAGCTTAATGAAATTAGAAAAGCCGCTTGAACAGGCGGTTTTTCAATTCAACCTTTAAATGCTTACGGGTAAAGGTCAAATGTTACCCGTAGGCTTTATCTGTTTATAAGGCAGATGTCTAAAATTTAAAAATAACTGATCAAAACGCCGGATTTCCGGCAAAAAGCTTTTTTTTATTGTGCTGTGGACTCAGTCTGTATGTTATGCAGGTTGTGTATCATGTAGCAATCTAAAAAGGCAATGCTTTCTTCAGGGGGAATTGATGTTCGCTAAAAGTAGAGTCATCAATCGTCAGTATTTCGGAAAAGACATCCAGAACTTCATGGAAATTCCGAGTCTTATCGACATTCAGTTGTCGTCTTACGAAAGTTTTCTTCAAAAAGAAAAATTGGATAACAATGAACCATTGGAAAACAAGGGTCTTCAGGAAGTATTTACTTCAACTTTCCCTATCGTTAGTCCTGATGGCAACATGTCTTTGGAGTATGAATTCTATCAGCTCGAAGAAGACAACATTAAATTTTCTGAGCTTGAATGCAAACAGAAGGGATTGACCTATTCTGTGCCTCTCAAGGCAAGAATCAACCTTAATTTTAAGGACTCTGGTGCAATCCTTCAGAAAGATATATACATGGGTGATATTCCGCTCATGACTGATCGTGGAACTTTTGTTATCAACGGTGCTGAACGCGTTGTAGTTTCACAGATCCACCGTTCACCTGGTGTAATCTTTAACCACGAAAAAGGTGTTTACTCAAGCCGTATCATTCCTTATCACGGATCTTGGCTTGAATTTGAAATCGACCAGAAAAAAGAACTTATTTACGCTAAAATCGACCGCAAGAAGAAGGTTCTGGGAACAATCTTCCTCCGCGCACTTGGTTATTCAACACGCGAAGAAATTATCCGCTGCTTCTACAAAACAGAAAATGTAAAAGTAGACGCAAAGAATAAAGATTCTCTCGTTGACCGCGTTCTTGCAACTGCAGTAAAAATCAAGGACGAAAACGGCGAAGAAAAAGTTCTCTTCCGTGCCGGCGAAAAACTTCATCCGCATGAGGTTGACGATCTTATCACTCAGAACGTTAATGAAATCTGCGTAATTCTCTTTGACGCACGTAAACGCAAGGGTGACAAGGAAGAATTCAACCCGTCCCTCGACAGCCAGATTATCATCAACTGTTTCGAACGCGAAGACATGAAATACACAAAAGAAGGTGCTTTTAACGAAGAACCGACTCTTGAAGACGCTTTGTCTGCTGTATTTACTGTACTCAAGCCGGGCGAACCAATGGCTGCAGAAGTAGCTAAAAACGAACTTGAAGGTATGTTCTTCAACATCCGTCACTACGACCTCGGTCGTGTCGGCCGTTACAAGCTCAACAAAAAATTTGAAAACTACTCAGACCCTGTTGATACACTCACTCTCGTAA
>JAEENG010000094.1 GCA_016283615.1 Treponema sp.
GTCTGTTCCTTCGCCGTTGAAATAGTCAAACTTTGTCTGAACATAAGTAAAGCCGTTGATGCGGCTGATAATCTGAGCAGCGTCTTTTCCAAGACCGTTCAAAATAACGCGGAGCTTGTTCTTGCGTACTTTGTTTGCGTTTGCTGCGATTTTGATTGCACCTTCAGCAGCAGCGAAAGATTCGTGACCTGCGAGGAAGGCAAAGCACTGTGTTTCTTCAGAAAGAAGACGTGCACCGAGGTTTCCGTGTCCGAGACCAACTTTGCGGTCATCAGCTACAGAACCCGGCAGACAGAATGCCTGAAGTCCTTTACCGATGTTAGCGGCAGCTGTTGAACCAGTTTTATCTCCAGTTTTTTCAGCTTCTTTAATTGCAATTACTGAACCGAGAACGTAAGCCCATTTAGCGTCTTCAAAACAGATCTGCTGTGTAGACTGACAGATTTCGTATGGATCAAAACCGCGTGATTTACAGAGATCACGTGCTTCGTTCAAACCAGCTTCACCTTCTTTAAAACCATATTCTTTAAGAGCCTTATTCACCTGAGGAATACGGCCTTCGTAATCTTCAAATAATGTTGCCATTTTAATTCCTCCTACTCTTTTCTTGGATCGATAAGGCGAACCATTCCCTGATCAGCTGTTACGCGTCCGTAGTGTGTGCGTGCGCCTTCGATAGCTTCGTTTGCAGGTTTGCCTGCTTTCAGAGCGTCCATCAGTTTACCAAAGTTGATACAGTTGTAACCGATAACCTGGTTATCTTTATCAACAGCCATAGATTCAACATAACCTTCTGTCATTTCGAGGTAGCGTGGACCTGTTTTGCGTGTAGCAAACATAGTACCAACCTGTGAACGGAGGTTTTTACCGAGGTCTTCGAGGGAAGCACCAACTTTAAGACCGCCTTCTGAATAAGCAGACTGAGTACGGCCGTAAACAATCTGCATGAAAAGTTCACGCATAGCTGTGTTGATTGCGTCGCATACAAGGTCAGTATTTAATGCTTCAAGAAGTGTTTTTCCGATGAGGATTTCTGAAGCCATAGCAGCTGAGTGAGTCATACCTGAACAGCCGATTGTTTCTACAAGTGCTTCTTCAATGATGCCGTCTTTTACGTTGAGGGAAAGTTTACAAGCGCCCTGCTGAGGAGCACACCAGCCGATACCATGTGTAAAGCCGGAAATGTCTTCGATTTTCTTTACCTGTACCCATTTTCCTTCTTCAGGAATTGGAGCAGGACCGTGATATGCACCCTTAGCCAAAGGACACATATGTTCCACTTCTGCAGTGTAAGTCATCTGATTCTCCTTAAATAAAGCCACAAAAAAATCCGGATCCCGAAAAAGATGCCGAATTAAATTGTGAAACTTTAAAAATATGGATTTGTGTTATGTATATGTAAAAAAGGAGACCGAAAGGTGAATTCCACCTGTTGAATTGTGGAAAAATGACTCATCAGCCACGACAATCATTACCTTTAAGAAACCGTTTTACAGTTAAAATAAATTATCACTTTTTTGATTTGTTTACAATACAGAAAAAAGCCGGATGCCCCGCGTAAGGCGGACAGTTTACTTTTCGATTGTCTTTAAAATCCGCATAAAGCCGAAGGCAAGAATCGCAGCAGTCACGGCCCAGCTCAACGGATACGAATAAAAAACTCCCCTGAATGTGTGGAACTGCGGAAGCTGGAAAAATGTAAAAATATAAAGCATTCTGAGCCCGCATGCGCCCAGCAGGGTTATAGTCATCGGTAAAACAGAGTGTCCTACCCCGCGTATTGCGTTTGCCGTGCAGTCCATAATTCCGCAGGTAAAGTAAGTTAAAAGAATCACCTTTAACCTTATCATACCTGCCGCCTGCACTTCGGGGTTTGTTGAATAAAACCCGAGCAGCACAGGTCCAAACAGAATTGCAAGTCCGCCGAGTATGAGTCCCGCAGATGAAGCGCACAAAATACTGTCGCGCACGGCCTTTTTAATTCGGTCGATTTTGCCGGCGCCCATATTCTGTCCTGCAAAAGTAAGCATTGCCTGACTAAAGCCATTCATCGAAATATAAATAAAACCTTCTACGCCCTGAGCCGCTGCATTTCCTGCAATCATCACAGGTCCAAAACTGTTTACGGATGATTGAATTACAACGTTCGAAATGCTGAAAATCATTCCCTGAAGCCCGGCCGGAAAGCCGATTTTTACGATTTTGGAAAGAATGTGAAAGTCAATCCTGAGTTTTTTAAAATCAAGTTTGAATGCGTCCTTTTCCTTCAGAAGAAGAATTACAATTACCACCGCACTGAATGTCTGGCTGATAACGGTAGCAGATGCAACGCCGGCAACATCCATCTTCAGGCAGATTACAAAGATAAGATTCAATACAACATTGATAAGGCCTGCCACAAAAAGAATGTAAAGCGGTCTCTGGGTATCACCCTTTGCGCGGAGGAGACTTGCTCCAAAGTTATATATAACTGTCGGTGTAACTCCGCCAAAAAAGATTTTTAAGTACAGGGTTGATAAAGGAAGAACTTCGTCCGGGGAGCCCATCAAAATCAAAATCTGGCGGCTGAATGTAACTCCGATAAAAGTGAGCAGAATTCCGCCGATTACGCTTAAAATCATCGCCGTGTGCACTGTGCGCGATACTTTTTCACTCTTGCCTGAACCAAAATAATTTGCCGCAACAACATTACAGCCGACTCCAAGCCCCAGGAAAAAGTTTATAAGAAGGTTTACCAGTGAACTTGTTGAACCGACAGCCGCAAGCGAATTGTCACCTGCAAAGCGCCCTACAACGATTACATCGGCTGCGTTAAAAAGCAGTTGAAGAATTGAACTGAAAATGAGCGGAACGGCAAAGCGGATCAGCTTTGGGAAAATCGCTCCCTGTGTCATGTCAATTTTATTTGCAGCCATTTAAAACTCCAAAAAAAAACGGAACCTGTTAAACAGATTCCGTTTTTGAGCTATGATGGATTCGAACCATCGACAGCCGCCTTAAAAGGGCGGTGCTCTACCTACTGAGCTAATAGCCCATGCCGTTCATTGCTGAATGCCTAATTAATATATTTTTTTTATTAAAAAGTGTCAATAGCAAAAATTCGATTTTGTAAAAAAAATAACAAAAAAAATAGCCGCCCGGAAAAAAGTACCGGACGGCCGCTTATAAATGCAAGAATTAAACTATTTGTTTACCTTGTCTTTAAGAGCTTTACCAGGCTTGAATTTTGGTGATTTAGAAGCCTTGATCTTGATTGTTTCGCCAGTTTTAGGATTGCGTCCAGTACGAGCTGCACGTTTGCCTACAGAGAATGTACCAAAGCCAACGAGCTGAACATCGTCACCCTTAGAGAGTGCTTTTGATACAGCTTCTACAAAAGCTTTTACAGCTGCTTCTGAGTCTTTTTTTGTAAGACCAGTGTCTTTAGCGATTGCGTCAACCAATTCTGATTTATTCATATATTTCTCCTTTTAATTTAGGGCGTTACCCCTCTTTAATTTAACGCTATGTTATATTTTAAGGTATAATGCTCTATAATGCAACATAATACTTTAAAAAAACTGCAAATTCGGTTTATAATATTTCGGGAGACTAAAACCAATGGAAGATAACCAGGCTCAAAAGGTAGAGATTTACGGTAAAAAGATTTTCTTTGTCTGCGCGACATTTACCCTCAACACAAATATTATTCTCCGCCTTATGGAACAGGAATACGAAATCTATAAGATTGACCAGTACCGCCAGCTCAAAAGTCTCCTTATCCTGAATCCTCAGTCAATTGTCTACATCAACCTCGACTCACAGAACACCCCGAACGTCTGGTATAACTTTATTCAATACTTTGAAACTGAACCGCGCTTTAAGGAAGTTAAATTCGGGGCATTCAGTACAAAACTAAAACCTGCCGAAAAAGACCGCTTTACAAAATCGCTCAAAATGGAAGCAGGATTTTATTCAGTAGAAAAAGGTTTTGGAGAAGCAATGGGCGACCTCATGGTCCGCCTCGAAGACTTAAAGGCAAAGGGAATGCGAAAATTCGTCCGCATGAGCTGTCAGGGGGTCAGAAGCACAGAAGCCTTCTTCCTGCGCGGCAACATGATGTACAAGATGGAAGTTGTAGATATCAGTTCCATCGGTATGGGATTAAAAATTCCTCTCAAATACTGCCAGCTTTTCAGAATCAACACAGTTATTCCCGGGCTCAATCTTGTTCTTGGAAGTAAACAGTTGAAGGTAAACGCAAAAATCTTCGGTATCAAAAACATCGGGGATGCGGCACTTTTAATTATGATTTTTACGCCGGACACTGAAGACTCGTTCCGCTCTTATGTAAGAACATTCATCTGCGAAGAAATGCAGAAAAAACTCATAAACCAGGCACTTTCACTCAACTGGGATAAAACAGATTACACTACTCAGGTAGAAGTTGAAGAAGAAAAGTCTTCGGACGACACATCCCACCCGACATCAGACGAGTCACAAGCAACTGCAGAAGCCGCAAAGTCGCTCGATAACGCTTCGGATGGAGATGAACCTCAAAACGCCCAGAATGAAGGCTCAGAATGCGCAGAAGGCTCCCAGGACGCTTCTGAAGCCACTCAGAACGATTCCCAGACAACAGCAGCTGACGAGGCAGCACCTGCCGAAGAAGCTCCTGCAAACGCCTGATTATTATTCAATTGATTCAGCACGGATACGGCAGGCCCGGGCTTCTTTTTCAAAACCGCCTGCCCTGTAAATATCTGACGCCCAGCTGATTAAGTCACGGGCAAGTTTTCTGTCACTTTCTGACGGAGCACCCTTTAAAAGAATCAGACCGTAAGCATTGTAATCCGAGGCAATTGCGCTCGTATTTTCTGCATCCTTGTCGTATTTAATGGCAGTCTGGATATATTCAACTGCAAGCTTTTTATTGTTTGATAATGATGCCATGCGGGAAGCAGAATAATAATCAAGACCGATTTCGCTCACGTAGCGGTTTTTAAGGTGAATTTTGGCCGCCTCAAGATATGCATCAGACGCCCTGTTATAATCTTTGTTGAATGCGTACAAATCTCCCAGAGTGCGCTTTAAAAACGCAAGATAATAAGCTTCTGACGAAAGTTTTTTTTCTGACGCGTTTAATTCATTCAGTTTTTCGTTAAAGTTAATGTCTGGATTTTTTCTTGCAAGTT
>JAEENG010000095.1 GCA_016283615.1 Treponema sp.
CATTACGGTAATTTTTAACACAGAAATCGCTGAGATTAAGGGCGGTCAGAAAGTTGAATCCGTAGTGCTCAAAGATACAGTCAGCGGAGAAAAGGTTGAACAGACTGCCGACGCCGTATTTATTTTTGTCGGAATGAATCCGCGGACCGACCTTGTAAGCATGCTCCGGAAGGACGAAGGCGGTTACCTGATTACAAATTACCGGATGGAAACTTCTGTTCCGGGAATGTATGCGGCAGGCGATGTACGGGCCAAACCTTTCCGTCAGCTGATTACAGCAGCCTCAGACGGCGCTATTGCGGCCCACCAGGCTCACGAATACGTAACTATGATTAAAAATGCCAGAACAGGCGCGGAGAATTAATGAAAGCCTTTGACTTTATTAAATTACTCCGGCGCAATTTTATTTGTACGGCCGTTCTGTTTTTGAGCGGATTGAATTCAATTTATGCCCAGAAAGTAATTCCTGAAAGCGCTGACTTCTGGTCTGATTATCCTGCCGAAGAACTTGCAGACTTTTTATGTGAACGTATGAGCGACGAAGAACTTCTGGCGCAGATTTTAATGTTTGGCTGGGCAGGAGCTGAACCAAGCGAATTGTTGAATCAGTGGGTTCTGGACAGAGGTCTTGGAAGCGTAAAAGTTTTTGGCTGGAATACTGACAACACGGAACTCGTTGCAAAGTCTGTGGCTTCCCTGCAAAAAAAATCTCAGGCCCGTCATTTTAAGATTCCGCTTTTTGTTGCGACAGACCAGGAAGGCGGCTGGATCCGGCACGTTAAGGGTGACACATCTGACACTCCGGGCAACATGGCAATCGGAGCTTCGGCATATCCGATAGATTCATATTATTCAGGTTATTACATAAGCCGCGAAATCAAGGCGCTCGGAATCAACATGAACTTTGCGCCGACCGTTGATATTTACACCAATTTGAATTCAACAGTAATCGGCCCCCGTTCATTCGGTTCCAATCCCGAGTACGTTGGTGAACTTGGCGCAAGTTTTGTTTCCGGTTCCATGGACGCGGGTGTGATTCCAACGGCAAAACACTTTCCCGGCCACGGTGATACCGGTCTGGACAGCCACGGCGCCCTTCCGCGAATCGATATAGACTACAACACTCTGCTCAACCGCGAACTTGTTCCGTTCAAATATCTGATTGCAGAAAAAATTCCTGCGATAATGAGCGGACACCTGAGCTTTCCTCAGATTAAATCCAACGGCGAACCGGCCAGTCTGAGCAAAACTTTTTTGACGGATATTCTGCGGAATGAACTTCATTACGAAGGCCTTATAATTACCGACGACATGATGATGAACGGAGCGACAATGTACGCCGGAAGCCTTTCGCGTGCATTCCGCCTTGCAATCGAAGCCGGAAACGACATTGTAATTTCTTCTACGACCGCACATCTGCAGGAAAGTTTGTGGACAAGCAATCTTGCCCTGATGAAGAGCAGTACGGATTTTAAACAGACGGTTGAACGCGCTGCACGCCGTGTAATTCTATACAAGTTGAATTATTTCAGAAGTTCCAATGCGGCTCCTCTGTATCCTGAAGTTGATAAATTAAAAGAACTTGTTCCGGATAAGGAAGGTCAGAAATTCTTTCTTGCCCAGGCTTGCCGTTCAATTACTGCCTACAAGAGCGGAACTTTGCCCTACAAACCTGCTGAAGGTGAGCGCATTCTTCTTGCCGGACAAAATCAGTTTCCGGAATTTTTTACAGAAGCACATGCGCGCTACCCGAACGCCGCTGAATTCAAATATGACTACGAAATGGGCCCGAATCAGGCTGACTGGATGAGCAATAATATCGAGTCGACTGCACGCGGTTTTGACACAATCATTATCTGTGTTGCAAACGAGAGAAGTGCCATGATTGCACGCCGTCTTGAGCGGACCGGAAAGCGCGTAATCGTAATGTCGGTTCTGGCGCCGGTTCCTGTGTTGAATTTTACCTGGGCTGATACGATTCTGCTTGGTTACAGCTACTCACCGTATACATTTAAGGCACTCTTTGCGGCACTTGACGGTGACTTTGCGCCAAAAGGCATACTTCCGCTGTATAATTAGTCGTTCAGAAAGGACGGAATTTCTTTTTTCTTTGTGTATTTAAAGTCTGTCGCGTGGGTGTTTGGAAGAAGACCTGCGATTCTGTCATTTTCTTTTTGCAGCTGGAATTTTATCATAAACTTGAATGCAGTCATGAGCGATTCGAGGCCCTCTGTTGCGGAAGCGGGTGTAATGCCTGCCTCCTGCATTTCTTTTACAAGGTAATAGCAGGATTCAATCGTAGAAATGTATTCAGGTTTTGGCTCTTTTTTAAACGTAAAGATTGATTCATAACTGCCGCTGAAGCTCAATTTTGGAAGTGCCATGATATTTGGGCTTGATGTAATCATCTTTTTTGAGCAGAACCATGTTGAATCAATAATTATGGCAAGAAGTTTTCTGTTTCCGATTATTTCTTTTAATCCGCTTGTTTTTGAATTGATTGCGTCCGGACCCGGGTACATCAAAACTGGATAATACTGCGGGTCTTCAAGAAGCTGGCAGAGGCGTGTGTTCTTTGTAAAATCGATACCCATGATAATTTCACTGTCAATAAGACCTGCGTGTGCGATGCGGCCGGTTCCGGTGCGGTTCTTCTTTGCTTCTTTTGGATGCATTAAAAAGACGAACTTGATATTTGGGTCAAAAGGTTTAACGTGTTTGCAAAAACAGCTGTCCTTAGGGCGTAAGCACTTAAAACAGAGTTCGCGTTCCGGCTGTGTTTCTTCCTGGGTCATGCAGGAAAGTGTAACGGATTTTATAAAGAAAAAAAAGCGTGCCGGCCAAAAAAAAGGCTTCCGGCCGGAACCGGAAGCCTTTAGCAGTCAGCGCTTTAATTATTTAGCATTTGAGTTGCTGCTGGAATGGTTGTAGTCAGCACCAACACCTGCCGGAACTTTATCAGTGAGTTTGAACAAATCACCGAGCTCAAACTGTCCGTTTTCGTTACGCGGCAACCGGTTGAATGAACCGTCAGCGTTGTAACCGTTGGCAAGTTTTGAAGTGTCTGTACTTACAAATGCACTCTTGTCCAGAACGGCTCCAGATTTGTTCTGTGTCTGGGCTCCGTTGAAGAAGAATGTGTCATCAGCAAAGAGATCAGGTTTTTCCTTGTAGTTGTCGCCTGCGCCGCCTTCGAGAGAAAGAACACCCTTAGCTTCGAAGATACGAGGATACTGTTCTTCCTTTCCCTTTCCGTAAAGGCTGATGTTGTAGTTGCCGTTGGCAACTGCTGTAACGCGGTCAAGAATCAATGCAGGGTTAGAGTTACATGTAATTCCGTTTACACCGTTACCCCAGGCGATTGAGTTGCGGAGAATGTGCTTGATTGCGATACCGTCACCACCAAGTTTAAATCCGTTACCGTCTCCGTTTCCGGTTCCGTCGAGTTTTGTACCGTTACCGTAAGTAATACAGTTGTCGAGGAGAACTGCACCGATTGGACCTGTTTCTACCTTAGAGTAGAGGTCCCATCCGTCGTCTACGTTGTGGTGTGCAACACAGTTACGGAATACGTTGTTGTTTCCTGAAGTAAGTTTAGAAGCAAAACCGTCGGCGTTGTTCTGTGCAGGGTCGCAGTTACCGAATGATTCGCATCCGTAGATGTAGTTGTCATGAGGCCATTTTTCAAATGGTTCTGCTGAACGTCCGGCAATCTGGATACCTGTATCACCGTTTTCGTAAGTATCTACCATAAGAATCTGGTTGTAGTCACCTGCTACCTGGAGTGCTTTAACGTCTCCCGGTGTGTGGCAGATGTCGATATTCTTGATTGTCCAGTAGTCACCGTAAAGGTTGAATGCAGTTACCTTAACCTTAGCCTTGCTGAAGTCGATTACAGCGCGTGAACCTGCTTCGCTTACAAGAGTTTTGCGGGCCTTTGCAGTACCGTTGTTACCGCGTTCAATTTCGATACCCTTGTTAGGGAAGTATACACCGCCCTTGAGGATGATTGTCTGTCCAGGTTCTGAATAAGCGATTGCTGATACGATATCAAGAGGATCGTCTTTTGTACCCTTACCGAATGCTGTTGCAGTCGGGCTTACGTACAGAGTTTTGCCCTTGTATGTTTTAGAAACGATTGAATGTGAGTATGTTACAGATTTGTAGTTCTGTTCGTACTGGAGTGTTTCTGCGTTGTACTGTGCAACAACCTGTTTTTTGCCAGGACGCCAGTTGTCTTCAGGGTCAAATGTTACGAGAAGGTCGTTGAGTTCAGGTTTGATTTTGAGTGTCTTGGTGTAGTCAACATTGGCTGTAACTTTGTCACTCTTGATAAGAACTTTACCGTCCTTTGTTTCTACATGGATTGTACCGTTTGCATTGGCTGAGAATACGAACGGATATTTTTTGTTGTACCATGTTGTCGGACAGTCGATTGCTGTTGTAAGAGGAACAAGCTCCGGCGGTTCTTCTACAGGAGGAGGATCTTTTTTAGGATCTGTAATGTTGAGAACTACATCAGAGAATGTTGCGTTACATCCGCGTGCAACTGCAAAACCAAGGTAAACGTGATCTTTATCGAGCTGAACAAGTTTCTGGTTTTCGTTGTCGTACATAATGTATTCTTCAACAGAGTCTTCTGAAGGAATGGCTCTCTTGTAGATTGCGTGATAACCTGTGTTGTCTTTTTTGAGGGTAATGCGGTAAGTGTCACCGGTCTTGATGGCGTCACCGGCCTGGTCGTAGCTGAATGCGCGTCCAAGGCTTACTGCGCTTTCTTTAATTCCGGCATCACCTTTAGCGATGAGTTCGTCTGTAAGACCGCTTACAAAGCGTGAACCAAGACCGTTTTTGATTTCCTTTTTGTTGCCGTTTACGTGAGTTGTAAACTTGCGGCTGATAACACCTGCCGAGTTGTTGTAGGCTGTCATCATCGGCTGTCCGTCGATACCGAGGCGGTCGATTGCAAGAATACCAAAGCCTTCCTGACCGTCAACCATCGGGTTGTGGTAGTCTACGTGAACAGTTGCTGTAAGTTCAAAGTTTTCTTTGTACGGATCGATTGTTGTGTAGTAGAACGAAATACCGTCAAAGAAGCTTTCGAATTTACCGCCTTTTTCGATGATGTTTCCTGTTTTTTCGTCGTAAATACATGAATAGAGTTTAACTTTCATGTCGTTAGGATCGAGAATTTCGTATCTGTTGCGGTTTGGATTTGTAGATGTACCGAATTCAGTGAATGTCCATACGCGTTCTTTTTCGGCTTTAACAAGCTTGTGAGTTGTTTTTGACGCCATTGTATCTTTGCCGCGAACTGCAGTTACGTAAATGTCCGAGTAGCTTCCTACTTTAAGACCCTTGATTGTAGCAGTAAGGTCTGAAGTCTGAGGCAGACTTACTTTCTTGCCGCTGTTGTCTGTGTAAGTAAGGATGTAACCTTCTGCTTCCTTAACGGCTGACCATGAAGCATCGATTGTACCGCCGCCTACGTTCAAAAGCTGAACTACAGTCTGTGTAAGCGGGAGCTTAAAGTCAAAAGTAACCGGTTTTGAAGCTTTTTTAGTTGTTTCACCGCGTTTTTCTGTGTAAACAACAAATGTGTATTTGCCGCTTGATTCAGGAACGAATTCTGAATGCTTGTTCGGCTTACGGGTACGTCCAAATGAGTTTGTTACTTCTGAACCGTTTGCATCAGTCATTACAACCTGACCTTTGTCGGCTGTTTTTGCATCTGTAGCCGCTACGAATTCAACAGTAACTTCATTTGGATTGTCAGCACTGAGTTTTACTGACTTGATTTCAGGGTCTGCTACGCTTGCCCAGTTTGACTGACCAAATGCAGAAAAGGCGAGCAGAACGCTGAGTCCGAATGAAAGTAACTTTTTCATCATATCTCCTTTTATTTGTCCGTTTTGCAACGGCTGTTTATAAACTAAAAGCGCAGGTACCTTGAATAACAAAGCCCTGCGCACATTAGACTAGAAAATTACAGGATGCTTGTTAACATCCAGTTTTGTTATTTAGAAACAGTAATCTTGTAAATGTTGATACCAGATTTCTTTGAGTAAACTGTATAAGTTCCGTCAGCCGGTGCCTTTACTTTACCTTCTGTTGCTACAGTTCCTGCCTGTCCGTCAGGTCCCATTGGAAGTTCTTTTACAGTTTTTCCGTCAGGTCCGATCAAAACGAGTGGACGTGTATCAGTTTTTGAACCAGAGTTTCCGTGAATAACGATTGTTTCACCTTTTTTAGCAGGGAAAGAAATTGAGCGGTAGTCTGGTTTTCCTGAACCATTCAATTTGATAGCTACAGTGTAGTCTTCACCATCCGGAGATTTGTGAACAGGCTTGTTTTCAATTGTGATATTCTTTTCTGCGTTAGCATTGAGAACAAATCCGTCTTCTTCTTTTGTTTCTTCTGTAATTTCTCCGGCTTCGAGGTCGTTAGCGCAGATGTAACCTTCAGCAAATGCGAAAGTTCCGAGCATAAGACAAGAAGCTAAAAATGTAACTAATTTTTTCATAACCAAAAATCCTCCTTGGGTTATTAGTGTTCATTTTTTAGAACATATTAAGTTAGTTTTAGATACATAAAATTTTAAACTTTTTTAGAAAAAATTTTTATGTATTATAAAGTATAATTGCAAACTCCCTAAAAATAAAGGACAGTGTTTATAAAAAAACGCTCACTTAATATTTATAGATTGCAATAATTTAAAAGAAAATAGTTAGATTTTGAAGAAGAATTTGAAAAAAATGATATATAATATTGCCTATGGGCAGTAAAGCTGAATTAGAAGCGTTTAAGAATAATATCTGTAAGTTGACAGGTGGAGCAAAAGCCGTTCTCTTTAATTCCGGGATGAATGCGATTATCCAGACAATACTGACTCTGGCAAGAGCCGGGGACGAAGTTGTTGTCGGGGCCAATGTGCGTGCCACTGCATATAATTTCTTTAAGTTTCTCCTTAAAGACATCGGTATAACTGCAAACTTTGTTTTTTCTTCTGATCCGCTTGAATTTGAAGCTGCTGTTTCTCCGGCAACCCGCTGTATCTTTATCGACCTTGAAGGTTCAATGCGGCCGGAAGCTGTAGATATCAAAAAAATTGCCGAAGTAGCGCACCGCGCAAAACTTCCGCTTGTTGTAGACAACGGCGGTATTCCGATGAGTTGTATCAATCCCTTTAATTTTGGAGCGGATATTGCAATTTTGGATTTTTCGTTCTTATTTGCAGATCCGTCGTACAGCGGCGGTATGGTAATTGAACGCGGAAAGATTGACTGGCGTATATTTAACGTTCCGCTCTTGAAGGCCGGCGACTCATGCTGTCACGGAATCCGATGGGCATTCGACATGTCTGCGGAAGACTCTGCAATTGCTTTTTCATGGCGGCTCGAAACTGTAATGAAAAGCATATTTGATTCAAACATAGAAAAAAACTTTGCCGGCATTATTACCGTAAATATCGATGAAGCCATAAAGAACTACAAAACGCGCTTTGAAAACGCAGCAAAAATCGCAGAGTTCCTGAATTCAAGTGATAAAATCGGCTGGGTTGAATTTCCTGCACTCAAATCAAGTTCGAGCTACGAATTTTTTACAGATCAAAAATACTGCGGAGCCTACATTTCGTTTGCAATCCGCTCGGATAAAGATGATTATGACGCAAAGGCAAAAGCTTTGTGCGACTCCCTCGATATCGAAAAATGCCACAAAAAAACTTATTCAAATAAAACCCTGATAAATTATTACCAAGGATTTGGTCACGCTTCATACAAGGACGAGTATTATTCTAATCCGGATATGTCAGAAGATTTGTTCGGAATGTTTAGAATTTTCCCGGGAATTGAAGACCCTGACCTGATTATCAAAAAACTCAGCGACGCTTTGGACCGGATTTAATTTCAACCTGCCGACTTTTCACAGGAGATAATTTTTAATACAATTTTGCCGATGACAGAAGGACTCAACTGGAAAATTTTTGAGGCTCAGGATTACTGCCTCTTACGAAAAGAACTCTACGGCATTCCATGGTATGGAAGCGACACTTCTCCGGCAAACCTTTATTTTCTGCAGAAAAAGTACGACATCAGAATGTGCCGCAAGGACAGTTTTCTGTTCCGCTATTATTCCGGTTCCTCTGTAAACCGCCGCGGCTACGGCTTTCCTTTTGCGCTGCTCGACATCAATTCTCCCCAGAAGTCCGCTGAATATAATTCAAAATCCCTCGCCTCCGCATTAAGAACAATAATTTCTGATGCACAGGACAATAAACGCGAGCCACAGCTGATTCTCGTTTCGGAACGTCAGAAAGCAGAAATCGATAAATGTCTTGCTGAAGAACTTACAGATTACAAAATTGAATGGGTAAGTGAGCGCAACGACAGCGATTACATGTATTCTTCCATCGCACTTGCTGAACTAAAAGGCAAAACTTACCATAAAAAAAAGAACCACCTTTCGCGTTTTATGCGCACTTACGAAAACCGCTGGAAATTCAAAACGCTGAAGGAAGAAGGCGTTGCAGAAGACATCGTTAAAGTGAGCAGCATCTGGATGGGCGAAAACGGAAACAACGACCTTGAAGTTTTACGCATGGAACATGAATCAATCAAACAGGCCCTTAACGTAAGCGAAATCTTTTCAATGATGGGCGGTGTGCTGTATGTTGATAACAAACCGGTCGCAATGACAATGGCAAGCCCGGTCAATTCGTACGTGGTTGATGTTCATTTTGAAAAATGCCTCGGCGAATATGCGGCCAACGGTGCCTATGCGGCAATAAACTGGTGTTTTGCAAATACCGTTACTGATTATGAATTTTTAAATCGCGAAGAAGACATGGGAGTCGAAGGTTTAAGAAAGGCAAAACTTTCTTACCACCCGGACATAATCCTGGATAAATGGTATGGGGTACTTACAAAATGTTAAAGTCAATTCTAAGTCCGTCTGAATGCGCAGCCTGCCGTTTCTGCTGTTCGTTCAGGCGTAAAAGTTTATGGGAAACTCCTCTTTTTGACCGCGATATGGCGGTTCACTTAAAGCTCCGTCATCCGGGCACCCGCTTCCGCGAAGCAGGCGGCGACCTTGTTACCTTTGATTTGATTTATAAATACACAACCGACAACAGTGAAGAAGAAGTTGCGTGCCCGTTTTTATCAGAAACCGGCTGTAAACTTGATGCGGACGAAAAGCCCTTTGACTGTTCAATCTGGCCGTTCCGTGCTTCAAGAAAAAATGACAGAATTGTTGTCGTTCTCGAAAACACATGTCCTGCCGTTGCAAAGGTTCCGCGCTACAAAATTCAGGAACTGCTCAAAAGCGGTCTTGGCGACAAAATCCTTGAATATGCAGAAAAGCACCCCGACGCCATAAAAGATTTTGACGAAACAATTATGGAAGAATTCAGTATTCAACTTTAACGCACAATATGTTATACTCTGCGCATTATGGTAATTGCTTCTATCGACATGAAGGACGGACACGTTGTCCAGTTAAAAAATGGTAAAGATCTTGTTTTGCAGCGCGATGACGCTGATTCATTGATCAGTGAGTTTAACAAATACGGCGAGGTTGCAATTATCGACCTTGACCAGGCTCTTCGTAACACTGACGAAAAGGGCAATACAAAAAATACTGAACTTTTAAAGCATCTTCTGCGCCGCGGCAACGTTCGTGTCGGCGGCGGAATCCGTGACGTAAAAAAAGCCCGCGAACTTATTTCTCTCGGTGCAGAAAAAGTAATCATCGGCTCTGCCGCATGGAATGCAAATCCAAAACCGGGCGAGTCAATCCTCAATGTTGAATTTCTTGAAGAACTGAATAAAACAATCGGAAAACAGCGTGTAATTATTTCGGTAGATGCAATCGGCGGAAAAATTGCCGTTAAAGGCTGGACCGAAACTGTAGATATTCCTTTGATTGAAGGTGCAAAAGAAGCAGAAAAATACTGTTCTGAACTTTTATTCACCTGCGTAGAAAAAGAAGGCTGCATGCAGGGCACTGACATGGAAAGTGTGCGCGCTCTCCGTCAGGCAGTAAAATGCCGCGTTGTAGCAGCCGGTGGCGTTAACAGCCTTGAGCAGATTGTTGAACTTGAAAAGCTGGGCTGCGATGTTCAGCTTGGAATGGCACTTTATACAGGTGTTGTAAGCCTTAAAGATGCATTTATCGGCTGTCTTGATTTTGAAAAGGCCGGCGGACTTATTCCTGTAATTGCACAGAGTCCTTCCGGAGAAGTTTTGATGCTCGGTTTTGCCAACAAAGAAGCGTTTGAAAAATCATTTGAAACCGGCCGCCTCACTTTCTTTAGCCGCACAAAGAACCGTCTCTGGACAAAGGGCGAAGAAAGCCATCACTATCTCGATTTAATCAAAATGCGGGTTGACTGCGACCGCGATACTGTTCTTGCAACCGTTTTCCCGAACGGCGGTGTATGCCACACAGGCAGCTACACATGCTTTGGAAGCGAACCTGATGCAAAGAGCAACCTCGAACGTCTCTACGCGACAGTTGCCGAACGCTTTGCAAATCCCCGTCCGGGCAGTTATACCGCAACCCTCGACGCTAAACGTGTACGCGAAAAGGTAATGGAAGAAGCCGAAGAACTTACAGACGAAGCCGAAACAAAAGAAGATATAATCTGGGAAGCTGCAGATCTCCTCTACTTTGTAAGCGTTTTGATGTACAAGGAAGGCGTTACCTGGCAGGACGTTTACGACGAACTCGATAAACGCCACAAAGAAAAGTAAATAATTTGCCCATTCATAAAACATCTGTTATTATAGTACCTATCTTTCTATAATAAAAAAGGTGGATTATGTTTGATCAAATTCTAAACAAAATCGATGACGTTGTCTGGGGAATCCCGACAATCGTCCTTATTCTCGCAACAGGGCTTATTCTAACCCTTGCAACCCGTGGAATTCAATTTAGAAAGCTCGGCCGTGCCTTTAGAGGTATCTTTAAAAAGAACGAAGGCGAAGGTGAACTTTCAGGCTTTTCTGCTTTATGTACTGCTCTTTCTGCCACAATCGGTACCGGTAACATCGTAGGTGTTGCTACAGCGATTGCTGCCGGCGGTCCGGGTGCCCTCTTCTGGATGTGGGTTGCCGCAATTCTCGGTACTGCAACAAAATACGCAGAATGTATGCTCGCAATTAAATACCGCGAAGTAAAAGATGACGGACACGTTCTCGGCGGACCTTTCTACACAATCGAAAAAGGTATGGGTCCAAAATGGAAGTGGCTCGCAGTTCTTTTTGCAGTCTTTGGTGTTCTTGCCGGTCTGCTCGGTATCGGAACAATGACACAGATTAACGGTATTACTTCTGCCGTAAACATGGCTTTTGACCCTAATAATCAGAATATAGCATTTGCAGTAGCAAAATACCTTGATACTGGTAAAACTGCTTTAATCAATTCCCAGACATATGCTGAACTTATTGGTAATGCAGCTGTTAAGCTTACTGCCTATTCATGGGCAACAGTAATCGGCGGTGCAATCGTAACAATCTGTGCAGCACTCGTAATTCTCGGCGGATTGAAGAGAATTTCAAAAGTTGCAGAAAAAGTAGTTCCTGCAATGGCAATCATTTATGTTTTCCTTGGACTTTCCGTAATCATCATGAATGCAACCCGCATTCCTGCAGCATTTGCCCTGATTTTTAAATCAGCATTCGGCTTTAAGGCAGTTGCCGGCGGAGCAATCGGATGGACAATCAAACAGGTAACAGAATCAATGCAGCGTGGTATTGCACGCGGTATCTTCTCTAACGAAGCCGGTCTCGGTTCCGCACCTATCGCGGCAGCTCCGGTTCAGACCAGCGAACCTGTTGAACAGGGTCTCGTAAACATGACAGGTACAGTAATTGATACTCTGATTGTTTGTACAATGACAGGCCTGGCAATCGTTCTTGCAATGCTCAATCCTGCTTTCTCTGCAGAAGAACTGAAAGGTGTTCAGCTGACTGCCGCAGCACTTTCTTTTGACCTCGGCGGAGACGGAGTTTCAGTTCAGTTCCTTTTGATGCTTTGTCTTGCTTTCTTTGCATTTACAACAATTCTCGGATGGGACTACTACTCAGAAAAATGTCTCGAATATTTGTCAAACGGCCGCATGCACTATGTTATGCTCTACAGAGTTCTGTACATTGTAGCAATTGCAATCGGACCATACTTTACAGTTAACGCAGTATTTACAATCGCCGACATTACGAACGGCCTGATGGCAATACCTAACTGTGTTTCGCTCATTGTACTGAGCGGAATTGTTGCTAAAGAGACAAAAACTTATTTTGATAAATATCCTATTCTGTAGGTTACAGACGGATTCTTGCGGCGCGTGCGTGTGCTGCAAGACCTTCTGCATCTCCAAGGTGACCGGCTGCAGTTGCTGATGCAACTGCGCCCTTAGAGCCCGGTACAGTGCGCAGGGTTGTTACGGTTTTTAAGAAAACACGAACGCTCAAACCGCCTGTAAAACGGGCACTTCCGCTTGTCGGCAGAGTGTGATTGAGGCCGGCAGCGTAGTCACCAAATACTTCTGCACTTGAGTGACCGATAAAGAGTGAACCGTAATTGTGTACGAGTTTTTCGATTTTATCGCGTTCAGCACCTTCTTCCATCGCAAGTTCAAGATGTTCCGGGGCCTTTCTGTTGGCGGCTTCTGCGGCCTGTTCAAGATTATCACAGACAATAATTACACCGCAGTTTTTAATGCTCTGGGCTGCAGTTTCTTTTGTCGGCAGTTTTTCAAGTTGAATTTCAATCTGTTCTGCGATCGCCTTTGCAAGTTCTTCGCTGTCGCATGCCATAACCGGCTGTGCTACAACGTCGTGTTCGGCCTGTGCAAGAAGGTCAGCCGCAACCCATTCAGGATTTGCTGATTTGTCGGCAATGATAAATACTTCTGTAGGTCCGGCAACCATGTCGATTCCGACGGTGCCGTAAACGAGTTTTTTAGCTTCTGCAACAAATTTGTTTCCGGGTCCGACAATTACGTCAGTACGTGGAACAGATTCAGTTCCGAAAGCAAGGGCACCGATAGCCTGAGAACCACCGCAGGCAAAAGCCTTTGTAACACCGCAGATGTAAGCGGCTGCCATGATATTTGTGTCAGCGTATGGTTTTCCGCCCACAAACGGTTTTCCAGGAACGCCGAGTCCCTGTGCCTGCGCTTTTTCCATGTCATCCGGGTGAACTCTTGGCGGAGTACACAAAATAATTTCTTTAACGCCTGCCGCAACAGCCGGAGTAACTGTCATTACAACTGTAGAAACGAGAGGAAACCTTCCGGCCGGGACATAAACGCCAGCCCTGTCCACAGGAATATTTTTCTGACCGGTAAACATGCCCGGTTCAAGTTCTGTTTCAAAATCAGTAAAACACTCAGCCTGTTTTTTTGCAAAACGAAGTGCCAGGTCGCGGCTGTAGCAGAGTGAATTATAAAGATCCGGATTAGTTGCCTTCATATGTTCAGCGGCTTTTTTAAGTTCTTCCTGTGGAATTTCAAAATGGGCAGGAGCGCTTACGTCAAACTTTGCGCCATACTCTGAGAGGGCCTGATCTCCACGGTTTTTAACGTCAACAAGAACATCCTTTACGATGTCAATTGAAGAACCAAAATCGCGTCCAACAAAAAATGAGTCGTCTAAATCTGAATACTTTGTGATTTTAATCATACGAAGAAGATAGCATAAAACCGCATTTGTTGGAATATTTTTCTGTTATGTACGTTTTAATTTGTTGAATTGTGAATAATTCAATTTTACCATAAAGTATTAATGGAAGTTTGAGGCCCGCAAACGCTCAGGCTTCAGAAACGGAACAGATTATGAATTTATTTTTAGTACTTACTTTTTTATTTTTTACAGGCAGCCTTATCGGCTGGGGAATCGAAGTTTTCTGGAGAAGGTTTTTTTCCAGAAACAATCCGGAACGCAAATGGATTAACCCGGGCTTTTTGACAGGTCCGTATCTTCCATTGTACGGTTTGAGCCTTGTGATTATGTTTTCGCTTGCAATGATTGATGTTTCATTTGTAAGCGAAAAGCCGTGGGTTCAAAAAATCGTGCTGTTCGTTCTGATGGCCCTTTGCATCACTCTTCTCGAATTCATTGCCGGTCTGATTTTTATCCGTGGAATGAAAATCAAGCTCTGGGACTATTCAGAGTGCCGCGGCAACATCAAGGGAATCGTTTGCCCTCAATATTCATTTTACTGGGTAATTTTGAGCGCACTTTATTACTTTCTTGTTCATCCGAAGATTATTGAATGGCTGTACTGGTTTACAAACCATATTTCATTCAGTTTTGTTGTGGGATTTTTCTACGGCGTGCTTACGGTAGACCTTTGTTACACCTTTAACCTGTCTGCAAAAATCCGCCAGTACGCTAAAGAGGCCAGAACAACCGTCGTCTACGAAACTCTCAAAGCCCGCCTTCAGAAACACAACGATGAACTTGCCCAGAAGACAAGCTTTATTCTGCAGTTCAGGACAAATGGTAAGGGACTTCTCGAAACTTTAAAAGAAGTCCTTGCCGACAAGAAATAGTTGTAACAACCCTCGTCTTTGCGCTCAAAAACGCTGGTCGCAAATTGATTGTTTTCCGGACTGTATAGAAACAATCAGTACATTATGTTAAACTCAATGGCATGAAAATTTACAAACTTGGGGAAGAAGTGATTCGCGCAAAATGCGAACCTGTAGACCCTGCCTCTATAAATGACGAAATGCGTGCACTCTTTGAAGAAATGTTTGCAACAATGTTTGAAGCTGACGGAGTTGGTCTTGCCGCTCCACAGGTCGGAATCAAACAGAGATTTTTTGTTTTAATGGCAGACGATGAAGTTAAGCGCGTATTTATCAATCCGCAGATTATCAACACCAGCCAGACTCTGGTAGATTACGAAGAAGGCTGTCTGTCGCTTCCGGGTTTTAACGAAAACATCCGCCGCCCTGAAAAGGTAACTGTTCAGGCGTTAAATGAATTTGGAAAGCCGTTTACCCTCGAAGCTGACGGACTTCTTGCCCGTATTATCCAGCACGAAAATGACCACCTGGACGGAATTGTTTATATCGACCGCGGTGACCCTGAATTTGCCGCAAAAGTAAATGCCCAGATGAAAAAGCGCCTTGAACGCCAGGCTAAAAAAGAAGAAGCCAAAGCAAAAAAGGCCGCATCGATTGCAGCAAAACTTGCCGCAAAAGAAGCAAAAAAACACAACAGTTAAGAGAGGTCTCCGATGCTGAAAGTTCTTTATGCAGGCTCGCCTTTGGCGTCGGCTATGGTTTTACAGAGTTTAATCGACAGCTCGCAAAAATCCTCTCTCTTTAAAATCTGTGCGGTTTTAACAAACCCTCCGAGCATGCGCGGCCGCCATCACGATCTGGTTCCGACGGAAGTTGCTGCCTGCGCTGCAAAAAATCAGATTCCGACACTTGAATTTGACCATTTGAACTCAGAGGCAAGAGAAGCCTGTGAACCATATGATTTTGACCTTCTTGTTTCTTTTGACTACGGCCGTATTTTTGGCCCAAAATTCCTCGGAATGTTTAAGTTTGGAGGAATCAACCTTCACCCCTCAGCCCTTCCAAAATACCGCGGCTGTACTCCGGTTCCTGCGGCAATTTTGAACGGAGACAGGGAACTGGGCATTTGTGTTCAGACACTGGCGCTAAAAACTGACGAAGGAAATATTCTGGCTCAGGATAAAATTCAGCTGGATGGAAGTGAGACAACACTTTTTCTGATGGACGGCGATAAAAATTCAAGCCCGGTAACAAAAACCGGAGCAGAACTTTTGCTTAAAGTGATTGAATCCATCGCGTCCGAGGGTAAAATTCCTCAGGGCGCAGAACAGGAAGGCCCGTCGAGCTACACTCCGTTTATCAGAAAAGAAGACGGAATCATCAACTGGAACGAAACTGCGGATCTTATCGACAGAAAAATCCGCGCATATACACCGTGGCCTCTTGCTTCGACAGTGAGCGGCGACAAAAAGCTTTTGATATTGAAAGGTGAGCCTTCGGCTCTGGCTGGCACCGGCGGGACTGATTGTGCTCCCGGCACCGTTCTTGCCTTTGACAAGGCAAAAGGAATCCAGATTGCCTGCGGCGGCGGAACAAGCCTTTTTGTAAAGCAGCTTCAGTGGCAGGGAAAAAATCCTCTGGACCACGAATCGTTTATGAATGGAGCGCGGGACTTTATCGGAAGCCGGCTTGGTGATAATATAAACTAAAATCTACAAAGGAATAAATTATGAAATTCAACTTTAACCTTAAAGCATTTTTAGCAAAAACCTGGGACAAGATCCGCCATTTTAACATTCAGGATTGCCGCGTAAGTTTTGTAAAAGGAATGCAGAGTCTGCAGGCAAGCGGACGCGCTCTTTTTGTAACAATTATTCTTGCAATGGCTCTGATGCTTCTGGTTTGTCTTGCAGTTTTCTTTGCTACTGTTAAAGGTCCGGAAAAAGTTCTCGTTCCGCAGCTGGAAGGCAAGGAACTTACCCAGGCCCTGATGGAAATGCAGGTTAAAGAGCTTTATCCAAAAATCCAGCTCAGATACAGCGAAGAAGAATCAGGCACAATTCTTTCGCAGAATCCTGATTCAGGTTCGATTGTAAAGGCCGGAACCCGCGTAAATCTTACTGTAAGCCGCGGTGCCGTTGTAAGCGAAGTCGGCGAATACGTAGGACTCAAATATGATGATGTAAAACTTGATTTGACTACAATGTTTACAGGTTCTTCACGTGCACTGATTGTTTTGAATGAACCTGTTTATAAGGCAGATCTTTCTGACGCAGGCACAATCCTTGAACAGGACCCGCCTGCAGGAACAAAGATTTCTGACCCGGTAAAAGTCCAGCTGGTTGTAAGCCGCGGACCTAGTTTTGAAAACACACGCGTTCCGCGCTACGTTGGAAAAACACTTCAGGAAATTCTTTCTTTGCTGCCGTCAACAAAACTCGTATTTGACTTTAAAGCTCACAAGGCTTCTAAAGATGAAAAAGAAGGAACAATCGTACGACAGCAGGAAATTACAGAAGAATTTGTTCCAAACTACAGCCGCGTAGAAGTTGAATTTGCCATGCCAGCAAAGAGCGAAGACGGACTTGTTTACGGTATTTTTGAAACATCACTCCCTGAATATCCGTACCCTGTAAGCATGACTGTAGAAGCTGTCCAGAAAGACGGCCTGCGCTTTAATATTGCAACTCTTGACCACACAGGCGGTTCATTCAGCATCCCGTACGCTGTAGAAAGCGGCACTGAACTTATTCTGCGCGTTGCAGAAAAAGAAGCCCGCAGAATGACCGTCAACTGATTATAATTTATAAGGAAGCGTGCAAAAAAATACATCCTTGTACTTTTTTGCACATGCAGATTTTGCCGTTGGCAAAACTGCGGTTCGCTGCTTCCATGCAGCGCCGCTAACGCGGTGTTTATAAGGAATAAAAAATGGCCCGACCTTTAGTTTGTATTTGTCTCACCGGAAAAACCCTTGCAGAAGATGTTGAAATTGCAAAAAAATACCGCGACTTTATCGATCTTGTTGAATTGCGCGTAGACTTTCTGGAGCAGGATGAGCGCCTTAAAATCCGCGACTTTCCGTCGATGATTGATGTGCCGGCTATTTTGACTATCCGCCGCCGGATTGACGGTGGTGTTTACATGGAAGGCGAGTCTTCAAGAACAATGCTCTTTGCCCGCGGCCTTGCCTTTGCAGATTCTGACCCGACAAAAAACTTTGCTTACGTTGATTTTGAAGAAGACTTTCATGTGCCGAGCCTTGAGGACGCAGCCCAGGCTTTTGGAACAAAAATCATCCGTTCATACCACAATATGAAAGACCCGGTACACGACATTGTTAAAAAGTTTAACGAAATGCGCACAACCGGTTTTGAAATTCCAAAGATTGCCTTTATGCCGCACACTTTGAGCGACGTAACAAGAGTTTTTAAGGATGCCGAAACTCTGGCAGGAACCCAGCAGATTTTGTGTGCCATGGGACCGCTCGGACTTCCGACACGCGTTTTGAGCGAAAAGCTTCATTCATATTTAACTTACACAAGCCCGACTGAACTTTTGGGAAACCTTCTTGCAATCGGTCACACTGACCCGATTACACTTTCAAAAATGTACAGATTCCAGCAGATTAACGACCAGACAAAGATTTTTGGAATTACGGGATTTCCTCTGACTGTTACATCGAGCCCGGAACTTCACAACACTTCTTTTGCAGAAAACAAAATGAATGCGGTTTATGTTCCGTTCAAATCAGAAACAATTGAAGACGCACTTTCTTTTGCAGAAACCCTCGACATCAAGGGGTTTTCTGTAACAATTCCGCATAAAGAAACTGTAATTCCACTTTTGAGAAGAATTGACGCGCGTGCCGAAGACATCGGTGCCTGCAACACAGTTATCAGGGACGGAGACGCATGGAAGGGCTACAACACTGACGCAATCGGTTTTGAGAAAGCCCTGCTTGAATTTACCGGCCTTAAAAATTTAAAGCACAAAAAAGTTGCAATTCTCGGAGCCGGCGGTGCGAGCCGTGCAATTGCATACGTAATCAAAAACCTCGGCGCAAAGGCCTGTGTATTCAACAGAACTTTGTCAAAGGCAAGACTTATCGCCGATAAATATGGCTTTGAATACGCAACTCTCGGACCTGAGTCGCTGGAAAAACTTAAAAAATACTCGGACATCTTTGTTCAGACAACTTCCAAGGGAATGGGCTCAACAGGGCAGTCAAATCCGGAAAACGATCCTATCTGGTTTTACGACTTTAGGGGAAACGAATTTATTTACGATATAGTTTATGCTCCGGAAGTAACTCCGATTATGGCAAGGGCCGACGCTGCAGGCTGTAAGGTTTGCAACGGTATGAGCATGCTCAAGTATCAGGGCGATGCCCAGTTTGAACTATTTAAGCAGCTTGTTTAAGCGAAGGTCGTTCTGCCGCCAGTTTTTGTCCACTTTAACCTGTAAGTCCAGATCGATTTTGTAATCAAAAATCTTGCGGAGCTGTTTGATTGATTCAACACGGATGGTTTTAATCATCGATGCTCCCTTTCCGATTACAATGCCTTTCTGGCTTTCTTTTTCTACGCAGATGAATGCGCGGCACCACATTTTGCTTGGCGTCTTCATTTCCAGGTCAGCGATTTGAATATAAAGGCAGTGAGGAATTTCATCTTCAAGGCGGTTGATTGCCTGTTCGCGGATAACTTCTGCAATTCTGAAGTCAACTTCCTGGTCAGTGTAAAATTCTTCGGGGTAGAGGTGAGGTCCAACCGGCGCAAGGTCGTAGATTGCGCGCAGAACTTCGTTGATTCCCCTGTCTTCTTTTGCACTTACGTCGATTATTCTGGCGCCGTCCAGTTCAGGCAGTTCTTTTTTAAGAAAGTTTCTAACTTCCTGCGGGCGGGAAGTTTTCTGGTCAATTTTATTTACGGCAGCGACAATTTTATTCTGATGTTCTTTGAGAAGGCCCGTGATAAGGGACTCTTCGCTTCCGCACACCTTTGTTGAATCGATAACGTACAAAACTGCATCTGCGCTCAAAAGCTGATCTGCAACGATTGTGCGCATTTTAAGGTTCATCTTTTTTTCTGACTCGTGGTAACCCGGTGTATCAACAAAAACAATCTGTCCGAGAGAAGTGTTTACGATTCCGCGGATGGCGTTGCGTGTTGTCTGCGGCATTTCGCTGACGATACTGATTTTTTCGCCTGAGGCAGTGTTTAAAAAGGTGGATTTACCGGCAGAAGGACGGCCGATAATTGTTACGAGAGCGGTCTTGTCGCCAATCGGCGGATTTGTGTCGTTGTCTGTTGAATTCATTTCTTCATATTATAAGGAATGATAATTTAGTTCAATTATGAAAATGAGAATCGGATATTTTCGAGTTTTTCATATGGCAGTAAAAGTAAAGCTGCCGTAAGCGAGGTTGCGGCACAAACTCGCCTGAGCTTCGCTCACTGCGAGGTTTGTTGACGCGCTCTCGCTGAGAGGCCGCTTTAAGTTTCAGATAATTTGAAGAACTCGAAAATTGTCCATTAATATATATTTATATTTCATAATTCTAAATTATGTCTTGTTGTTCAACGCTTTTTGTTATGGTAAAATAGACGGCATGGATTTTATGAGAATCTTGCCGGGAAAACCACTGAATGACGGAGCCTGCGTTTTGCGCGGGGGCGTTAACTTTTCTGTATTCAGTGCGAATGGTACACAGGTTTATCTTGAACTGTTCAAGAGCGCAGGCGACTCCAAACCGTGGAGAACAATTGCCCTGGACCCGAAAATCAACCGGACCGGCGACATCTGGCATGTTTTTGTAAGTGGTCTCAAAGCAGGTGCCCTTTATCTGTATCGTGTTGACGGACCTGACCGTCCCGAAGAGGGAATGAGATTCAACTCAAAAAAATATCTTTTTGATCCAAAGGCAAAAGCGTTTACCGAAGGTTCTGCATTTAAAAATATGGATAATGCAGGCGAAGTTCCGCTTTCTAAAATGCCAAAGTGCATTGTAATCGATGACGACAGCTACGAATGGAACGGTGACCGTCAGCTCGAAATTCCGCTCAATAAATCAATTATCTACGAAATGCATCTCAAGGGCTTTACTGCTTCAAGCTCAGTAAGTCATCCCGGAACTTACCGCGGCGCCGTAGAAAAAATTCCTTACCTCAAGGAACTCGGTGTTACAGCCGTTGAACTGCTTCCTGTCCAGGAATTTGACGAAAACGAAAATACAAATTCAAACCCAAAGACAGGAAAACGCCTTACAAACTTCTGGGGCTACAGCACAATCGGCTTTTTTGCGCCAAAGACCGGCTACAGTTCAAATAAAAAGGACGGAGCTGCAGTAAACGAATTTAAAGACATGGTTAAAGCATTCCATGCGGCCGGAATCGAAGTTATCCTCGACGTTGTATTCAACCATACTGCCGAAGGAAACGAACACGGACCTACCTTGAATTTCCGGGGCTTTGACAATTCAATTTACTACCAGCTTGTTGATGAACACAAAGAGTATTACATCAATTTTTCGGGCTGCGGAAACACTGTAAACTGCAACCATCCTGTTGTTCAGGACTTTATAATCGACTGTCTGCGTTACTGGGTAAGCCAGATGCATGTTGACGGCTTTAGATTTGATCTTGCTTCGGTTTTGTGCCGGGACGAAAAGGGCTTTCCACTGGCAGAGCCGCCTTTGACACGGCGCATAAGTCAGGATCCGGTTTTGTCGCACACAAAAATCATCGCCGAACCGTGGGATTGCGGCGGGCACTATCTTGTCGGCGGCTTTCCGGGCGGAAGATGGTGCGAGTGGAACGACAAATTCCGTGACGGCATGCGCAAATTTATCCGCGGGGACGAACACCTTTCAACCGAAGCGGCGACCCGTATTGCAGGTTCAAGCGATTTGTACAGCGCATCGGGCAGGAGACCGGTTAATTCAATCAACTACATTGTAAGCCATGACGGTTTTACTCTTGCAGACCTGGTTGCCTATAATTCAAAACACAACGAACAGAACGGCGAAGAAAACCGCGACGGAACCGACAATAACCTGAGCTGGAACTACGGCTTTGAAGGTGACACCGTAAACCCAAAAATAGAAAAACTCAGGATCCGCCAGATTAAAAACTTTTTTACAGCCCTCTTTGTTTCGCAGGGCGTTCCGATGTTTGTTGCGGGCGACGAAGTCAGAAGAAGCCAGGGCGGCAACAACAACGCATACTGCCAGGACAATAAAATCAGCTGGTTCAACTGGGACAACGTAAAAACAAACCAGGCCCTTTTTACCTTTGTCAAAAACCTGATTGCAATGCGTAAAAGCCATCGCGTTCTGACCCGGACAAAATTCTTTACGGGAGCAGGTTCTGACATAAGCCCGGCTGATATTTCGTGGTTTGGTGCTGACACAAAACTGACCGATTGGACAAAGGCGAGCCGATTCCTTGCATTCAGGCTGGGCGGCGGGGCCGGAAACGAAAAACTCGAAGAAGATTCGGATTTTTACATTGCATTTAACACTGACATTCATGATAAAACTATAACAATTCCGCCGGCTACAGTCGGAAGAAAGTGGTACAGGGTGGTGGACACTTCGATAGAAGACGACACCTGCGCTTTGACTGCCGGCAACGAAGAATTTCTGAATAATCAGGAAAAATATGTTATAGTATCTAACAGTGCTATTGTTTTGATGAGCAAATAAGGGATTTATTAAGGAGGAGTGATATGACTTTTGATGCTGATTTGTTTCGCGAAAACCTGGCCGCACGTTTACGCCGCCAGTATGGAAAAAATATTTCGCAGGCTAACAGTCATGACCTTTTTGATGCTGTAAGTGCTTCTGTTCAGGAAGTAATTATGACAGCATGGATGGCAACCCGCCACGAATATGAAAAAAAATCAGTAAAACAGCTTTATTATTTATCAGCTGAATTTTTGATGGGACGTGCCCTGAGCAACAACCTTATCAACCTTGGAATCAAAGACGAAGTAAAAAAGGTTCTCAAGGACATGGACATCAACTTTGATGTTATTGAAGACGAAGAACCGGATGCAGGTCTTGGTAACGGCGGTCTCGGCCGTCTTGCCGCATGTTTTCTGGATTCCCTTGCTACACTGGACTATCCGGGACATGGATACGGTATCCGCTACCAGTACGGTATGTTTGAACAGCACATCGAAAACGGTTACCAGGTTGAATACCCGGATAACTGGCTCAAGCACCGCGATCCGTGGGAAATCAAACGCTCTGACCTTTCAGTTACAGTAAAGTTCGGCGGAGAAATCAAATACGGAAAAACTCCTGACGGACAGGACCGCTTTTACATCGAAAACGCTGAAGAAGTAATCGCAACTCCTTACGATATGCCGATTGTAGGTTACGACACAAATACAGTTAACACCCTGCGCCTCTGGCAGGCTTCAAGTCCGGACGGATTTGACCTCCAGCTGTTCAACGATATGCGCTACAACGAAGCTGTATTCCGTCAGAATAATGCGGAAAACATCACTCGGGTTTTGT
>JAEENG010000096.1 GCA_016283615.1 Treponema sp.
TTTTCTGTATCACACGCCACTCAGGCAAAGACGGAAACGAATACCTTTACACAAGTCTCGGAACCATCAAAAGAAAGGACGTAACATATGATTCAACTGTAACAGAACTGTACGGCGGCCAGTGGACGGTTGTAAACAAACCGTCAGGACTTATCTTAGGAATCACCAGTGCCAGCGACTCATACCTTTACCTTACAAGCCTCAAAATTGAAACAGTTGAAGACGACGGCGAAAACGAACCGAAGTCTTATTCAATTTATTACAGCGACGACGACGGCGAAACATGGAACCGTGTAAAACTCGAAGACGGAACAGATATTCCGACACTCGCATATACAGGTTCAATCATAAAAGTATTTGGAACAAACTCGCCGAATCCTGCAAACCGTGCCGCATTCCTGAATTATGCGGGGCTTACATACAAACTCGAAGCAGGCGTTGCAAAATCAATCTCGGCAGATTCAACTTATGTAAACCTGGGAACAAGCAGCCAGTCAGTTGCACTTCTGGACGGCGTTTATTACTTCAGCGACAATTATTCAATGACAAGCAATGAAACAAGTTCAACAAACGCAACCTGTATTTACACAGGAAGCAGCGATTCAATCAAATACCTTGTTTCTGGCGCATACGATGCAAATGCAGAAGCAGACGGATACGGCTGGGACTCTGTAGATCCTGACCTTGGAACAATTTACTCACTTTCATATGCACAGGACAAAATCCTCGTCGGAACATCAGACGGAATCAAAAATGTCATTTTGAATGGTACAATCCCGTCGAATTCAACAGGTACGTTCTCATCAAACGCAGCCTCAGCCCTTTCTTCATACTATCAGGTATGGCAGACACTCGTTCTTGATCCTTCATTAAATCTTGAAGGCACAGACCTTTATGCAAGCATGGACTTTGAAGACTCATCATCGAACACATCTGCAACATTCCAGAATGTCGGTATGTGGGCTTACTACCCTGGACGAGGCAGCTGGAACCGGGAATAATGTCTGATTTGTTTGACTCTGCGTCACATCAAAAAGAGCCTCTTGCGGCAAGGATGCGCCCGCGGAACCTTGATGAATACATCGGCCAGGACCACATTGTCGGAAAAGGCAGGCTTTTGCGCCGCGCTATCAGTGCTGACCAGTTAACTTCGGTTATTTTTTACGGACCGCCGGGCTCTGGAAAAACCACTCTTGCCCGCGTTATCGCAAATCACACTTCTTCAAACTTCATTACCCTGAACGCTGTTTTGACCGGTGTTCAGGATATAAGAAACGCAATCAAAAATGCCGACGAATATTACAAACTTTATAACCGCCGTACAATTCTGTTTGTAGACGAAGTTCACCGCTGGAACAAAAGCCAGCAGGATGCACTCCTTCCATGGGTCGAAAACGGCACAATCATTTTAATCGGCGCTACAACAGAAAATCCTTTTTTTGAAGTAAACAAGGCCCTCGTAAGCCGGAGCCGTGTATTCCAGCTTAAGCCCCTTACAAAAGATGATCTGATGAAGGCCGCTCAGATGGCGCTGCATGACACAGAACGAGGTTACGGCCACTGGGATGTTGAATTTGAAAAGGGCGCCCTCGAGCACCTGGTCGACACCGCAAACGGCGATGCACGTTCCCTTCTCAATGCTCTGGAACTTGCCGTCGAAACCACCCCGGAAAAATGGGAGCCGAACAACACAAATCCGGTTCCGGCCTGGGGAAGCAAAATCTACATTTCCAAAGAAGCGGCCGAAGAATCGATTCAGAAAAAGGTTGTTTTGTACGACCGTGACGGCGACTATCACTACGACATAATTTCTGCATTCATAAAATCACTTCGCGGACGCGACCCGGACGCCGCAATGTACTGGCTTGCACGCATGGTGCGCGCAGGCGAGGACCCGCATTTTATCTTCCGCAGAATGTTGATTTCTGCCTGCGAGGACACAGGTCTTGCCGATCCGTACGCAATTGCAGTCGTTACTTCGTGCGCAGATGCCTTTGACCGCGTAGGACTTCCAGAAGGCCGTTACCACCTGGCACATGCTGCACTGTATCTGGCAACTGCGCCAAAGTCAAACAGTTCCATGGCCTTTTTTGACGCCCTTTCATCGGTAGAAAAAGAAGATGCAGAAGTTCCCAATCATTTGAAGGACGGAAGCCGCGACGCCGAAGGCTTTGGTCACGGGGACGGCTATCTGTATCCTCATGCATACCGGGATCACTGGGTTGCACAGCAGTATCTTCCGACCGAACTCGTTGGACGCGTTTTTTACACTCCGACCGACCAGGGCTACGAAGCCAGAATCAAGGACGACGTTCTTTCACGGCGCGAAATGCAGATTTCCGCTATTCTTGAAGACATCCAGCCCGAAAAGCCGGACACAAACGCTTCCTGCGGAATGCATCCGCTTCCTCACTTTGCAAGCGACTTTAAAAATCCGATCGGCGAATGGTGGATAAACAAAAACTTCAACACAAACACAACTGTCAAAAAAGAACAGTTAACGTTCACCCCAAAAGATGACAGAAAAGAAAGTGCCCTGGACAAGGCAGACCGCTCATGGAGGGGACGTCTTGATTCAAACCGGGCTCAGGTTCTGACGTCCATCCGCGATGCCATGATACAGCTTGCACAGTTGAGCCGCCACACCAGAAGCCTCATATGGAATGCTGATGACGGGCTTTTGCTCTGGGATATCAGCAGAAAAACTCCTGAGGGTGTAACAGCCGGTGTCTGCTGGAACGAGCGCGGAATGCAGATTCTTGAACAATACGGCCGGACACTCGATGATCTGGACAGACCGGTTTTAACGCTCCGCCCGCCTTCAAAAGAAAATTACCTCACTTCTGATGAATTTAATTCGATTTTGACAGAATACGCCGACAAGGGAATCCTTTTTGACAGGCTCTTTTTCCGCGACCCGTTCAACTGTCAGGACAGCGCAGACGTTCTTGCCTACTCGCTTGAACAGCTTCCAAAAACAATTGTTCCTGAAGGATTTACAGTTGTAATTTCACAGAGAATTCCGGGCAAGGGCCAGCGCATCGGCGAACTTGTGCAGAATCAGATTCTAAATGAATCCACACGCGAAGTATTTGATACAATCCTCAAAAAAATGTCCCTCGCCGAAAATGAATTCTTCAGCAACCAGGACAATCCTCTTTTTGCATGGGACGAAAAATCAATCGCAAAAACTTTTTCGGACAAGGGTTTTGAAGTTAAGTCTGCAAGCCGCGTAATTACCGAAAAACGCCGCATTACGGAACAGGAAATCAACCGCTGGTTTGACACGGAAAACTCATCTTACGGCAGCGCCCTTGCAGTTCAAGTTGGAAATGACGATCTGCTCAAAATCAAAAACCTGCTTTTGAGTGCCGCAAACAACACGCTTTTTGACTGGAACACAACGATTGAGTTTATGACCGTTTCTGTGGTAAGATAAGCCGTCCGCAAAAGCGGATTTTATTGGATTTAACAGGAGATTCAAAATGAATTTTATCTTTTTAGGCCCACCGGGAGCAGGAAAAGGAACTTTGGCTAAGGAAGCCGCAAAAGCATACGGAATTCCACACATTTCTACAGGCGATATTTTCCGCGAAAACATTAAAAACGGAACTGAACTTGGCAAAAAAGCAAAGGCAATTATTGATGCCGGCGGACTTGTTAGTGACGAAATTACAATCGGCCTCGTAAAAGACCGTCTTTCACAGAGCGACACAAAGAACGGCTACATTCTTGACGGATTTCCAAGAACAATTCCTCAGGCAGAAGCCCTCGAATCATTTGCAAAAATCGACGCTGCAGTAAACTTTGACATTGCTGACGAAGCAGTTGTTGAACGTCTTGGCGGACGCGTTTGCTGTAAAGACTGTGGTCAGATGTACCACGTTAAATTCAACCCGCCAAAAACAGCAGGTAAATGTGACAAATGCGGCGGCGAACTTTACACACGCGACGACGACAAAACAGAATCTATCCAGAACCGTCTTGTTGTTTACCGCAAGTCAACAGCTCCACTTATCGACTTCTACAAGAGCAAAGGAAACCTCGTGGACATTGATGCCCGCCCGGCTCCAGAAAAAGTTCTTGAAGAATTCAAAAACAAGTTCTAATTGTTGAATACGACAAAATGAATCCGGCACAAATGCCGGATTTTTTTTATTTTTACCCTTTTATTATCAACATTTATGAATTACAATTAAATGTGCATTACAATTAAAATAACAGAAAGTTTTTTGCCACGGAGCATTTATTATGAAAAAGATTCTTACAGCCACTTCAAACGATGTTATTATCACAACAGTTCAAAACGCCTGCAAAAAATACAGCGCCTATTTTGAAACCGACGTTTTTTCCGACACTGAACAAATCATCAACTATATCGATTACCAGATTCCGGAAATCAAAGTTATAGACTTTTCTGACGAGAAAGTTGATGCAAAAAGAATCCTCGCGGCAATCGACGGCGACCCGTGGCTGCATTACGGCGGAATCATCGCTGTCTGCCAGAACGCCCGCATGATCAGCGAAATCGAAGAAAAGAAAAATCCTAACATTGTTTGCGTTCAGACTGTAAAAGAATTTACAAAACACTTCAGCCGCCTTCTGCGCATTTTGTGGCAGAACCAGCAGTTCCTTTATACACGCGGTATGCAGGACGTTATCGGCGGCCAGGAATCCGGCAGCTTTATCTGCGGCAACGACCCGATGGACATCCGCTTTTACACAAACTTCCTCGTAAGTTATCTTTACAACACAAACCGCATTTCTGACGAAGACCGTTTTAACCTTCAGATGACTTTGATGGAACTTTTGACCAACGCCCTTGAACACGGCAACCTCGAAATTTCATACGAAGACAAATCAAAATGGATGAATCAGGGCGGTGACATCCTTCAGCTGATTGGCGCCAGAGCCGCAATGCCTCAGTTTTCAAACCGCCGCATTTACATTTCATACATAATCGGCAAGGTAAAAAGTGCATTCAAAATCAAAGACGACGGAAATGGCTTTGACTGGAAAACACGCTTAAACAAGGACACAACCACCGAACTTCACGGCCGCGGAATCAGCCTTTCTCAGAGCATGGTTTCTGATCTTCATTACAATGACAAGGGAAACGAAGTTTCATTCGAAATCACAAATATCCGTAACACAGTCAACAACGTTCCTGGCATGCTCAAACCGTTCGATACAGTTTCGTACAAGGATAAGCAGGTAGTCTGCCGCCAGCACGAAGTAAGCAACGACCTTTACTTTATCGTAAGCGGCCGTTACGCAGTTTACTCGGGCCGCAAACTTATTTCTGTTTTAACACCAAACGATATGTTCATCGGTGAAATGGCATTTCTTCTCAACGACAGACGTTCTGCAACAATTCTCGCTGTCGGTGACTGCAAACTGATCCGAATCCCAAAACAGGACTTTTTGTCATTGATTAGACGCAATCCGCATTATGGTATATTCTTATCAAAAATGCTTGCCCAGCGTCTTATCCGTCAGACTGATAAAACTCTTGAGCTTGCAAATAAAATCAACGAGATTACAAGAGTAAACTGATCAGATGTCATTAAACTGCAACGAAATCGACCTCATTTTGCGCGAACTGGATATTGAAGGTTCATTCATCCAGGAAATCGTGCAGCCGTCTTTCAGCACAATTGCGCTCTACACCTATAAGCCGGGCGTGGCAAAAACAGTTTTTGTAAGCCTCGCAGCCGGAGAGTGCAGAATTCATGAAGTGCGCCGGAAAATACCTAAAAATGACAAACCGCTCCGCTTTAATGAATTATTGCGTTCCAGAATAAAGGGCGCACGCATTACAGGATGCCGCCAGTTAGGCCACGACAGAATTATTGAATTAAAACTTTTAAAGCCCGCCCCGATTTTTATCCTGCCGGCCGCAAACGAAAAATTTGCGGGCAAAAAAAAGAACGCTCCCCAGGAAGAGTTCGACGAAGAATACTCTCTTTTTATCCGCCTCTGGTCCAACGCCGGAAACATCTTTTTGTGCGACAAAGACAATGTGATTCTCGACAGTTTTTACAGAAGACCGGCTAAGGGCGAAAAGACCGGCGAAGTTCTGGCCCTCCCCAAGGACGCCCCCGTCCCGGCAGACACAGGCACCGCAGTAGTCACCGGCCCTGCAGGTTCAACGGACACAGACGCATCAGAGGAGTCCGAAAAATCTCTTCTCCAGAAATTTCCGGTCCGCTCCTTTGATGAATTTGAAGGCAGTTTTAACGAAAAGGTCGACCAGTTTTATTCATCAAACTCTTCCAAAAACTCCCTCGAAAGCCTTCTTGAACAGGCAGGAAAGTGGTATCAGAGCCATAAGTCAAAACTTGAAGGCGCACTGGAAAGACTTTCGGAAAAACGCATTCAGTTCCAGAATGCAGAACAGTGGAAGCATCAGGGAGATTTGATTTTAAGTTACGCAAATTTGATTCAGGACGGTGCAAAATTCCTTGAATGCACTGATTACGAAAATGGAAAAACCGTCCAGATAAAAATCGATCCCAAAAAGAGCGCCCAGCAGAACGCGGCAGATTATTACGCAACCTATAAAAAGCAGACTTCAGGTCTTGATCAGCTCGAATTTGATATTCAACAGACGCAAAACGAACTTACAAAACTTGAACAGCAGTACCAGAACCTTCTTGCAGAAAAAAATCCTGTAAAACTTGAACAGGTTCTCCGCAAGGCGCAGAAACCGCGCCAGCAGGAAAAGGAAGAACGCCCCGGACTCATGTACGAAGTTAAGGGCTGGACAATTTTTGTCGGACGCGACGCCGGCGAAAACGATGAACTTCTGCGCCACTATGTTAAGGGCGGCGATATGTGGTTCCACACGAGGGATTATGCGGGAGGTTACGTGTTCATCAAATTCCGTGCGGGAAAGACAATTCCGCTCGACATTATGCTGATTGCAGGAAACCTCGCAGTTTATCACTCAAAGGCGCGCAAAAACGGTCAGGCAGATTTGTATTATACACAGGTCAAACACCTGCGCCGCGCAAAGAACGGTCCAAAGGGGCTCGTACTTCCGACAAACGAAAAGAACCTACACATCAAGCTCGATGAAGCCCTTCTGCGCGGCCTCAATGAAGATTAAAAACTACGAAATTACTAGGCAAAACGGGCGTAGTTTTGTTATTATGTCCATATGAAAATCAGCGAAATTCTTAATTCAAAAAAGGTAACAATTTCATTTGAAGTGTTTCCTCCAAAAAAGCAGGACGCCTTTGACTCTGTAAAAAATACCGCAATTCAATTGAGCAAATTGAATCCGGATTTTATGAGCATCACATACGGTGCCGGAGGTTCAACACGTTCCAACACATCAAACATTGCCTCTGTAATTGAATCCTGCGGAACTACAGCACTTGCACACCTTACCTGTATTCGCCTTACAAAGGAAGAACTAAAAAATATCAGCGCTGATTTGAGGGCAAAAGGAATTCACAATGTTCTCGCCCTGCGCGGAGATCTGCCAAAAGACGCAGTTGACGGAGAAAATCTTTTTCCGTCTGGACTTTACCACGCATCTGACCTTGTCCCGCTTTTAAAGGAAGAAGGATTTTGTGTCGGCGGAGCATGTTATCCGGAAGGACATCCTGAAAGTGCCAATCGCGACAGTGATATCGAAAATCTTAAATACAAGGTCGAAACAGGCGCCGACTTTTTGACGACACAGATGTTCTTTGACAACGATATGCTCTATTCATTTTTGTACAGACTTCAGTCGGCCGGTATCCACGTTCCGGTCCTTGCCGGAATTATGCCGATTACAAGTTCAAGCCAGGTAAGCCGCATGATTGATTTGTCAAACGCTTACGTTCCGCGCAAACTCCTTGCAATCTGCGACAGATTCAGAAATGATAACGACGCAATGATGCAGGCCGGAATTGCCTACGCAACAGACCAGATTATTGATTTGATTTCCAACGGCATCCGCGGAATCCATATTTACACAATGAACAAGCCTCAGATTGCAGAAGCAATTATGAAAAACATTGATTCAATTGTAAGAGCCGTAAACAAATAAAAAATGAAGCGAGATTTTAGAAGTTTCTTAAAAGAACAGACAGCCTCAGGAAAGCCGGTTTATTTTGACGGCGGTATGGGTACCATGATCCAGGCCGAAGGCGTTACCGACTACAATATTCCGGAAGACGTTACAATTGAACACCCTGATGTAATCAAAAAAATCCACAGAATGTATCTCGACGCCGGTGCAAACGTAATTACCGCAAACACATTCGGTGCACTTCCGCTCAAAGCAGGCGAAGGCAGATACTCTGTCAAAGAATACCTGACAAAAGAAATCAGTCTTTTGAACGAGACTATTGAAGAAGCAGAAAAGGCCGGAAACAAAGGACCTCATTTTTCGAGCTGGGATACAAGCCAGATTGGACGCCTCCTCGAACCTATGGGCGATTTAACATTTGACCAGGCCTACGAAAATTATAAGGAAGCGGCAATTATCGCAGAAAAAGCAGGCGCCGACCTTGCAATCATCGAAACGATGAGTGATCTGCACGAAGTTAAGGCGGCAGTCCTTGCAGTTCAGGAAAACACAAAACTCCCAATTGTCGCAACAATGACATTCCAGAAAAATCTCCGCACTCTGACAGGTGCTGATGTTCAGACCTGTGTTACATATCTTGAATCTTTACACGTAGATGTCCTCGGGTTTAACTGCGGCGGTGACCTTGCCGAAGGCGAAGAATTGACCCGTCAGTTCTGTAAATATTCCCATACGCCTGTACTTGTACAGCCGAATGCGGGATTGCCTGTAGTTAAAAACGGAAAGGCAGTCTTTCTTGTAAAGCCCGAAAAATTTGCTGCAAGCCAGGTTAAAAACCGGCGTGCGGGAGCAGTCCTCCTTGGCGGCTGCTGTGGAACGACACCTGCACACATCAGGGCACTTATTGAATCTACTAAGGACGAAAAAATCAGTCCAAAGGCTCTCAGAGAAAAGGTAAAGGACGCAGATTCAACTTTAATCTGCTCATACAATAAAACTGTTCAAATCGGCGGCTGGGCCGGCCCGATGATTGTCGGCGAAAGAATCAACCCGACAGGAAAAAAGAAGGTAAAGGCTGCCCTCCAGAGCCACGATATGAACTTTGTCCTCGCAGAAGCAGAAAGCCAGATTAATGCGGGCGCTCAGATTCTCGACGTAAATGTAGGTCTGCCGGGAATTGACGAAGCCCAGACGATGGTGGATGCAGTACGCACAATTCAGGACGCATTTAACACGCCGCTCCAGATTGACTCGTCTGAAGGACCGGTAATCGAAAAGGCACTGCGCTACTACAACGGCAAGGCCCTCATCAACTCCGTAAACGGCCGCCAGGAAGTTATGGACAAAATCTTCCCTCTCGTCGCACATTACGGTGGCACTCTCGTAGCCCTTTGTATCGACGAAAACGGAATCGCGCCGACTGCCGAAGGACGCGTAAAGGTAACAAAAAAAATCATCAGCGAAGCCGCAACATATGGAA
>JAEENG010000097.1 GCA_016283615.1 Treponema sp.
TCAGAAGTGAAATTCAATCATTGAATACAATGGCTGTAAACTTTGCTGACCTTGTAAACGATGTTCATAAAAATGCAATCGGTTCAAACAATGTAAGTGGACTTGATTTCTTTGTTCACCACGAATTTGTAAATGATGTAAAGGGAAATTACGACAGAAACGGTGACGGAACTGTTGATGCATCTTATGTATTCAAGTTCAGCGGAACTAATTCACTTAATTTAAAGGATAAACTTGGTCTTGAAGGTGTAATGACACTTTCGGGAAGAAACGGAAACGTTCAGGTTGCTTACAGCGCAAACGACACTGTTGAAGATGTAATTAACCGCATCAACAACAGCGAGGGCGAAGTAAAGGCATACCTGGACAGAAACAACCGCCTTGTTTTAAAGGCAACTACTTCAAACGCAATGGAAAACCCGGACTTTGTAATCCGCCATGTTGAAGACTCAGGTCTTTTCCTTGCAGGTTACTCCGGAGTTTTACAGACAAGCGGAGCGGAAGGTGCTTACGATTTTGCACGGGCCGACGCAGTTGATGTTCTTGGCGGAGATTACTCTGTTGCACCAGTATTAAACCCGAGTGAATACATCGCAGTTAACCAGGCACTTAAGGCAGACCCTTACAGTGTTGCCGCAGCATTTGCTGATCCCCGTGGAAAGGCTCTTGCCGGTGACGGAAGGGCAGCAGTAGAAATTGCAAGTTTGCGCAACACAACGGTTATGATTGGATTCAGCCGCACATTTGATGATTACTTTGCAGAATCCGTAACAAATGTTGGTCTTAAAGGCGAACAGGCAGAACAGATGCTTTTGAGTCAGAACGCAATCATGAACGATTTGCGTGACCTTCGGGACAGTATCAGCGGTGTAAACATCGATGAAGAACTTGCCGATATTATAAAGTTCCAGCACGGTTATAATGCAGCCGCAAAATATGTAACTGTAATCGACGAAATGCTGGATACAATTATCAACCGCCTTGGAGTTTAATTTTTTAAGGTAAATAAAGGGTTTTAAGGAGATTTAAGATGAAACGAATCAGCAGCCAGATGAATAACAACAATACCCAGTACAATCTTCGCATTCAGGAAAGAAGAATGAACAAGCTGAATAACCAGCTGGGAACTCAGCAACGCATTACTTCTTTACGGGATGATCCTGTGGCTGCCGGTCATCTTGTAAAATACCAGTCTTACCTTAACCGCGTTAATAATTTTGAAAAAAACGGGCTTACCTTAAGCGATCAGTTCCAGTACAGGGAAGGCTACATGTCAAATTCCCTGGAAATCATGCAGAGGGTCCGTGAACTTGCCGTAACAGGTGCAAACGGAATCTATAATCAGGATGATATGCGCAATATGGCAGTTGAAGTTGACGAACTTCTGGGTGAACTTTTACAGAACGCCAACGCAATCGGACCTGACGGAAATTCAATTTTTGCAGGAACAAACACAGATGCTCCTGCCTTTGAAATTGATTATGGTAATGTTGAAGGTGCGGCAAATCCCCTCGTTACTACTGTCCGTTATAATGGAACAATCGATATCAACCATGTTGAAATCGATGAAAATAAATACGTTGATGTTGACAATGCAGGAAACAAAACTTTCTGGGCAGAAAACCAGCGTCTATTTGGCGGCCGGGACCTTTCAATGTGGCAGGCAAAAGAGCGGGGAGTAATAAATATCGACGGCCAGAACATCAATGTTGAAGTCGGTGATACAGTACATTCCCTGGTAAGCAAAATCAACGACAGCGGGGCAGCGGTTAAGGCAAGTTTAGACCCGATTACAAACGGCCTCAATTTAACGACAACTGACGCAAGACAGCTCTGGATTGAAGACGTAAGCGGTTCGGTGCTCAATGAAATGGGAATCATTAAAGATTCAAGCCAGAAACCACCGTATAATATTTCAGACAATGTGAGAGTCAGTGGAGGTTCTCTGTTTGATTCTGTAATTGCCCTTCGTGACAGCCTTTTGAAAGGTGACAGCGAAGCAGTAGGCGGCCGGGTAATGGCAAGCCTTGACAGCGGTATCAACGCACTTACAACCCGCATTGCAAAAAGCGGAAGTGAATACGAAAGACTTCAGAACGATATTATGCGTAACAGTGCCACCGCACTGAACGTTACAAACAGCATCAGCCGTGAAGGTGACCTTGATATTACAAAAGCAATCACCGACCAGAAAATGCTGGAATACACTCAGCAGGCAACCTTAAGCAACGCCGGCAAGATGTATTCATCTTCATTATTGAATTACATGAAATAAAATATAAAGGAGTGTGTAACTTAACATGGAAGTAAAAACAAAAACAATGGGAACGGTTTCCATTGACGAAAAGCAAATCGTAGAATTTCCGCACGGATTATTTGGATTTGAAGATTATCACCGTTATGCGGTTATCGAAGCTGAATACCAGCCTTTTTACTGGCTTCAGAGCCTTGACGAGTCATCACTGGCCTTTATCATGGTTGACCCGTTTTTGATTGTCGCAGATTACGAACTTGATATAGACGATAAAACTCTCCTGGAAATCGGACTCGATAGTCCTCAGGACGTAATTTTGTTCTCGATTGTTACAATTCCTGCGGACGGTGGTCCTGTAACCGCCAATTTGCAGGGACCGGTTGTAATTAACCGCCGTAACAACCAGGCTCTTCAGGTTATTCTTTCTGATTCAAGATGGACCACAAAGCATAATATCATCAAAGCTCTTAAATCAAAGGAAAATAAGTAATGCTGATATTATCGAGAAAAGTAGACGAAAAAATTAAAATCGGCGATGACATTACAATCACTTTGATTGAAGTTCACGGCGATCAGGTTAAAATCGGTGTTGAAGCTCCAAAAAACGTAAAGGTTTTCCGCCAGGAAGTTTTTGATGCCATTCAGACAGAAAACAGGGAAGCAGCCGCAAGTTCGGCCGCAATGGAAGCGTTGTCAAAGTTCCTCGGGGCAAAATAATTTATTTGTTTTCCAGGGCAAGTTCAGCTTCGCTTTTTCTTAAATATTCGGGTCCTTCAAAATCCTTGAGGGGCTCGATTTTTTTTGCAATCATGTCTTCTGCAAGTTCGTAAAGGCAGTCAGAGCTTACATAATCGCTTACAAGCGTGCTTACGGTGAGAGACGGACATTTATCCCTGAGCAGACCTGCAAAGAGCTTAGAATCAGGTCCTGCGCAGATTACAGGGTAGTTTTTATCCAGATTGCTGATAACTTCTTCAATGCTTGTGTCTTTTGAATCCATTACTTTGTTTCCGTCTTTGTATACGGTTGCAAAGAACTGTTCTTTTTTGGCATCGATTGTTGCAACAACCTGGGCTTTAATGTCTTTGAGGGCGTATGCGTAGCAGTCCAGTGTGGGTACTGCGTAAATGTCAGTTCCAAATGCAAGAGAAATTGCCTTAACTGCAGAAAAAGCCAGGCGTAAACCTGTAAATGTTCCCGGGCCTTTGCAGAGGGTAATGTAATCGAGTTCACTTGATTTGAGGGAAACCTTTGAAAGTACAAAATCGATTGCAGGTAAAAGTTCCTGGGATTGTTTTGGTCCGATATCAAGTATTAAAGTTGCCTTGTTGTCATCGTTTTTTGCGCTGATAGTAATTTTTGATGCTGCACAGTCAACTGCTAAAGCTTTCAATTTAATTCTCCATAGGGCCAGTTTTGAATTGTGATATTTCTCTCGTCAGTGTTCCCTACAGGTTCGAGCCTGATTATTATAGTGCTCTTTGGAAGTTCGTCCATGATTTTTTCTGACCACTCGATAATGCAGACTCCGTTTCCGTAAAGCATATCGTCAACGCCGAGGTTGATAAAGTCTTCTGTTCCGTCAAGGCGGTAAACGTCCATATGATACAAAGGCATTTTACCTTCGTATTCACTTATGAGACAGAAAGTAGGGCTTGTAATATCTTCTTTAATGCCGAGAGCAAGTGCGATTCCTTTAGTGATTGTAGTTTTGCCTGCTGCAAGTGTTCCCTGCATGGCAAGGATGTCGCCTTTTTGAAGTTTTGAACCGATTTTCTGACCTAACTGGATGGTTTGTTCACGGCTGGTTGTGTGAAGGGAAAGCGTCATATTGGTAATGCACCTTCGTTATCCATTGCGACAATTTTTTCTTTTAACTGGGTTGTAACCGGTACAACAGGATAATCAAAAGTCATTCCGAACGGATATTCAATATAAACCATTTTTCTTCCGAGTGGGTCGATTTCGATAGTGAAAGCAATTTTAACTTCTTCAGTTTTGGTGAGAATTTCGAGTTTGGCTACAGCTGTGTAGTTACGCCGATAGTAAATTAATGTGTCCTCGCCTGTGATTGAGCTGATTTCTACCACTCTCATATTTCTATAGAATATCTCAATTCTAACCAATCGTCAATGTTAATAACTATTTGATATATCCGCAGGCAATGGCATTGATTCTGTTTGAAAGTTTTAATTCAATTTCTTCGTATTTGATGTGGAGAATAAACTTTCCGTTTTTGTTCTGTGTGGTGCGGAGAATTTTTCCAATAGCCGTGTGTTCATTCTGGCCGTCCAGAGGACCGCGGATAAACATATACTGCTCGGCCTTGATCGGAAGCTCGGTTACAATCCTGCAGCCTCCGCTTGAAACATCTTCAAGGACTCCGGCATGCATTTTATCGCTTGGAAAGTATTCAACAGATTCGTTTTTACCTTTTTTCTGTACCTGAACTTTTACCGAACTGAATTCACAGTCCATGTGCAGTTCAATACGTGGTGCCATACGTTTCTGTAAAGGGAAGATTCTGTCGGTGTGACCGCAGACAACAACTTCTTTATTGTTTTTATCTTTCTGGTAACGTACAACGCGGGCTTCCAGATTATACGGGCTTGATTTTTTATAGATGAATACGAGACTTATTTTAGAAAGAATTTCCGGTTTTTCATCATTCGGAAGTTCATCAGGAATTCCAATAAGCATTTCTTCCGGACTAATGTTAATCAACTTGAATTTATAGTGAATACCACGGGACGGAGTGTAGGTAAATTCTGTTTCTACAGGAATAAGTCTTGAGTTTTTGATTGGCTGTGGAGAGCCGAATGCTTTTGCAAGTTTTGAACGTAGTCCAAACAAAGCGGCTTTACCGTCTTCATCATTGATTACATTGTATCCGTCAAAAACTTCCTTAAGATAAGACTCTATCAGTTCTGTGTCTTTTACGGCGTAAATAATGTTTGGAAGGGGGTGTTTTTTAAAGATTGAATGTAAAACATCCTTTTCTTCCTTGTTAAGGTTTGCGCGCTTTGCTGTATCCTGAATTTCGCTGTTTCTGGTTGCATGATTTTTCTGCTTTGCGGCGTATTCGGGAGAAAGTTTGTATTCTTCGAGTTTTTTAAAGAGAAAGTATAATGCGGCAAGGGCAACTGCAATTACGAGAGCTACAATTAAGACCGCAAAAATATTGAGATTCAGTCTTGCTGCAAGAGGTGAGCCTGTATTCATTAAATATTCTCCAGAGATGCGGCTAGTTGATCCAGACGAGGAGAAATTTCGTATTCTGCCAGGTCGCCGATTAAAACGGTGTCTTTATTTTTAATTGCCTGCTCAAAATCAGGCAGAATTGAAGAAAGGTCTGCAAAAAATTCGTTAAATGTTTTGCCGTCAATTTTGATTGAACCAAAATCTTCGGGAAAAAGCATTGAAAGGCTTGCTGTGTGACAGATACCGTCGATATAGTCAGCCAGGTTTGCAATGATTGCGTTTGCTTCTGCGTCTTTTGAACTCTGGAATTTTACAGAAATTGTCTTGAGGTCTTCTGAAAGTGCCTTTGCGCCTGCTTTCTGCTGTTCAAAAGAATTTTTTATTGCTTCTTTTGAAACTACTCCAAGTTCAATTTTTGTTGAATCTGTAAGTTCCTGTTTTGCAGTTTGGTCAAAAAGGTCTGCAGTTATATTTTTGCCGTCAACGATAATGTTTACTGTCGCAATTCCTTCTTTTGAAGACTGTTCCTCAAAACTTTTGAGTACGTCTCCGACAGTTTTTTCGTTCTCGAGCTGAATATCTAATTTTGAACCGTTAACAAATAATTCCATTTATGTCTCCACCCTTATTTTACTGTTGTTTTCCGCTATTTGCAAAGTTAGAAATAGTATTTGACTGAGAATTAAGGCTGTTCAATGTGCCTTCCATCTGGCCGTATTTATTTCTTAACTGAGCTTCCTTGCGGTCAATCTGGTTTTCCAGCTTTGAAATTTTCTGTTCGCTTGCCTTGATACGGCCGTTTATTGTTGCGTTTTTATTTGCAATAATTCCGCCGTTCTGTACCCAGGAAGTGAGCTGTTTGTCCAGAGCATAGCCGATGCCGCTGTCGACGATTAAGTCTCCGTCACTGTCAAAACCAAAAATATTTTTTATCTGGTCAAGATTTGACTCAAGGCTTTCGTCGAGCTTTTTTTCATTTATTTCAAGATAACCGCGCATCTGGCTTGCAGAGTAGCCTCCGCTTGCTCCCGTAGCACGTGTGCTGATTCCAATCTGGTTGAGCATTGTAATGTCAGCGCTTTCGCTCCAGCGGTAACTTCCTGCAACGATTGACTGCATTGTTGCTTTTCCGTTTGAAAGAGAAAAATCCCCCTGGAACATTCCGAGCCTTTTGCGGGCTGATTCCTGTTCATCTTCGGTAAGATAATCAAGTTCGCTGATAATTTCGGGTTTGTTGTCGCTCAAAATATTCATTTCGGCGATACACTGGTTATATGTTCCGACAAAGGCAATCAATGCGTCTTTTGCGCTTTCTTTGTCAGGTTTGATTTCGATTGTTGCGGTTTTTTCGGTTTTGTTTGTTACGTTAAGCGTAACGTGCGGAACTACATCGTCGATTTTGTTTGTCGGGCGGTTAACTGTAATTCCTTCGTATTTGATAACAGCGTCTCCGGCCTTTGAAACCGGATGAACAGGTTCGTATCCAAGATTTTTTTTAGCGTCGTAAACTGTAAAAGTTGTTACTGCTACGGCTTCGCCCGTGTTGCGGTTTCGGGCAACAATGCTTTTAATATCTGAATGGTCTTTTACATAAACCCTTACAGTTTTGTCTCCTGTTTCCGGATCTGCCGTAAGGTCCTTTGTTTCGATTAAAGTTTCTTTACCGTTGCTGTCGCGTACATAAAAGTCTGCCCTTCCTTCAATCGGTGTAAGCGGCTCGGCTGGAACCGGTGGAAGGGAAGTTTCGCTCAGTTCGTTTAAAACTGTTACGTCTTCGTAAGTTGCCTGGCCTGCTCCGTCGAGTTCCGGGCGGGTAGTGCGGAGTCTGTTTAATTCTTCTGTGATATCTTCTACTTCAAAAGTGTAATAATTGAATTCGATTACGTTGTTTTGTTCTGCAGTAAATTCTTCAGGAACTTCAACTTCAAAGCCGCTTCGGGGAGGCATGATGTAGCGGTTTTCTTCTTCGTCCCATTCAATCTGTCGGTTTGTGAATTCGGGCATGCCGTTTTGTTCAACAGATGGAACCGGGAATTCAAGTTCCGGGGAAGCAAGTTCTGCGGACTGGGTGGCAAATTCCTGTAAATCTGCCTTTGTTTTTTGAATCATGCCGTGATTGATTGCAAAGGTCAGGGCGTCGTCCTTAAAAATAAGATTGTTTCCGTCGCCTGTTTTGATGGATTCGATTAAAAGTGACTGTTTATCGTTTG
>JAEENG010000098.1 GCA_016283615.1 Treponema sp.
GCCGCTCTAGGATTAGTGCAAGCACCAATCTTACCGCTCGACTTGCATGCTTAAGACGCGCCGCCAGCGTTCGTTCTGAGCCAGGATCAAACTCTCCATGATTATTTCAATAGCCCGAAGGCTAATGATCTTCATAAACAGTTCAAACCAGCTTTTATCTATTTGCTGAATTGATTTACAATCAAGTTTCGAGAACCGAAACTTGCGGGTATGTTTTTGTTCGTTGATATAAAAAACATAAAAAATTATTTAGTCAGTTATTTCCTTCCCTGATCTGTCAAAGAACTTTTTGTTAGTTCGTTGCCGCAACTCAGTGTTGCGACGGTGAAAATGAATATATCCCTTTCACCAAAAAGTGTCAATAGCAACACCCTATTTTTTGTGTTTTTTTAAACTTTTTTTTACATTTTTTTCAAAGACTTTTCCGGCTCATATCACCCGCAAGCGGGCTCCCGTGGGAAAGGGAACAGGGCTGTTAGCGAGCTAGTTTTTGGTGTTAACAATAAATCAATTTTTCCTGTGTAAAAATTGATTTATTGTTTTCGATGGCTAAGCGCCAAAACTCCTCGAGACAGCCCTGTTCCCTTTCCCACTCCGCCCGCTTCCGGGTGCCCGGGTCGGAGTTCTTTAATAGATGTAAGTTTAGTATTAAAAAAACACAAAAAAGCTCACTGTTGATTTTTGAGACTCTGTGAATAAAGGGATATATTCATTTTTTGTTAATAATGAATTAACTCATAATAAATACACGGACAGGCACAGAAAAAACGGGCGGAGTGGGAAAAGGCACTGAGGTGCCTCGAGAAGTTTTGGCGCTTAGCCATAGCAAACAATCCGAGGATTTTTTCGAAGAAAAAACCGCAGGATTGTTTACACAAAAAACTGGCTCGCGAGCACCCCTATGCCATTTCCCACGGGAGCACTTTTTTCTGTGAAGATGTCATTAAGTTATTTTATGTACTGCTCCGCCTGGGTGGAGAACATTTTGTGATACAGGCCATTCTTATTCATCAGTTCTGTATGAGTGCCGTATTCGGATAACGTGCCTTCATCGAAGACTGCTATGTAGTCGCAGAACTTGCAGGATGAAAGACGATGAGAAATATAGATCGCCGTTTTGCCGCCGGCTAGGCTGGTGTTGAAGCGGGAGTAGATTTCTGCTTCGGCAATTGGATCTAGAGCGGCGGTTGGTTCATCGAGAATTACGACAGGGCTATTTTTATAAAGTGCTCTTGCAATGGCGGTTTTCTGCTGCTGGCCGCCGGAGAATTCTACGCCGTTTTCTTTGTCGAAACTTTTCCAGAGGCAGGTCTGTTCCTTGTGCGGGAGCTTTTCAACATCATCAGCTAAACCTGCCTGCATAATAACCTCCCTAAGCCGCGCCTTATCTGAATCAGCTGTGAACGCAATATTTTCTTCGAGAGTAAACGCAAATAATCTGAAGTCCTGGAAAACTACGGCAAAGAGTCTGCGGTATTCATCTTCATCATAATCTTTGATATTTATTCCATCTATGAGAATCTCACCATCAGTTACATCATAAAGACGGCAGAGAAGTTTTATCAAAGTTGTTTTACCCGCTCCGTTTAATCCGACAAGAGCGAGATGCTGACCGGCTGGAATCTTGAGGTTTACATTTTTGAGAACATATTTTTCTGCACGAGGATATTTGAAACTTACATTGCGGAATTCAATTTCGTGATCGGCCTTATCTACAACCGGCAGAGTTCCTTTTGAAATTGCAGGAGGATACTCTAAGAACTTGAGGTACTCATTGGCATAGCTTACGCGCTTAATTACCTCCTGCCCTCCCCGCACAATATTCTGGCAGCAGCCATTGAAGCTGTCTGCGGCGGAAATACACATTGTAAAATCACCAATTGAAAGAAGGCCCTTCAGCGCGCGCAGTCCGATATACGCATACTGAATGAAGGTTCCGATGGCACCCACTGTGTCGATTCCGTACTGCTGTTTTTTGCCGCCTTCTGCCTGGTACTTCCAGACCTTATACATTTCTCCAATGTGATAATCGCAAATCTCATGGAACATGCCGGCACTTTCGTAAAGGCGTATATCCTTGCCATATCTGAACTCACTCAGATTAAAAAGCAGATAATCAAAAACTCGGTTTACCTTTGAAAGTTTCTGAAAACTTTTGATTTCTATTTCGCGGCTCTTTTTATTAAAAATCGCAATGATTCCTACAAGTACAATCTGAATCGGAATAAGAACCGGAGAAGTGACGGCTATTACTGTAATTACACCGCAGAGCACGACTATGTTGTTTACAATCATAAAAAAGTTATCGAGGATACCGATTACGTTTCCGCTGTACCAGGTCATTCCTTCCTTTGCTTTTTTCAACTGATTCAGCGCTTCGGGATCTTCAGTCTGCTCAAAGTCGATTGTCATTGAAAAATCATTTGTCTGCAGCTGGAAATACTGATTAAAGTATTCGCGGTAAACATCTATGATTCTGGTTGCAATACTGTTCAAAATATTTGAGAGCATCTGACAGCAGACGGTGATACCGGCATAGACTGCGGCAATTTTCAGATGTTCTGAAAGTTCCGCTCCATTATAAACTGCAACGAGTTCATCAATCAGAAGTTTTGGGAGAATAATCATCTGCGCGCGGTTTATAAGCTCGCGGATAAAACGCAGAAAATACACAAAAAACAGCATAGGCTTTTCGCGGGCTGCAGTTTTCAGCATAAAGAAGATTACACGCTTCACAGGCAGTTTTTCTTTGTTATCTGCAAAAATCTGACTACTCATGCTGTGCCTCCTCTGCTACATAATACTGCGCCTGAACCTCAAACATTTTTGCATACTCCCCGCCCTGCTGCATAAGAGAGTCGTGGGTGCCGTATTCTATGAGGCGGCCGTCCTTAAACATTGCAACGTTATTACAAAAGCGCGTTGAGCTTAATCTATGGGAAATATAAACCGAGGTCTTTCCGCCAATCAGTTTATCAAAATCCTGATACATGCGGCTTTCTGCAAGAGCATCCAGGGCGGCGGTCGGTTCATCGAGAATTACAACAGGGGCCTGTTTATAAAGAGAACGGGCCAATGCAAGCTTTTGCCGCTGACCACCG
>JAEENG010000099.1 GCA_016283615.1 Treponema sp.
AAAAGTTCAATAAACCCCCCTGATTGAGGCCGTTTTTACCACCTGGCACGACTCTTGCTTTTGAGGATTGTCCCTTTCCGGGCAATTTAACAAAGGCAGGAATAAAAATGGTCATTAAACAAATCAATTCACTTCCACACGATTACAAAAACGGAAAGCTCTCTTTGGAACAGGCGTCCGACAAACTCTGGGTTTTGCTCTATCAAAATCCGCGCTTATTCGGGCTGGTAACCTTAAGTGCCGACGATGTAAGCGATTTTTTGCTTTACACCCGCGATCGTTTTGCAAAAATGATTCTGCGCTACAAGGACGGAGATGTACCGTTTATCTCTTATGTAAAAACCGGTGTTCTAAAATCACTTCCCGGATTTTTAAGAAAAAAACTCAGAACCTACGCAGGCACAAACAGTCTTGATTCAATCATGGCAATAAGGGAAGACGATTTTACTTGTGAATTTGATTTTCCGGAAGAATTTGAAACTGCATCCCCGCTCAATAAGACAACCGGTAAATCAAATGATTATACTCTTGAACGGATTAAAAGACGCGTAAAACTGCTCGCCCTCCACGAATGCAATAATCTTACGGACAGCCTGATTCAGAAAATTGCTGATTTTCTGGAAGTTGACAGAGATAAGTTTATTGCTGAATTAAACGAAATCAGGGATTCAACCCGGAACAAAATGAACAAACGCGAGCTTTTGATTAAAAGACGTAACCGCGCATTCTATTTTAAAAACAAATACGAAAGGGAACTTGAAAGGCTTGAAGAAGGCACACTCTGTTACGAAACAACAAAGAGCAAAATGGAAAAACATTACGAAGCGTGGAAGAAAAACAACGCACTTCTTGTAAAAAGCTGTTCAACTTCTCCAAGTTACGCCCTGATAAGCCGCGAGACAGGCCTTGCCCAGAAAACAGTTTCTTATTATCTGAGCGTCATCCGGCTCAAACAGAATTTCTGGCCCTTTATCAATAAACCCAAAATAAAGAAAAACGCCGGTGATGACGGAGAAAAACAGCCTTGATTGTAAGACAAATTGAATTCCAGTATATTTTTATCTATGAGAATATTTTTAGCAAGTTCAAACAAACACAAGCAGAAAGAAATGCAGGAACTTTTACCGGACTACGAAGTTTTGATTCCGTCAGATCTCGGAATTGAATTTGATCCGGACGAGACAGGCAAATCTTTTTATGAAAACTCAATGATAAAAGCCAAGGCACTTTACGAGCTTGTAAAAGAGCCTGTAATTGCAGACGACTCAGGAATCTGTGTTGACGCACTTGACGGGGCACCCGGCATCTACTCTTCGCGCTACGCCGGACCTGAGTATATGCAGGGACGGCCTGACGGTAAAAAAATCAGCCAGGACGAGCAGAACAGATTTTTGATTCAGCAGACAAATGATTCAGAAAATCCGGACCGCTCATGCCGTTACGTGTGTGCAATGGTTTTGTATTATGCTAAGGAAAGATTTATCATCAGCCAGGAAACCTTTGAAGGTCAGTTGATTGATGATATTTCAAAACAGGCAGGAAGCGGCGGCTTTGGCTATGATCCAATCGTATTCCTTCCTGAATACGGTAAAACGGTCGCAGAAATCAGTGCAGAAGAAAAGAATAAAATCTCTCACCGCGGAAAGGCAGTTGCAAACATTGTAAGTTTTTTACGCCGGATCAAGACGCAATAGGACTCAACAAACAAATTTAAAAAAAATTAAAAAAAAATCTAAAAAAATATTAAAGTTCCGCTAAGGTAATGCCGATAGTGAAAAAGATGAACTATGAGCGGGTAAAACTTCGTAGAAGCTGCCCGTTCAAGTGAATCAATGTAAAAGGAAATGGATGTAGCCTTGTAATGCAGAAGTTTCCTTTTACAACAGACTAAAAAGGATTTTAGTCTGACATTTCCACGGAGGAAAACACTATGGTCATTAACCACAACATGTCAGCTCTTTACTCTAACAGACAGCTTGGAGTAACAAATCTGGGTCTTACAAAAGACATGGAAAAACTTTCATCAGGCGAAAAAATCAACCGCGCAGGTGATGACGCTTCAGGATTGGCAGTATCAGAAAAGATGCGCAGCCAGATCCGCGGCTTGAACCAGGCATCTACAAATGCTCAGAATGGTATCAGCTTCATCCAGGTAGCAGAAGGCTATCTCCAGGAAACAACAGATATCATGCAGCGCATTCGTGAACTTGCAGTTCAGTCATCAAACGGTATCTACTCTGATGAAGACCGTATGCAGATTCAGGTTGAAGTATCACAGCTCGTTGCTGAAGTAGACCGCATCGCTTCTGCTGCACAGTTCAACGGCATGAACATGCTCACTGGACGTTTTGCACAGGCTACAGGCGAAAATACAGTTACAGGTTCTATGTGGTTCCACATCGGTGCCAACATGGATCAGCGTATGTCTGTATTCATCGGAACTATGACAGCTGAAGCTCTCGGTATCCGCGAAATCGGTACAGAGAACGTTATGAGCCTGGCAGCTCCTGATTTGGCCAACCGCGCAATCGGTACTATCGACGAAGCTCTTAAAAAGATTAACAAGCAGCGCGCCGACCTTGGTGGTTACCAGAACCGCATGGAATATGCAGTTCGTGGTCTCGATGTATCAGCCGAAAACATGCAGGCATCTGAATCACGCATCCGTGATACAGACATGGCAGCACAGATGGTTGAATTTACAAAGAACCAGGTACTCACACAGGCTGGAACAGCAATGCTCGCTCAGGCAAATTCACAGTCACAAACTGTCTTGTCTTTGCTTAGATAGTGCTGTATAATATATTTACGGGTAGTTGAATTCATATTCTGCTATCCGTAAATAAGCGGTGTTTCTCTGGCCTACTCTATTTTAAATCCGAAAAACATCACTTACAATTAATGTAGTTACTATACCAGAACCGTGTGATTGCATAAGTAATTATGCTGGTTCGATAACTTTTGGCATTTTATTTAGGAATGCCATCGATCTTTGAAATTAGCTTTCTATGGCTTTTGTGACAGCAAAAATGGTTGTCATGTGCATACAAGGGGCACAAACAACGATTCCTGCTGAAAGGGTCTAAATCTGCGTGGTGGGGGCGCAAAAACCGCCTGCAGCCCGTACAAAAGCAGGACTTACAGCACGATGCTGAAGTTCTTAAATTCATGGAGGGCATAATTATGGTTATTAATCACAACATGAGTTCGATGTACTCAAACCGCACACTGGGCGTTTCAAGCGACCAGCTGCAGAACAACATCGAAAAACTCAGTTCAGGTCAGCGCATCAACCGCGCAGGCGATGACGCTTCTGGACTTGCAGTATCTGAAAAGATGCGCAGCCAGATCCGCGGATTGAATCAGGCTAACAGAAACATTCAGAATGGTGTTTCTTTCATTCAGTCTACAGAAGGATATCTTGGAGAAACAACAGACATTCTTCAGAGAATCCGTGAACTTGCAGTTCAGTCGTCAAACGGTATCTACTCAGATGAAGACCGTATGCAGATTCAGGTTGAAGTATCACAGCTTGTATCAGAAGTAGACAGAATCGCTTCACAGGCTCAGTTCAACGGCATGAATATGCTTACAGGTGCATTTGCAAAAGAAACAGGAACACGCATCATGCAGTTCCAGATTGGTGCAAATGTTGACCAGAACGAACGTGTATATATCGGCACTATGACAGCTCAGGCTCTTGGTCTTAAGGGAGCTCAGGGATCTGATGAACAGATCAGCATTGATTCACCGGACAAGGCTAACATGGCTATCGCATCAATCGACAACGCACTTTTGACAGTATCAAAACAGCGTGCAGATCTCGGTGCATACCAGAACCGCTTTGAAATGGCATCAAATGGCGTAGGCGTAGCTGCTGAAAACCTTCAGGCTGCTGAATCTCGTATCCGTGATACAGATATGGCTTCTGAAATGGTTGAATACACAAAGAACCAGATTCTTACACAGTCTGGTACTGCAATGCTTGCACAGGCTAACAGCCAGTCACAGAACGTACTTGCATTGCTCAGATAATTAGCCGCCTTTTAGTTATAAGAGACTTCTGGATGTTGTCTTTTGTATAAAAGGCGAAAAAGCGGAAGGGGTGCGCCCCCCTTCTACTTGTTTTTTTCAGGAGGAAAAGCCCTATGACTATCAGTTCACTCGGGCAAAGCATGGCAATGGATGGCCGCTTAAACAACTCCGCAGCAACAGCTACAGCCGCGCATTCGGCACCTGTTTCGCAGGAAATGAATGTACCTATGGCTGACGCTGCACAAGTGGTACAGAACATTACCAACAATAATGCCCAACTTCAAGAAGATGTCCGCCAGCTCCAAAAGCTTTCTGACGTCGTAAATGGTCGCAAGGTTCAGTTTAATGTTAATCAAGAATTGAACCAGGTTGTTGTAACAATCGTCGATCCTTCGACCGATAAAGTAATTAAGGAGATTCCTTCCCAGGACATTCAGAGAATGAAAGTTCGTATCCGTAAGGCAATTGGACTTTTATTTGATGAAATGATCTAAATTCGACGGGAAATGGAAGAATAATTATGGCTGATATATCAATACCTGGCGTCAGTGATAAATATAAGACAAACGATTATATTGAAGCATTGATGAAAAAGGAGCGGCTCCCGCTTACAAGGGAACAGGAGTCGCTCGACAGGTACAAAGACCAGCGTAACGCATGGAACGGATTGAACCAGAAAATGAGTTCGCTCCGCACTAATACAAAAACACTCTACTCTTTTGAAAATCCTTTCAACAACAAACTTGCTTCCAGTACAGAAGAAAATGCAATTACAGCGACAGCAGGTCGTGAAGCTGCGTACGGTTCAATCAAAATTGACGTAATTAAACCGGCAACGGCAGACAGATTTTTGTCAGGAGACCTGGAAAAGGATTTTACAATTCCACAGGGAAAGTACACTTTTCAGGTAAATGAAAAGACAATTACATTCAACTGGAAAGGCGGAAAGCTCAGCGATTTTGTAAATTCACTCAATAAACGCGGTGTAAACACAGTCAAGGCAAGCATTGTAGGTGTTTCAAACGATAAACAGTCACTTTTAATCGAATCCCTCAAAACAGGCGACGGAAACAATCTTATTTTTAAGGACGACGCACTGACCTTTGCAATCAATCACGGCATGATTCAAAAAACAAAGGCAGATTTGCAGGAATTTGCAACTGAGCAGGCAGAACTTGCAGCTCCGGAACTTGAATTTCCTGTTCCTGCTGTTGAACAGAACGGCATGCCTGAATTCACAAACCGCCAGATTGAATGGGACGCAGAAGAAAACCGTTACATAATGCCTCCCCGAAGCGGATTTGAAGTTGAAGTTCCGGAAGATTTTACTAAAGAACAGAACAACGTAATCGAATTCAATTATTACACTTTTGAAGTAGAAGACATCACAGAAGAATTAAACAGACTCCGCACTACCCGCCCGGAACTCGACGGAGCCGGTCAGGCAACTTACGAAGACGTAACAGTTTTAAACGAACTGAGCGAAACTTCCCTTCCACCGGTTCCAGCCGAGCCGCTTACACCGATTGAAGGCCGGGCAGACTTTTATGTACGCGACAGTAACGGTAAAGAAACTTTAATTGAAACAAAGGACCTTACGCCAGATCCGGAAACAGGAGACAAAACTGTAAGGGTTTATGTAAAAGACCATTCAGATATTAAAAGCATTG
>JAEENG010000013.1 GCA_016283615.1 Treponema sp.
TGATTATTATAATACCAGGCGGATTAAGTTAAAATTAAAAGGACTCAGTCCTGTTCAATTCAGAACCAAGTCCCTTTTGCCCACCTGTTAAAGTGTACAAAATTTGGGGTACACTTCACGCTTCGCTGCGGAAGGGTGGGCTTTTTTTCCTTCTAGCCTCGCGTCCGCAGTGTATAAGGTTTTAATCCCGGCAAAAAATCTTTTCCTAAAAATCCTTTCTTATGATATACTGTTTATATGAGTACACATATTAACGCTCCAGAGGGAGCAATCGCAGACAGTATACTTCTTCCCGGGGATCCGCTTAGAGCAAAGTTTATTGCAGAAAACTTTCTGGAAAATCCGGTTTGTTATAACGAAGTTCGCGGGATGTACGGTTTTACCGGTACATACAAAGGCAAAAAAATCAGCGTACAGGGCACCGGAATGGGGCAGCCTTCCCTTTCAATTTACGCCACAGAACTTTTTAAATTCTACAACGTGCAGACTGCAATCCGTGTCGGAACCTGCGGCGCCGTTAATGCGGACACAAAACTTCGGGACACGATTATTGTAAATTCAGCATGTTCAGATTCAAGTTTGTTGAATCAGAGGTTCGGCAACATGCACTTTGCACCTACAGCCAGTTTTGAACTTGTAAAGACCGCTGATTCAATCGCACAAAAAATGGACATCCGTTACAAGGTTGGTTCCGTTGCATCAAGCGACTTTTTCTATGACAAAAATGATAACTGGAAAAAATGGGCAGAGTACGGAGTCCTCGGAATCGAAATGGAAAGTGCCGAACTCTTTACACTTGCCGCCGAATACAAACGCAGGGCCCTTGCAATTATGACTGTAAGCGACCACATTCTTCTCGGCGGACAGACTACCGCAGAAGAACGCCAGACTACATTTACAAATATGATTAAGCTTGCCCTAGATACTATTGCTGCTTCTGGACAGGCAAAATGATCGATAAGGCAGAATTTGAAAAAGCGACCAGCCTGTTTGAAGACTGTTCGCCGGTGTTTATTGCGCTCGGCGATCCGATAAGGCAAAAATTAATTCTTGATCTGGCAGAAGCAACGATTAATGAAAAGAGTTTGAGCGTTGCGGATTTGACCCGTTTGACGCATCTGTCGCGTCCGGCAGTTTCTCACCACCTTAAGATTTTAAAAACAAGCGGTATCATTGAGCCCCTTAAAATCGGAACTCAAATATTCTACCGCCTGCATATTCTTGATCGTGCTAAAGAAGTAAAAGACTTAATCGCCCAGATAGAAAAGATTCTGTCGGCGATTAAGGTTTGTGAATAAGTTTTTCTACAGACGTCCTGTTTCGAGGAAGTTAGGAGTAAAATAACCGTCAGCGAGAGGCTTGTCGATTTCAATACTCTTCATTTTGAGGGTAGTTGAATGACCGGTCTGAACGTTTGTCATGACTTCTTCCATCGGCACATTGTAAAGCCTGTTGCCCTGTTTCTTTTCAAGTTTTGTAACTTCACTTGTCTTTAAAAGCTTGCCTTTTTTGTCGTACATTTCGATGAAAACAGGGAGCATTGAATCTTTATCTACCCAGCTGATTCTGTAAAGGTACTGGCTCTTGTTGTCTTTTGGAGTTGATTTTACAACGTAGCAGTCAAAGTTTGCGTGTTTTTCGTCTTTAAGATATTCGTGTGTATCTTCTTCAACCTTGCGTGTACTCATATCATCATAACTAAAGTCAGTTCCTACGAACGGCTTGTCACCATCGCTTGAAGCTACACGGCGGGTTGTGCGGAGGCTTGGGAGATAAATCCATTTGTCATCTTCTGCGCCCTTGTTCTGTTTCTGGAGGAAGCGTGTGTTCTTAACGGAAGCAGGTGAAAGGAATACCATTACGATGTCTGAAGTTCCGTTTTTGTCCCGGCCGTATTCACCTACGTGGCGAACTTCTTTTGCCCCGTTCTTTGCTGTCAGTGTAAGTTCAACAGCGGCCTTGGTAAACTCCGGTTTCTCACGGTCGTAAACCTTTTCCATAATTTCTTTTCCGTCCAGAGCGAAGGCAGAAAAGCCTGTCATAATCATAAGTGTTGCTGCGATAAGATTCTGAATTTTTTTCATGTTGGTCTCCTTAATAAAGTTATATATAAACTCCGCGTTAGCGGTTTAATTTTGCATCATATTCTGCGCGCTGTTCTTTTGACCACATAAATTTAGGGTCAAAGGTGTTGAGCACGCCCGGAATGATTGTCATTGCCAGTGCTGAACTTGTAAACATTACGATTGCTACAAGTACACCGATGTAACGAAGAATGATGAACTTTGACAAAAGCAGCACGACAAATCCCAGACCTACTGCAATTGCGTTCGTAATAATGCCCTTGCCCGAAGTCTTGAATGTTTCTTTTGTGATTGCTTCAAGGTCGCTGCTCTGCATGCGAAGTGCGCGGTAGGTTTCCATAAAGTGAATCGTGTAGTCGATACCAACACCGATTGCAACAGAAGAAACAATACTTGTTACAAGGTCAAGGCGGATTCCTGCAAATCCCATAACCATAAAGTTGAGCATGATTGTAAGTCCCAGAGGAATTGCACCAATCAGGCCGGCCCATCCGGACTTGAATGAAAGGGAAATGATAAGGAATACCATTACAAGAGAGAAGATAATACTTGTAAGCTGACTTGAAACAACCATTCGTGTCATGGTGTGTTCCATCTCTCCGTTACCGGTTGCCTTGAATGTATATCCTTCAGGGAAGTGATCCTCCGCATACTTGGCGGCATCTGCGATAATGACACCAGTGTCTTCTGAACTGTGGGTTCTGAGCTGAACCTGGGTGCGGATAGAACTCGGGTTTGTCATGTCGTCTGCAAACTGTTCAATTGAGTCACTGCTCAAAAGGTAGAGGTACTGTGTAATGAGGTTAGAAAGTTCCTCGCGGCTGGCAACCGGATACTTTTCTGCATCATAAGGAATTTCGTTGTAGGCAGCTCCGTTATAGTTAAGCGATTTTTCAAGTTGAACTACGATATCGTTTACGTCCGCATTTTTGCCGCCTGCAAGTGTGTAAGCGTCGTTGAGCATTTTGATTGCCTGTTCTGTTGTAAGAGGCCTGTTGTCGTTAACTGCAGGTGCGTTCATTACCTGGTTGATACGTTTGATAAAAGTTGTAAATGAAACGAGTTTACCGATTCCGTTGTATTTTGCAAGCAGGTATTCGTTCATGCCGTCTACAGCCTTTAAAATTTCAGGATTTGTCATGCAACCCTTAAAGTCTTTGTTTACAGCGATTGTCAGAGCGTTGTATCCGTCCAGAAGTGCCTGCTTTCCGGCCTTTGTTGAACAGATTTCCCTGAGGTTATCAACTGCGCCCTGAAGCGTATTAAGGTCGTATTTTGAAGATTCTTCTGCGGTTTCTGCTGATTCTTCTCCAAAATCAAAGTCGCCCCAGTCATTATCTGCCTGTGCTGTCTGATCAGAATTTGAATCTGCGGTATCTGTAAAATCAAAATCGCCCCAGTCTTCAGCAGTTTCTTCTGCGGCAGTACTGTCTGATTCAACAGAAGCTGCAGTTTGGAGAGGAAGGGAATTGAGTGCATTCAAAACCTTGCTGTATCTGGTCTTTTCTACATCAGCCTGCATTGCTTCAACTGCCTGTTTGAGGGGTGAAGTTCCTTCAACAATAAAGTACATTCCGTTTGTGCCTGCAAGTTTTTCATCAACGTAGGCGATATCCTGCCTGAACTGGCTGTTAGGAGGAAAGTAGTTTACAAGAGCTGTATCAACTGCAACCTTTTTAATGCCTGCAACAGACAAGCCCAAAATCAGAAGAATGTAAACAAAGAGGCGTGGTGTAGTTCCGCCAAAGAAGTAATAGAGTTTGTACAGAGTATCGGCATTTGCTTCTTCTCCGGTACGTCCTCCGCGGCGTGCAAGTTCGCGTTCAATCTTTGCACGGATTTTCTGAGACAGATGAAGTTTCTTTGCTGCGCGTTTTCCTGCCTTGGAAAGCGGTGTAAGATAGAGCATTGCCGGAATAAGGGTTACTGACAAAAGCAGGGCAAATGCAACACCTGAAGCGCTGAATACTGAGAACGAGCGCAGCGGCTGAATCGGGCTTGTAACGTTGGAGATAAATCCTGCGATTGTAGTAACTGCCGCAAGGAGAACTGCAACCCACACGTCCTTAAGTCCGAACATGATTGCGTCTTCGTGCTTTTCTTCTGTAAGTTCGCCTTCTGTTTTTTCAAGGGCGATGTAGTAGTGGGTCAGAACATGGATTCCGTAAGCTGAACCGCAGGCAATCAAAGTAACAGGAATTACGCTCGCTACGATTGTAAAGGTGATGTTCAGCATTGCCATGAGGCCGCATGACCAGATTGTACTCATTAAAACCGTAATCAGAGGAAGCAGTGTTCCTGCCCAAGAATGGAATGAGAAATACAGGGAAAGAAGAACGATCAAAATTACAAATGGAATCAAAACCATAAGGTCGCGGATCATGTAACTTTTAGCGTCGTCGGTAAGAACCGGGTCACCAAAGTAACGGATTTCGAGACCGCTGTCTTTTGCGATTTCTTCTGTAATATCTTTCATCTGGTGCAGAACGGCAGTCTGTGCGCCTGCGCTCAAAGGATTTCCGTTTTCATCATGAGGTTCGAGAATAATCATAATCTGAGTTGCTTTTTCGTCGTCAGTGATGATTACCCTGTTGTACATTTCCTGCCAGCTATAAAGTCTTTCTTTTATGCCGGCCATATCTTCCTTTGAACCTGTGTATTCCTGGCCCAGGAGGCTTTCTGCACTGAGGGCTCCGTCTTTTGCAGAGACATAGTCAATGTTTGTAATCGACTGAACTTTATCAATGTACTTGAGAGGTTCAATTGAATCAGTGATTTTCTGGATTACAGCAAGATTTTCCGGTGTAATGATGGAGTCTTCATCAGTTTCCAGAGAGATTCCCATTACAATCATGCTTCCAAAATCTTCTTCAGTTTTGAGAAGAGTCCTGTAAGAATCGCTGTCGTGCGGCATGTAGAGGCGTACGGTGTTTTCGATTTCTACGCCCCGCAGCTGCCAGGCAAAGAAAGCGGTTAAAGCGATACTTACTGCTACAATGAGCTTTGAATGTTTAAGCATTTTTCTTAACATAACTTACTCCCGATATTTTTATGCGAAAAATAGTTGCAAATTTTCCGCTATTGTTTTAATTTATTAAAGGTTTAAGAAATTAAACCCTTAATAAATTAAATATAACCAGGGTAAATTGATTTGTCAATAAATTTTCTGTTAAAATCGAATCAACGGAAATTTTGCGGCAAGACGTTCCAGAAGGGGCAGGGAGTATTATTTAAATGATTGATAATTCAATTACGAAGGACAATCCCGAAGTTAAAGAGAACCTTGAAAAAGCAATTAACCTTTTTGACCAGTGTTCACCTTTTTTTCTTGCACTGGGCGACCAGTACCGCCAGCATCTTTTGGTACAGCTGGCTCTTCATCCTGACGGGCTGACCATGGCAGACCTTGCAGGAAAGCGTCGCCTTTCAAAACCTGCAATTTCTTATCATCTTAAGGTGTTGAAGGACAGCGGTATGGTTACCACAAAAAAGAATGGAACAATAGTTACTTATTATTTGAATTTTGATGACGTTTTTGATCAGATTCAGGAACTTGTTGCCAGCGTCCAGAAAGTAAAGGAAGCGGTAGGAAACAAAGCGGTTAACGGCGCGGAATAATTTTTATTACAGACGCAGTTCCTTCAACGGTGATTTTTTCACCGTATGGAACTGCATAAATCTCTTCTGCTTTTGCAATTATAGAAGTACTTTTCTGCGTTTTCTGGTTTACGGCGTGTAGAACAGGATTGCCTGAGTTTATGTAAAGTAACTGAACCTTGTCTTTATCAAGATTGATGTAGGAATAGCCGCCCTTTACGTCCTTTTTGTGCAGTTCAAAATACTCACAGCTAAAATCAGTCAAAGGCGCTGCGGAAGTCTCTGTCTTAACGTTTTTGCCTGATTCAACAATAGAAGTTAAAGCCTTTTCTACGTGAATTTCTCGCGGACGGCCCCAGTCATAAAGACGATAGGTAATATTGCAGTTCTGCTGAACTTCCAGAAGTCTTAATCCGCCGCCGATTGCGTGAACGGTGCCTGCGGGGATAAAGATAAAATCGCCTTTTTTTACACTGATTGAATTCAATAAACTTTCTGTTTTGCCCTGTGCAATCGCGTCAGCCATCTGTTCTTTTGAATAATTATCATTGAGACCGCTGATAAGTCTTGCATCAGGAGCTGCGTCCAGAACAAACCAGCATTCAGTTTTTCCCACAGCGTCCGGCCCTTCAAGTTTTGCGGCAGTCTCATCATTTGGATGAACCTGCACCGAAAGGGTATCATTTGCCTGAATTATTTTTACAAGAAGAGGATAGTCTTTTACGAGTTCAATAAATTCTTTTTGTGCTCCGTCCGGGTGTGTAGAAGCAATCCAGTCTTCATACCCCCAGACTTTTTCTGAGCGGACAGGAGTAAGTTTAATCATTGTCTTTTCCGGACTGTCCCTTTAGTTTTCCCAGAGTTTTTCAGGGTAATAGCCGGATGCAATTTTCTTTGCAATTTCGTCTTTTACAACCTGTTTGTCTTCTGGGTAAGTCATGCCGAACCAGCTTTCCGTACTTGT
>JAEENG010000100.1 GCA_016283615.1 Treponema sp.
AAAATCCGGAAAAACTCACCGCGTAACCACACCGACGGCAGACCAGCGACTTCAGCAGCAGATCCGAGAAAGTGGCGAGCGGTTTAAGATGAGCGTTGTTCAAACCTATAAAATTTACCGTTCCCCGTTCGAAGCCCTCGGAAAAGACAGTTCACGCGCGCAGTCGATAGACCGGGACGAACAGCTTCTGCTCAAAGCCTACGAATTGTATGCAGGAATCCAGGAGCTTGCAAAAGAAAAGTCAGACGAACAGACCTTTGTTTCGCAGGTTGTAATAAAATCACCTTTATCCCAGAAGGCAAGTTACACTGATGGCGGCCAGTTCATTTATCTGATGATGTGGCTTTATTTTGAAAAGAACTGCCAGGCTTACATGCCGTTTTTTGAAGAAGACGGAGAAAGCGTCAGGTTGAATTTCTGCCCCGCCGAAAAGGTTGAATTCGATAACCACGACAGGGAAATTTTTGAACTTGTAAAGACTGAATTTTATTCGTGATTGATTGTAAAAAAGGCGTTTTTTTATTATAGTGAATTACGATAGTGTTGCCGCCTGCTAACAGTGCGGCTGAGATTTGAATTCTTTTTCTAATCAAAAAAAATCATTGATTTGAGGTGTTATATGGCTGATACAATGCATGTTCTGGAAAAAAATCCGAACTGGAAAGGCCGCCGTGGTCCTGTTGTTCTCGTTATTATGGACGGAGTAGGATACGGCAAATATGAAGATGGAGATGCTGTAAAGGCATCCAGAATGAAATATCTTGACTGGTTTACGGCAAATTGTCCGCATACAAAACTTAAGGCTCATGGAACTGCAGTTGGTCTTCCGACTGATGACGACATGGGAAACAGCGAGGTTGGACACAATGCGATGGGCTGTGGCCGCGTTTTTGCACAGGGCGCAAAACTCGTAGGAGAATCAATTGCAAACGGGTCTATGTTCAAGGCTGCTACATGGCAGAAACTCATTAAAAACGTAAACGATAAAAATTCAACACTGCACTTTATCGGACTTGTTTCTGACGGTAACGTACATGCCCACATCGACCACTTAAAGGCAATGATTACCCAGGCAAATAAGGACGGCGTAAAAAAACTCCGCGTACACGCACTGCTCGACGGCCGTGACGTAGATCCGACATCGGCCCTCAACTATATTACTCCGCTCGAAGAATTCCTTGCAGGATTTGCAGGCTGTGATTACAGAATTGCTTCCGGCGGCGGACGCATGTATCTTACAATGGACCGCTATAATGCTGACTGGAGCATGGTAGAACGCGGCTGGTATGCACATGTTCTCGGCGAAGGACGCCAGTTTGAAAGCGCAACAAAGGCAATCGAAACATACCGCTCTGAAGTTCCGGGGCTCCTGGATCAGGATATGCATGAATTTGTAATTGCTGAAGGCGGAAAACCGGTTGGAACAATCAACGACGGCGACAGCGTAATTTACTTTAACTTCCGTGGAGACCGCGCCCTCGAAATTACAAAGGCCTTTGAAGCTCCTGCTTCAGAAAAACTTGCCTTTGACCGTAAGCGTGTTCCTTCAGTTGAATACGCAGGTATGATGGAATATGACGGAGACGCCCATGTTCCGGCACAGTACCTTGTAAATCCGCCGAGCATTGACCGCACAATGGGTGAATACCTTACAAAAACAGGCGTTAAACTCCTTGCAATTTCTGAAACTCAGAAATACGGACACGTAACATACTTCTTCAATGGAAACAAACAGGGAAAATTTGACGAAAAACTCGAAGATTACATCGAAGTTCCGTCAGATGTAGTTCCATTTGAACAGCGCCCATGGATGAAGTGTGCCGAAATTACAGACAAGGTAATCGAAGCAATCAAGAGCGGTAAGTATGACCACATCCGCCTTAATTATCCGAACGGAGATATGGTTGGACACACAGGTGTATTCAACGCCGTTGTATGTTCAATGGAAGGCATGGACCTTCAGCTCGGACGCCTCAAGGCAGCAATTGAAGAAGCCGGCGGTATCCTCTGTCTTACAGCTGACCACGGAAACTCAGACGACATGTATGAGCACGCAAAAGACGGCAGCGTAAAGAAAGATGCAGACGGAGAGCCAAAGGCAAAAACAAGCCACTCCCTCAACCCTGTTCCGGGAATTATCTACGACCCTGAATACAAGGGCGAGTATGATAACACAACCCTCAACAGCGGACTTGGAATCAGTTCATGGCCTGCAACACTGATGAATCTGATGGGCTACCTGCCGCCTTCAGATTACGACAAAAGTATGATTAACTTAAAATAAGCATTGCGCTTACAATAAAATAATCGTAAAATAAATGAATGCACGGTGTTACCGCACTGTGCATTTTTTTTGTGTACACCGGAGTTTTCTTATGCAAAATTCAAGAGAAAAAACTATCATTCGTGTCAGCTCGACAGGAATTGCTGCCAATGTACTTCTCGCTGCCGTAAAGGCAGTTATCGGCTTTTTTTCGCATTCGATCGCAATTGTACTGGACAGTGTAAACAATCTTACTGACGCGCTTTCTTCCGTAATTACAATTATCGGTACCAGATATGCTTCAAAACCTGCCGACAAGGACCATCCTTACGGACACGGGCGGGCAGAATACGTTGCTTCAACTTTGATCGGTATCGTAATTCTGTATACGGGTATTACGGCTTTGATTGAATCCGTAAAAAAAGTAATGAATCCGTCAACTCCCGAATACGAAACCGTGAGCATCGCAATTTTGTTCGGAACTGTTTTTGTAAAAATCTTCCTCGGACTTTTCTTCCGCAGTGCCGGTAAAAAAGCAGAGTCTGACTCGCTGGTTGCCAGCGGAACAGACGCACTTTTTGATTCAATCGTTTCATTTTCGACAGTTGTTGCGGCCTTTGTTTTTATTTACTCTGGAAAATCAATCGAAGCATTCCTTGGAATAATGATTTCGGCCCTGATTATCAAAAGCGGTGCAGAAATCTTAAAAACAACCCTCAATAAAATTCTCGGCGAACGCGTTGACGCACAGACGATTCACGACCTTAAGAAGACTGTAATGAGCGTAAGCCCGGATATTGCAGGCGTTTACGATGTATTTTTGAATAACTACGGAATCGGAAAGTACACTGGTTCCCTTCATATAGAAATTCCTGATACATATACTGCAAAACAGGTTGATGTTCTTGCACGTAAAATCTCGGAAACCGTTTCTAAAGTTCATGGAATTTCACTTTCTGCGGTTGGAATTTACTCGGTTAATACTTCCGGGGACGAGGCTTCAAAAATCAATCTCGAAATCCTCAAGGTGATGAATGAATACCGTGACGTCCTGGAAATCCACGGATTTTACGCTGATGTTGAAGAAAAGAAAATCCGCTTTGACATCGTAATTTCATTTGATGCAAAGGATATGAGAAAGACTTACGCGGAAGTAAACGAACGCATTGCAAAAATGTACCCTGATTACAGTGTACAGATTCAATTTGATTCGGATATAAGCGGCTAGTTATGCTATAATATAAATAATCCCGGACAGGGATGTGGAGGAAAAATGGCATTTATAAAAGATGGTCTTGGTGCTGCAGGCAAGGAACTTGGAGCATTTAAAAAGTTTATTTCACGCGGAAATGTAGTGGACATGGCAGTCGGCGTTATCATCGGCGGTGCTTTTGGAAAAATCGTAACAAGTCTTGTAAACGACATTGTTATGCCTCTTATCGGCCTTGCACTCGGTAAACTCGACTTTGCAGGTTTGTCTGTAAAAATCGGCGAAACAGAAATCAAATACGGCAGTTTTATTCAGAGCGTTGTAGATTTCATTATCGTTGCTTTCTGTATCTTTGTCGTTATCAGACTCTTTGAAAAATTCAAGAAAAAGGAAGAGGCCAAGCCGGAAGATACTCCTGCTATAGTAAAATCTGACGAAGCCATCCTTCTTGAAGAAATTCGCGATATTCTTAAAAATAAATAAGTAAAAGTTTAAATAATACTTTTGATTTTTGACACCCCGCAGACGCGGGGTGTTTTTTTTATAAAATATGCTAAAAATATATAATAAATAGTAAATTACCGACAACGGAATTGTAATAAAAGTTTGTTTTATATACAAAATCTAACATCTTTATAATACAAATCGCATTGACTTTTGCATAAAACAGTCTAAAATTACTCTTAAATGTGATTTTCTTGCGCTAATTTCGGGGAGAAGAAATTGAAATTCACTTTTTAAAAAAAAGGGGGTACACCATGAAAAAGGGTTTATTCAAAATGTTCTTAACCTCAATTCTGGCTATGAGCATTGTTCTTTCCGGATGTGCAGGTCTCAACGACCTGGAAGAGCGTTCTGTTGAAACTGTCGACAGGGCGACTATCACAGGTACGTCTTCTTTGTATGCAACAAGTTTTACAAAGAGTGCCACATTAACATCCAATACGACTGCAGGTAACTATACAGTCTACGCAACTTCAGACAAAAAAGTTACCATTCCGTCGATTAATGCTGTCACAATCAATTCTGAAAGCGTTGACAGAAAGATTAATCTCGGCGGCGGAGGTTCTGCAGGCAAGTACCGCTGTATCGGTTTTACAACCGGCGGTGCCGCAACTGTAACAGTTAATGCGGACGGTGCTTCAGGACGCTATCTTGCACTGTGCAATTCAAGCGGATCCCAGCTGGACAAAAAAGAAACTTCTTCTTCGATGTCGACATTCACTTTCAGCATCTCATCTGCGGGAACTTATTACCTGATGTCAACCGGTTCTGCAATTTCAATTTACTACATTAAATGTGCAGTAGGTTCATCATCCGGCTCATCTTCTTCAGGTTCAAGTTCTTCGGGATCAGGTTCTTCAGGAAGTTCGTCGTCAGGTTCATCTTCTTCAGGTTCAGTTTCAAAGATTACATTGTATAAATCTTCAAGCACTGTAGGAAC
>JAEENG010000101.1 GCA_016283615.1 Treponema sp.
AATCTAAAAACCAACGGAGTTAAAATCGCGTTAAAAAGAAGCTGGTACAAAAAGTTAAGCGACAAAATATTATATGTAAGGGAAATGTTCAGGTAGAAGAACGAAATTATCCACAGAACAAAGGCTTTTAAGAGGGTTCCGATAAGGCCCAGCAGGAACGGAAAGATAACTCCGCTGATGTTGAGTGTTTTTGTAAAAAAGCCTGCAACGTAGCCGACAATTGTTCTCAAAAGGCAGTTAAATCCGAACGGACATGCACTTACAAAATCAAGGAATAATCCGCCTGTAAAACCAGACGCTACACCAAAAAGTCTTCCGTTCTGGAGGGAAAAATAAAGTGAGCAGATTAAAACCAGATCCGGCACAACCGGGAGAATTACAATGTTTGAAAGAACTGCTGTTTCAAAAAGCACAAACCCGAGCAGAAACAGGCAGGAAATACCAAAAGATTTCATCAGTCTGCTCCTCCTGCGTAGTTTGGATTAGCTTCCTTTAAATCAGTAACGGTAACAATTTCAAGGCGGCTAAAGTCTATAATCGGTGTTACTTCAATATTCAATGATGAATCATAACCTGTAACGGTAACCTTGCTTATGGTACCGACAGGAATATCGCGGAGGTAGTTTTCGCTTTCGCCTGAAGTTACGATGATGTCACCGTAATTCAATTCAGGGAGAACCCTCTTTTTAATGTATTTCATCTGCAGAGGAGCGTCCTGGTTACCGCTTCCCGAAACAAGGCCGATATCGCGTGTATTTTGAATACGACAAGACACCGAACACTTAATGTCGTAAACAGGCATAACCATGCATGTGGTAAGGCCTACAGTAACAACTTTTCCGACAAGGCCTACGGTTCCGTTTTGAACTGCAAGAACAGGCATGCCCTTGCGGATTCCGTTACGGCTTCCCTTGTCGATTGTAAGTCCCGAATAAAGGCTGTCAGGGTTGCGTCCGATGATACGCGCAGAAAAGTTTTTCTGGTCAAAGTGAGTTACAAAATCAAGCTGCTCTTTAAGACGCATATTTTCTTTACGGACTTCCGCATTGTTGCGCTGGAGGTATTCGTAGTTTTCAAGTTTTTCTGTAAGGATACGGTTTTCTTCGCGTAAGGTTTTTAATTCACTTATGCTGTGGAAGGCGCCTGCCACACCGGTGGTAACAAAGTTAACACCTTCCTGAACAGAAGAAAGAACTGTAAAACCGATTTTCTGAAAACTTACGACAAATCCTCCGGAACTAAAACCAAGCATAATTCCGGAAAATAAGAGAAGAATTACAAATACAAATTCAGAAACTGAGAGTCTGAACGAAGGTTTGCGGGCCATCAGTCAAAACCTAGTCGTTGAGATTGTCGTATACTGAGCGGTCTGTAGACATATCCTTGAACAATTCAAATGCCTGACCTGCACCGAGAGCTACACATTCAAGAGGATTTTCTACAAGAATTACAGGAACACCTGTTTCTTTTGAAATCAACTTAGAAAGGCCCTTAAGCATACTACCGCCGCCTGTCATTACGATACCGCGTTCAACAATGTCTGCTGCAAGTTCCGGCGGAATACGGCCGAGAGTGCGTTTTACTTCATCAACAACCTGGCTTACAGGCTCCTTGAGGGCTTCGCGAACTTCGAGCGAGTCGATTTCGAGACGGCGTGGAAGGCCGGTAATTGCATCTGTACCACGGATTTCCATCTTTTCATTTGTGCTTCCGTCGCCTGTTGCATTACCGATTTGAATTTTAATGCGTTCAGCAGACTGCTGACCAATTTTAAGGTTATAAACAGAAAGAATGTGTTTTACGATTGCTTCGTCAAATTTATCTCCGCCGACACGGATTGAACTTGTAACAACCATGCCGCCGAGGGAGATAACTGATACTTCAGTTGTACCGCCACCAATATCACAAACCATGTGTCCGGCAGGTTCGTTGATCGGAATTTTTGCACCGATTGCGGCTGCAAGGGATTCTTCAATAACTGCAACTTCCTTTGCACCGGCCTTGAGGGCTGCTTCGATTACAGCACGGCGTTCAACCTGAGTGATACATGAAGGAATACCGATTTTCATACGGGTTGATTTGAAGAGCGAACGGTGTGGCAAAACCTTGGAAATAAAGTATTTAATCATGATTTCGCAGCTGTCGATATCAGCGATTACACCGTCAGCAAGCGGACGAATTGCAATAATGTTGCCAGGTGTTTTCCAGAGCATTCGTTTGGCTTCTGCACCAACTGCAACTACTTTTTTAGTTCCTTTTTCTACTGCAACAACTGAAGGTTCATTGATTACAATGCCCTTTCCCCTAACATAAATAAGTGTGTTACATGTTCCTAAATCAATACCAATATCTGTCGAGAATCTGTCGAAGAAACCCATTTATATCCCCCTAACCCCTTTATTTTAGATCAGCCAGTTTTTTTAATGCATCAGGATGATTTGCCTGAACTTTTAATGCTTTACGCCAGTATGAACGTGCTTTTACAAGGTCACCCTGACTCTCATATAATACACCAAGTCCATAATACGCGTCACCTGAATTTTCGTTTTTTTCCAAAATTGTTGAAAATTCTTTTTCGGCATCAGCATATTTTTTCTGCTCGGTATAAATTTTACCCAGTAAAACATGACTTTTGTCAGTAATCCGCTCGTCCCTGCAGTCCTGTGAAATTCTATAAAGGTACTGCTCACTTGCGGTCGACTGACCTGCCTTATAATACTGCTCTGCAATCGAAAGCAGAAGTAGATCGGTTTCTCTTGTTAAAAGTGCGCGTGTAAAAGCACTGATGCTTTCCATCGTCATGTCCAGAGCAGCATAACTTAATCCCAGATATTCCGGAATGTCATCTGCCTTGTACCCGTGTTTTTCTGCGCGTGTCAGATACAAAACGGCAAGGTCAGAATAATAATAGTATGAAGAAACTGTGTTTTTGTAAAAGTAAGCTTTTCCAAGCATGTATTCGAGCTGGGGTACAGTCCGCGACTTTGCCTGCTGTAGGGCAAGTCTCATATTAAAAATTGCTTCGTCAAAATATGTCTGTGACATCAGGGTGTCGTTTTCTGCAAGTGCCAGAAAGAACGAAGCGTATCCGTGGTAAATGAGAGCTGTATTATTGAATGGCTTTTTTTTAAGAAGGCTGGCACTTATGTCGTAAACATTGCCGTAGTTGTAGGCCTTCCATTCACGTTTGATATGGGTGATTGAATCACCTTTAAAGATGTAGGTATCTGCGATTTTATGAATTGCAATTGCGGCAACAGACACTACTACCAGACAAATCCCCAAGACTATAAGAGTCTGTACATATTTGCCTTTTTGTCTTACAACACCGTTTTTCAATATGCTCAACTTCATATCGACCGCACTTTCTCTATAAAAAAATAAAACAGAAAAGAAAATAAGCCGGGTTCTGTCCTGTTTGAATCTGTAAAAACAGACGCAAACGCATAACCATCTATCCTAAACTTTTGTTGCCAAAAGCCTTTAGCAGTCTACCCGCAGTATAAGGCCCGGAAAACCGTACTGCTGCTTGACTTTGCTCCGAATGAGGTTTGCCGTGCGGATTCTGTCGCCAGAATCCCGGTGGGCTCTTACCCCGCCTTTGCACCCTTACCCTTGCGGGCGGTTTGTTTTCTGTGGCACTGTCTGTCAGAAAAAGGGTTATGCTTATAAATAAACAACTGCCATTTTCCGCCTGGTTATTACCCAGCATTCTTTCCGGTGGAGCCCGGACTTTCCTCACCGGTAAAAACTATCATCAGCGATTACCGGCACGGTTATATCTTTTCTGTTGTTTTCTAATTATTATTCGTCAAAAGCGATTGATTTGTCTTCATCATCAGAAGATTCTTCTCTTTCTTCGCCTTCTGCCAATTCTTCGGTTTCATCAGCAAATTCATCATCAAAGTCAGCGAGTGTACCTGTTTCTTCAAGTGATGAATAATCTTCTGCTTCGTCTGCATCAACATCTTCATGATACAGGATACGTGAACAGTACGGACAGAAGAGAATGCTTTCACCTTCGTGTACTTCGTTTGCAAACTGTGCAGGAAGAATCATATTACAGCCTGAACAAACACCGTTACGAACAGCTACAATACCTTCGCGGTTACGCTGGATGATGCGCTGGAATTTGTAAACGATTTCTGTATCGAGACCTGGTGTGATTTCTTTTTCCTGTTTTTCAAGTTCTTTGAGTTCATCTTTGTATGAAGAAATCTGTTTGTCGAGGTTAGCCTTGTTAGCTTCAAGGTCCTGTTCCTGCATTTTGATTGTTTCTTCTGTCATGCGAAGTTTTTCGTTAAGTTCTTCAAGTTCCTTTTCTTTTTTCTGAAGACTTTTGCGAACTTCACCTTCTTTAGCTGATGCTTCGTCAATCTGTTTCTGCAGAGCTTCGTATTCGCGGTGAGTAGAGATATTATCCATACCCTTTTCGCCCGACTCTCGTGATTTTTCAGCTTCTTCCAATTCAAGCTGGAACTGGCCAACTTCTGCTTTTACTTCTTCGTATTTGGTGTTTGTTTCCAGAAATTCCTTTCTGAGACGAACAAGGAGTTCTTCTGAAGAAGAAAGCTGTTTTGGTGAATCTTTGATTTGAGCTTCAAGAGTGTATTTTTCTGCAAGTACATCCTGAAGAGCTTTAAGTTTGTCAAAAACTTCTGTCATTACCATGTCAAAAACCTCGGGTAAATGTATCGGAATAAGCGGCTTTCTGCATATCAGAAAAGACTGCAAAAAGTGCCTGTATTATATAAAATTTGTGTTGTTATGTCTATAAATCCGGTCGGTTAAAACTTAAGCTGACCGGATTTAAGTTTTTCAGGAAACCTTACGTTTCGATGTAATCCCGCAGCCCTGAAGCGCGGCGCGGGTGTCGGAGCCTGCGCAGAGCCTTTGCTTCAATCTGACGGATACGTTCACGGGTAACGTTAAAGTAAAGGCCAACTTCCTCAAGGGTAAGGCTGTAACCGTCATCAAGACCAAAACGCATCTTGAGAACTTCCTGTTCACGCGGCGGCAGTGTACCAAGCACTTCGCGAAGCTGTTCCTGAAGAAGTGTGTATGCAGTCTGGTTTGCCGGATTTTCAACTTCTTTATCTTCGATAAAGTCTCCGAGCTGACTGTCTTCTTCTTCACCGATTGGAGTTTCGAGAGAAATTGGTTCGCGGGCAACGTTTTTAACCTGTTTAACACGTGCAACAGGCCATCCGAGCTGCTGTGCAATTTCTTCGTCTTTTGGTTCGCGGCCGAGTTTCTGCATAAGCTGGCGGCTTTCGCGTACAACCTTGTTAATCTGTTCAATCATATGTACAGGAACGCGGATTGTGCGTGCCTGGTCAGAAATTGAACGTGTGATTGCCTGGCGTATCCACCATGTAGCGTATGTAGAGAATTTGTATCCCTTGCGGTATTCAAATTTTTCTACAGCCTTGATAAGACCGATATTTCCTTCCTGAACCAGATCAAAGAACTGAAGTCCACGGTTGGTGTATTTTTTTGCAATCGAAACAACGAGACGCAGGTTGGCATTGATAAGCTTGTTCTTTGCCTTTTCCATCATGCGGCGTCCACGGTCGATTTCTTTTGCCATAGAAAGAATTTCTTCTACGTTGTTTTCAAAATCATATTCCATGCGGCGCAGGCGTCTGTCGATTTTCTGAATCTGAGTATAAACATCACGGATTTCGTCAGCAGAAAGTCCGAGTTCTTTTTCGAGTTTTGCCGCTTCAGAGTGAATTGCAAGTTTGCGTCCAAGACTGCGGAGTTCACCAGTATTGGAAATACGGAGTTCCTTCATCTTCTTTTCCTGGTTGTGGAAGCATTCTTCAATTTTTTCTGTAGCGTTTACAAATTTATCACTGAATTTTTCGATTTCTTCAGACTGAATTTCTACATTCTTCAAGCCCGGAAGAATTTTACCGCGAAGTTCAACAAGCTGTGGATTCTGGAAAATTTCGTGTGACTGTTCTGCATCAAAAAGCTGCTTTTTGAGGGCCATGTACTGCTTCATTTCCGGAAGGACCGGTTTAATCCATTCTGAGTAGCAGCCCTTTAAGCGACGTTTTTCTGCCATTTCTTCGTTGATTTCCTTACGTGCTTTTCCTGGTTCATGAGGGTCAATGCGTGTAAAGGCTTTAAGGGCAACAGCGTAGAATTCAGGAATCATCATTCCCGACTCTTTGATTACGTTTTTAATGATGTTTTCGCCCTCTTCCATTTCTTTGGAATACTTTACTTCCTCTTCTGCGGTAAGGAGCTTTTCTTTACCGATTTCTCGGAGGTAAAGTCTGATCGGGTCGTCAACATTTGAATCTTTATCGCTGTTTACGATATGGGCACCGTCGTCATCAGCGGCTTCGGCGTCTTCATCACCTTCGAGATCTTCGTCATCATCGTCGGCATCATCTTCATCATCAAGAGTATCTTCTTCCATAACCTGAATGTTATTCTGGGTTAAAAGTTGAAGTACACTTTCCATTTTCGGGGAATTTACAAAATCCTGTCCGAGAATCTCATTGATTTCATCCCATGACACGATCTGTTTTTCTTTAGCATATTCAAGAAGCTTTGTAACTAGGGGATCCAATTCCTGATCCATACTCTGTTTATTCCTTTTTAGAATTAATTAGATTGTTGATATTCATTATTTCGTGCAAAAGCTGCTGGAGTTCATCTTTCTTTTCAGGCTGCTCAGGGGTACCAAGTTCTCTAATTCTACTAAGTATATAATCCCGCTGTCTTTCCAGACCTTTTTGTTTAATAAGCTGTATGCCGTCACTTACGATTTTAGCAGTATTAGTTGCATATTCTCCGGACATTACGCTTTCTGTAATAAACCGGACCAGTTCTTCGCTACCGCAGTGTTCGCATACATTGCTGAAAGAAAGGTTGCCTTTTTGAGCACACTCTTCCAAAACAACGAATAATTCCTTTGCTTCGGCCGTCTCGAATTCATCTTCGTTCAGCTCGCGCCTTACTGAGTCAAAATGCTGCGTATCAGAAATTACTGCGAGTAATAACTTTATTTCCGGGTTTTTCTTAAGCTTAGAAAAATCTTGCACCGGTGCGACTTTCTGAGTAACAACAGTCTGTTTCTGGGCTTGCTGGCGGTTGTTGAAATCTCTTTCTACAGCCTGTCTGGATATGTTGAGCTTCTGGCAAAGCAAATCCAGGCTTGATTCCTTCTGAATGTTATTCTGCAGTGCATCTATATAGGGAAAAAACTCAAGAGCTACCTTAGTTTTACCTTCCGGTGTGTCAATCGGGTATTTATGCGTCAGATTTTCAAACAGATAATCACTATCTATAATAGCACCATTTACGTCTTCCGTCAAGGTTTGCGCACCGTAATTAACCATAATTTCTGCAGGATCTTTTCCGCCGCGTAAACGGACGATTTTTACTGTAAGGCCTGCCCGGCGGCAAAGGAAGATTGATTTTCTTGTTGCCTCCTGACCTGCTCCGTCGCTGTCAAAAGACAAAAGCACAGTTCCGCCGGAAGTTGTCTGGGCAATCAATTTTATGTGGTCTTCAGTAAGGGCGGTTCCACAGGTTGCAACTGCGTTTTTAATTCCGCTCTGATGATAGGCAATACAGTCCATATAGCCTTCGCAGATGATTGCTGTCTTTTTGAGGCGGATTTCATCCCTTGCAAAATTGAAAGCATAAAGTGTGTTTTTTTTGCTATAGTGCGGAAGTTCGCGCGAATTTAAATATTTGCGGTCATTTTCGCCCTGCGCGTGGAGAATTCGTCCGCCCATTGCCACACACTCCCCGTGCCTGTTAAAAATCGGAAACATCAGGCGGTCAGAAAAGAATGAAACGTTCTGGTAATTCTGGCTGAAAAGCCCCGACTTTGCAAGAAATTCATCGCTGAAGTTTTTTTCCTTTAAAAATCTGTGTAGCCAGTATCTGTCTTCCGGAGAGTATCCGATACGGAATTTTTCGATCGTTTCGTCAGAAATTCCGCGGCCCTTAATGTACTCGAGGGCCTTCTTTCCGGAAGGATGCTGTGTCAAAAAGAAATGAAATGTTGAAGAAACGCGGTCGTATAATTCAATTGTTTTCTTTTTTGAATCATCAAATTTCGTCTGGCTGTCACCCTTGTCCGTATAAGTAAGGGTAATTGCAAATTTTTTTGCAAGAATGTCTACCGCTTCTGGAAAGCTTACCTTTTCAATATCCTGGATAAACTTTATTGCAGATGAGCCTCCGGCGTGGCATCCAAAGCAGTAATATGCATTTCTGTCTGGAACCACATGAAATGAAGCAGTCTTTTCGCCGTGGAAAGGACAGCAGCCCCAGAAGTCCGAGCCCCTTTTATCGAGTTTTACATATTCACTGACAACCGAAACAATGTCCGCCGCATTTTTTACAGCCTCAATTGATTCCTGACTTATAAATCCTGCCACTACTCAGACGCCGCCTTTTTTGTTTTTAACTGCATTCCGGCCCGAATGTGGGAACCGAATGATTTTGTAAAGGCATGGGTACCCTTTTCGGCATTTGTCAGAGTAAAGTAATAATAATCGGTGTCCGGTGGATTTGCGGCCGCATTAAGGGCAACAAGTCCCGGATTGCTGATTGGAGAAGGAGTTAAACCTGCCCACTTGTAAGTATTGTATGGTGAATTAATCTGGAGATCTTCGTAAGTAATAACATCCGGATGAGGACGTCCCAGAATCTCGGTAATTATGTATTCAATTGTTGCGCATGAGTAAAAACCAACGTTATCCCGAAGTCGATTGTAAAATACACTTGCAATGAGGGGAGCTTCACTTTCTACGCGGTATTCGCGTTCAACAATGGATGCCATAATCAGAATGTCATAAAGTTCGCGGGGAGATTTTTCCGAAAGTCCCGGAATTGTTTTTATGCGGTCAAAAAAGTTATCGGCCATCATGGAAACAACGGCTTTTGCCTGCATTGAAGGATTAAAAAAATAAGTATCCGGAAAGAGATAGCCTTCAAAACTGTCAGCAGGAATCTGATATTTTTCCAGAAGTTCGTAGTTTGTTGCAGATTCCCTGAAGTCAGGCGCCGGGCAGACACCCTCTTCTTCTAGAATCAGGGCGATTTTTCCGAGAGTAAGACCTTCAGGAATTACAACTTTGAGATATTCCTGCTTTCCGGAATCCAGAAGTTCAAGAATAGAAGCCTGACTCATCGATGAATCAATATTATAAATACCAGATTTTATGGCATAAGGCTTTACCCTTCCGTACACAAAAGGAACACGGGCTGCAAGGACAAAAAATTTTTCCGAGCGGATGAGACCTTTTTCCTTTAAGAGTTTTGCAACTTTAATTGTGCCGGTTCCCATCGGAATCTGCACTTTTTCCTGAACCGAATGTGCATTTGAAGAAACAGGAATATAAAGCTGACTTACAATTACCCCTGCACCAAATACAGCGGCAAAACAAAGGGCAAAAATTAAAATATAGAGCTTTTTAGATTTCATGAATAAAACTTCTCGACTTCGTCAATTGACATATTTTGATAGATAAGGAGTTCGATTTGACGGGCAAAATCTTCAATTCCCTCAGGAATTTTACCCTGATTCTGCCTGAAAAGACGGGCAAGAATTTTGATTTCGCGTTCGTTAAATGAATAATCCAAAGAAAATGCCGGTTCAGACGTTGAATCAGTATCACTGACTTGTTCCGGATTTATCATAGACGCAGTTCCCTACCTTCCACAGCAAGATGAACTTTTATCTCGCCTTGCGCTATGTATTTAGAATACCAGCGTGCAGATTCTAGTATAGAATTAAGTTTTTTGTCATCATAGGTTGGTTCATGATGGAACAAATAAAGATTTTTTATTTTCCAGGCAACCGCAAAGTCAACGGCAAAACAGAATGCCGAGTGGCCCCAGTTAGCCTTTCTCAAAGCTTCTTCTACAGTGTACTGACTGTCTAAAACTACAGCGTCAGCCCCATAAAATACAGCCTTAAGTTCTTCGTTATTTACATCAAAGTCATCGTTTGTCAATTCAACATCGGTTGCATAAACGAATTTATGTCCGTTTTCAACAACTGAATAAGAATAGGATCCGCCCGGATGGTTCATGCGGACGAGATTAATTTTGACATCATCAAGTTGAATTTCCTGGCCCGGCTTTACGACATGAAAGTTAATCTTTTTTGAAAGTGCTTCCCAGGTGACCGGATAATACGGAGAAACCATCTGATCGGAAAGATACTTTGCCATATCATCAAACGGCGAATAAATATCGATTGTTACATTCGGATTATATGCAAAATCAAAAAAAGGAAGTCCCTGAATATGATCCCAGTGAAAATGAGAAAAAAACATGTTGTAATGAAGGCTTTCAGAAAGAACGCTCGACTTTCCCATCTGGCGGATGCCGGAACCTGCATCAAAAATGATTTTCTGATTATTTGCTGTTGTTAATTCGACACAGGGAGTATTGCCGCCTGCAGTACCAAAAATCCATGAAGGCAAAGAAGCTAAGAACTTTTCGCGTGAATCTGATGATTGTAAATCAGCAGCGGTAATGCGCTGAACTGCAGCAGAAATTTTTGCCCGCACCTGATGTGGCGTAAGCGGTGTGGGAATAGACCCACGCACTCCCCAAAATTTAATGTTCACTCCCAACTCCAGTAAACTAAAAAAACTTTTATAAATCTAACAAAAATTATAATTCCTAAATTAATAAAAATCTACTGTGAATATTGAATAATTTAAAAAAAGGCAAAAAAAAAGTTCCAGGATTTCTGGAACTCACTATGGGGAGTGAAGGATTCGAACCTACGAAGCACTAGGCAGCAGATTTACAGTCTGTCCCCTTTGACCACTCGGGAAACTCCCCTAAATAAAAAAAGCTGCCTGAAGGACTCGGACCCTCGACCCCGAGATTACAAATCACGTGCTCTACCAACTGAGCTAAGGCAGCATTTATT
>JAEENG010000102.1 GCA_016283615.1 Treponema sp.
ACAGGAGGAATTGAAAATGTGTGGTTTTGTAGGATGCTTCGATTTGAACAGTGGTAGTGCTCCGATTGCGGAAGGATTGAAGGAAGAACTTCGGGCACAGGTTCTGGAAATGTCTAAAAAAATACGTCATCGTGGACCGGACTGGAGCGGGGTTTATACAGGCAATAATGCAATCTTAAGCCACGAACGTCTTTCCATTGTAGACCCTCTTTCAGGAAAGCAGCCTCTTGTAAGTGACGATGAAAAAATCATTCTGGCGGCAAACGGAGAAATCTATAATCACAAGGCAATCCGTGCAAAGTTCGAGGGAAAATATAATTTCAGAACTGGAAGTGACTGCGAAGTAATAATTCCTCTTTATAAAAAATATCGTGAATCAGGCGATTTTACCGCAATGATCGAAGAGCTTTCGGGAATCTTTGCATTTGCACTTTACGATTCTGCCCACGACACATATCTTATTGCACGCGACGAAATCGGTGTTATTCCTCTTTACCAGGGTTGGGATAAAGCCGGCCGTTATTATGTAGCAAGTGAACTTAAAGCACTCGAAGGTGAGTGCCAGACAATCGAAGAATTCCCTAATGGAAGTTATCTGTACGGTAAGGATGATGGAAAACCTGTTCGCTGGTATAAGCGTGACTGGGAATCTTATGATGCAGTAAAAAATGCTCCAAAAGCAACAGATGAAAAGGGAGATGTAATCAATCCTGCTGTAATAGAAAAAGTTCGTAACGGACTTGAATCTGCAGTAAAAGCACAGCTTATGAGTGATGTTCCATACGGCGTTCTTCTTTCGGGAGGGCTTGATTCATCAATCATTGCTGCAGTAACACAGAAGTTCAGTAAAAAACGAATCGAAACAGACAGTAAGGAAGCTGCATGGTGGCCACAGTTACACAGTTTTGCAGTCGGACTCGAAGGTTCTCCAGACCTCATCGCTGCACAGAAAGCGGCAGACTACATCGGAACCGTTCACCACGAAGTACACTTTACGATTCAGGAAGCACTGGATGCCTTACCTGATGTAATTTACCACATAGAAACTTACGACATCACAACAGTTCGTGCATCTACACCGATGTACCTTCTGGCACGCGTAATCAAATCTATGGGAATTAAAATGGTTTTAAGCGGCGAGGGTAGTGATGAACTTTTTGGCGGATACCTTTACTTTCACAAGGCACCAAATGCTCAGGAGTTCCACGAGGAACTTGTCAGAAAAATGAGTAAGCTTCACCTTTACGACTGTCTTCGTGCAAACAAGTCTCTTATGGCATGGGGTGTAGAAGGTCGTGTTCCATTCCTCGATAAAGATTTTATTGATATTGCAATGGGATTAAACCCAAGCGATAAGATGAATATCCGTCTTTCTGATGGCAAACAGAGAATGGAAAAATGGATTTTGCGTAAGGCATTTGAAGATCTTCTTCCGGAAAGCATTGCCTGGAGACAGAAGGAACAATTCAGTGATGGTGTAGGTTATAACTGGATTGATACCCTTAAAAAGATGACGGAAGAAAAAGTAAGCGATGCAGAGTTTGCACGACGCGAAAACCGTTTCCCAGTAAATCCTCCAAAGACAAAAGAGGAATATTACTACCGCGAAATCTATTCAAGACTTTTCCCAAGCGACAGCGCAGCACGATGTGTACCACACGAAGCAGGAGTTGCATGTTCTACAGCAAAAGCACTTGAATGGGATGCTGCATGGAAAAACATGGACGAACCATCGGGAAGAGCTATTGGTGGAGTTCATCTGGAGGCGTACAAATAATGACACTTTACGACAGTTCGTTTGAACACGACAACTGCGGTATCGGCGCAGTTGTCAGCATCGATGGAATTCAAAGCAATACGGTAGTAAACAATGCACTTTCTATCGTAGAAAAACTTGAACACAGAGCAGGAAAGGACGCAGAAGGCAAAACCGGAGACGGCGTTGGTATTTTGCTCCAGATCTGCCACTCTTATTTTGTAAAAAAATGCGCAAAACTCGTCGGCTCACTCAACGCAGGCGAATACGCAGTCGGAATGTTTTTTTTGCCGCCGGAAGGAAGTGCCGTTAGTGCAGGCTCAGAAAAACAGCGCTTTGAAGAAGTTTGCGAAAAACATAAACTCACAATCCTTGGCTGGAGAAGTGTTCCTGTAAAAAAGGATGTCCTCGGCAAAAAAGCACGGGACTGCATGCCTGTAATCGAACAGGTATTTATCGCAAAACCGGGTTCTGTAAAAGCCGGCCTTGAATTTGACCAGGTGCTTTACAAGGCTCGCCGTGATTTTGAAAAGGCAGGCGCCGGTTCCGGAACTTATATCTGTTCACTTTCGAGCAGAACTATCGTATACAAGGGAATGTTCCTCGTAGACCAGTTGCGCACATTCTATGAAGATTTGAATTCAAATGAATATGAATCGGCACTTGGTATCGTACACTCGAGATTCAGTACAAACACAAATCCGAGCTGGCAGCGTGCCCATCCGAACCGTCTCATTGCGCACAATGGCGAAATCAACACTATCCGCGGAAACGTGGACAGAATGATTGCCCGTCGCGGCGAAATTGACACAACCGGCAGTGATTCCGCAATGCTCGACAACACTCTCGAGTATTTTTTGATGAACGGAATGCCTCTGCCGCTGGCAGTTCTTGTTTGTATTCCACAGAGCTGGAAGCACGACAACATTATCAACCAGAAAACAAAGGATTTTTATCACTATTGGGCAACTATGATGGAAGCCTGGGATGGTCCGGCTGCAATTCTGTTCAGTGACGGTGAAATTCTCGGCGCAACACTCGACAGAAACGGTCTGCGCCCGAGCCGCTACTACATTACAAAGGACAATATGCTCATTCTTTCGAGCGAAGTCGGCGTTCTGGACATTGACGAAAAGAACATTGTCACAAAAAGCCGCCTGATGCCGGGCAAAATGCTCCTGGTAGACACAAAGCAGAAAAGACTTATTACAAACGAAGAAATCAAGGATTATTACTCAAGCCAGTATCCGTACGGAGAATGGTTGAATCAAAATCTTCTTTCGCTTGCAAATGTAAAAATTCCAAATCATAAAATTCCTGTAAGCACACAGGAAGAACGCGATAAACTTTACAAGGCATTCGGCTGGTGTCTTGAAGATGTAAACGACATGGTTCTGCCGATGGCAAAAAACGGCGTTGAACCGACCGGTGCGATGGGCGTTGATACTCCTCTCGCCGTAATGAGCGAAAAGCATCCGCCGCTCTACAGTTACTTTAAGCAGCTTTTTGCACAGGTAACAAATCCTCCAATCGACAGCCTGCGCGAAAAAATCGTTACCGATACAACCGTTTATCTTGGAAAGGACGGTGACCTTTTAAATCCAAAGGAAACAAACTGTCAGGTTCTCGAAATTCATAACCCGGTTTTGACCGGAACCGATTTGTTAAAGATTTCGGCAATTGATAAGCCGGGCCTTCGTGTAAAGAAGGTTTCTCTTTTGATTGAATCGAATGAAACTGGCGCAGATAAAAATTCAAGCGGTAAAAAAGACTTTCTGGAAAAGGCTGTTGACCGTGTTTTTGCAGACATCGACAAAGCCTACGAAGAAGGCTACCACATAATTATTCTGTCAGACCGCGGAGTTGATAAAGACCATCTTGCAATTCCATCACTCCTTGCAGTGAGCGCAGTTGAACAGTATTTAATCCGCACCCACCGCAGGACAGAGGTTTCTGTAATTCTTGAAAGCGGTGAAGTAAGGGACGTTCATCAGGTAGCAATGTGTCTCGGCTATGGTGCCCGTGCCGTAAATCCATATCTTGCCCACGAATGCATCGCCGAACTGATCGATAAAAAACTCCTGGACAAGGACTATCACACAGCAATCGACGATTACAACCGCGCAATTATGAACGGTATCGTAAAAATTGCGGCAAAAATGGGTATCAGTACACTTCAGTCTTATCAGAGTGCCCAGATTTTTGAAGCGCTCGGTATAAACAAAGAAGTTACTGACAAGTATTTTACAAACACAGTCAGCCGTATCGGTGGTATCGGCCTCCAGGAAATTCAGGAAGACATTTTGTATCACCATGCAGAGGCTTATGGAAATTCTGAGAAAAAACTGACCGGTGCGATTAAACTCGCTCCCCTCGGTGAACATAAATTCAAGAATTTTGAAGGCTGCGAAGATCACCTGATTACTCCGCAACTTATTCAGCTTTTGCAGGATTCGACAAAAGAAGGTGACTGGGAAAAATTTAAGCAGTACACGGCAATGGTAGATGATACAAAGCATCCTCATACTTTACGTGCACTTTTTGAATTCAATTTTGACAAGGCTGAAGAAATTCCGCTTGATGAAGTAGAAAGCGTAGATGACATCGTTAAGTATTTTAAGACCGGCGCGATGAGTTACGGTTCAATTTCGGAAGAAGCCCACAAGTGTCTTGCCATCGCAATGAACCGTCTTGGCGGAAAGTCTAATTCCGGCGAAGGCGGCGAGGCAGAAGACCGCCTTGGAACAGAATCAAATTCAGCAATCAAACAGGTTGCTTCCGGACGTTTTGGCGTAACAGAAGAATACCTTTTGAGTGCAAAAGAAATACAGATCAAACTTGCCCAGGGTGCAAAACCTGGCGAAGGCGGACATCTGCCGGGCAAAAAAGTTTACCCGTGGATTGCAAAAACACGATATTCAACTCCGGGTGTAAGCCTTATTTCGCCGCCACCGCACCACGATATTTATTCAATTGAAGACCTTGCACAGTTGATTTTTGACTTAAAGCACGCAAACCAGAAGGCAAAAATAAGCTGCAAACTCGTAAGTGAAAGCGGGGTTGGTACAATTGCGGCCGGTGTTGCAAAAGCCGGAGCCGAACTGATTTTAATCAGCGGACACGACGGCGGAACAGGTGCCGCTCCATTGAGTTCAATTCATCACGCGGGCTTACCGTGGGAACTTGGACTTGCCGAAACACACCAGACTTTGATTCAAAACGGGCTGCGTTCAAAAGTCCGCCTCGAAACTGACGGAAAGCTTATGAGCGGCCGTGATGTAGTAATTGCCTGCCTTCTTGGCGCCCAGGAATTTGGGTTTGCGACAGCACCGCTCATCGTAATCGGCTGCCGTATGCTTCGTGTCTGCAATCTTGACACCTGTCCGTTCGGAGTTGCAACTCAGAATACAGAAAACCGCAAAAAGTTCCCGGGAAAGCCCGAATACGTAGAAAACTTTATGCGTTTTGTCGCTCAGGAAACACGCCAGCTTATGGCAAAACTCGGAATGCATTCAATTCAGGAAATGTGCGGCCGTACAGACCTGCTCAAATTCAAAAGCAGTCAGGGATTCAGCCGTGCAGGACTCTTGGATGTTTCGCG
>JAEENG010000014.1 GCA_016283615.1 Treponema sp.
GTGGCAAATCACGGAACAGACTTTTCAAAATTCCCGGAATATCATGTAATTCAGTTGAATGACACTCATCCGGTAGTTGCAATTCCTGAACTTATGCGTATTCTCATGGACGAATACCAGATGGGATGGAACGAAAGCTGGGATGTTGTAACAAAGACTTTTGCCTACACAAACCATACAATTCTCGCAGAAGCACTCGAAAAATGGGATATTTCTATTTTCCAGGGACTGCTTCCGCGTATTTATCAGATTGTCGAAGAAATCAACCGCCGTTTTGCAATTGAACTTCGTGCAAAATTCCCGACAGACTATGCAAAGCAGAACCATATGTCGATTATCCACGACGGAAAGGTTTACATGGCATGGCTTGCAATTCATGCGGGCTTCAGTGTAAACGGTGTTGCAGCCCTTCACACAGAGCTCCTCAAAACCCAGGAATTAAAAGACTGGTACGCATTGTATCCGCAGAAATTCAACAATAAAACAAACGGTATTACACAGCGCCGCTGGTTGTTGAGTTCAAACGAAGAACTTTCAAAATTCATCACAGAAAGAATCGGTCACGGCTGGGAAAAAGATTTGACCAAACTTAAGGAACTGGAAAAATTTGCTGATGACGACAAATCCCTTGAAGAGCTGATTGCAATCAAACGCCACAACAAGGAAGTTCTCACTGAATACTTAAAGCGCAAGCAGAATGAATTCCTTGACCCGGACAGCATTTTTGATGTTCAGGTTAAGCGCCTTCATGAATATAAACGCCAGCTTTTGAATATTCTTCACATTATGTATCTTTACAACCGCATAATTGAAGATCCTTCATTCAACCCGCCGCACCGCACATTCATTTTTGGTGCAAAGGCCGCAAGCGGATATCGCCGTGCAAAGTCTATCATTAAACTGATTAACACAGTTGCCGAACGAATCAACAACGACCGCCGCGTTGGAGGCAAGCTCCGCGTTGTATTTATCGAAAACTACCGTGTTTCTGTAGCAGAAAAAATCTTCCCTGCAGCAGATGTTTCTGAGCAGATTTCTACTGCCGGAAAAGAAGCTTCGGGAACTTCAAACATGAAGTTCATGGTTAACGGTGCCCTCACCCTGGGAACCCTGGACGGTGCAAACATCGAAATCTTTAAAGAAGCCGGCGAGGAAAACAACTTTGTATTTGGTTTGACTTCTGATGAAATCATCAAGATGGAAAGCGAACACTCATACAATCCTCAGCAGTATCTTGAACGCAATCCTGCTCTTTCAAAGGTTATCGAACAGCTTGTTGACGGAACTTATGACCCGAGCCGCCAGATCTTTAAGGAAATCCACGATTCCCTCGTTTATGGTGTAGAAGGTCAGCGTCCTGACGTTTATTACCTTCTGGCAGACTTTGATTCATACTGCAAGGCTCAGGAAAAAATTGCCGCCGCATATTCGGACAGGAAAGGCTGGGCCCGCAAGACACTTATCAACATTGCCAACAGCGGCAAGTTCTCAAGTGACCGTACAATCGAAGACTACGTAAGGGATATCTGGAAGCTTAAGAAAGTTCAAGTTTCTGATATTAAAAAATAAAAATGAATAATCAGACCCGTTTTGTGCTCTGCTCAGCTGGCGTGCTTTTGGCGGCCGCCATCTGGGGCTTTGCCTTTGTTGTTGTAAAAGACAGCCTGGACTACATTGGTCCGGTCTGGATGATGGCATTCCGCTTTACGATTGCCTCAGTTATTTTGTGTGCACTCTTTTTTAAGTCGCTCGTAAAACTTGGAAAGAGGGGATGGATTCACGGGGGTGTCCTGGGACTCTATCTTTTTGCCGCATACCTTTTTCAGACAATCGGCTGTAATTACACTACAGCGGGTAAAAACGCCTTTTTAACCACAATTTATGTATTTTTAGTTCCGGTTTTAATCTGGATTTTTACCAGAAAGCGTCCACAATGGTACGTTTTTTTGTGTGCAGCTATGTCGGTTGTCGGAATCGGACTTCTTGCCCTGGGCAGCAGCGACAGCGCAATGATTAATATCGGCGACGTTTTGACTTTAATCTGCGGCATTTTTTATGCTGTCCACATTTATTTTACGGCAAAATACAACGAAGAACACAACCCGGTTGTTTTGACTGCCCTTCAGTTTTTGTTTGCGGCAATATTTTCGTGGATTCTGGCTCCGTTTTTTGACGGTCCGATGCCTGTTGAACAGATGACAAACGGCCGCGTAATCATCAGTATGCTTTATCTCGGCGTATTTTCTACACTTGTTGCCTTTGTCCTGCAGAATGTGGGCTTAAAATATCTGCCTTCTGCATGGACAAGTCTGTTAATGAGTTTTGAATCCGTATTCGGCGTGCTGTTCGGGCTCATCGTGCTCGGCGAGCATCTTACCGTGCGGATGGCAACCGGCTGTGCATTGATTTTTATCGCCGTTGTTCTTGCCCAGGTTCTCCCTGAACTTAAAAAAAGCGAGGTGTAAATGAAATTTCCAGAACCACTTAAACCAGGCGACACAATCGCAATTGCGGCCCCGTCTTTTGGAGCTACAACAGAGCCGTACACATTCCGGTTTGATGAGGCTGTAAAGCAGTTTAAGGCCCTGGGCTACAATGTAGTTATCGGCGAGTGCTGTCACAAATCAGACGGTCTTGGAATTTCTACAAAGCCGGAAGTTGCCGCAAAAGAACTTGTTGATTTTTACCTGGACCCGAAAATTAACGCTGTTTTGAGCTGTGGCGGCGGCGAACTCATGTGCGAAACCGTAACCCACATCGATTTTGAAAAACTCAAATCCGCAAAACCAAAATGGTTTATGGGCTATTCAGACAATACAAATTTTATCTTTCCCCTTGTTACAGTTTCCGGAATTCCTGCCATTTACGGTCCGAATGCTCCTGGTTTTGGAAAACCGTGGGAGCAGAGCGAAAAGGACGCCTGGGAAATTCTTGAAGGAAAAAAATACACAGTGTTCGGCTATCCGTCTTTTCAGAATCCGGAAGTTGAATCAGAAGACCCTTTGAGCCCGTACATTTACACGGACGAAAAGGTTCTTACAAGCTTTGTTGATTCAAAAAAAGGACTGATTAAAGCCGGCGACGACACAAAAATTGAATTTGATGGAACTTTAATCGGCGGATGTCTCGACTGCCTTACATTTTTGAGCGGGACAAAACTTGATGGAGTTGAACAATTCAATAAAAACAACAGAAAGGTAATCTGGGTTCTTGAAAGCTGTGACCAGAATCCGATGGATATACGCCGCTCACTCTGGCACCTCCGTGAAGGCGGCTGGTTCAAAAATGCTGCCGGCTTTATTTTTGGAAGGCCGCTGGCATCGTTCAGGCAGAGCCTGATGGGCGTTGATGAATATAATGCGGTGACTGATATTCTCGGAAGCCTGAATGTGCCGGTTATCATGGATGCTGACATCGGTCACATTGACCCTTCAATGCCTTTGATTATGGGAAGCCATGCAAAGGTAGAAGTGCAGGGAAATGATATAAAAATTCAGATGGAAGAAAAATAAAAGGACATAAAAAAACTGCCTGTTTGAAGGCAGTTTTTTTTACGGTTAAAACCAATTATTTATTTGAAAAATAACCGATGCAGGCAGCAACCCAGCCGGCAAGTACAACGTAAAGACCGATGTAAGCTACTTTTTTGAGGATTTTAAATCCCAATTCGCTGTCAACGCCGAAAAGAAGGATTCCGCCGATGATTGAAGCGAGAAGGGCTACGAGTTTGAGCAAAGATGCATTTCCGACAGAAACAAAGCTGAAAACAAGACCTGCTACAGCTCCTGCAAACAGAAGGATTGCACCGATTGAACCGGCACTGTCAAAATCCATAAAGCGGAAAACATTTGCAGAAAATGGTCCGAGTTTGAACATCGGCAATACACATCCGATTGCAACAAGAGCCATACCTAAAACATAGAGTAAATTTACATTACCTTTTTTTGCCATTTTTTTCTCCTTTTAAGCCATAGAGGCTTACGCCACCCATAAGCTGAAAAATATTATGCCTTAATTTTATCTCACCAAATTCAAAATAACAAGTAAAAAAAACTTAATAAAAAAGAGTTGAATTCAACAGTATTGACAGTAACGGTTTTATTTGTCAGTATAACATAGTGTGTTACTAGGTAATACACTTATTTTAAAAACATGGAGGAAAAAACACCATGAAAAAACTTACAGCTGTAGTAAGCGCAGCCTTGCTCGTTTTTGCTTTTGCAGGATGCAGCAAAAAATCAGCATCAACAATTCAGAAGGGCGTTCTTAAGGTTGGCGCTACTCCTGAACCTCACGCAGAAATTCTTAACCTCGTTAAGGATGATCTTAAAGCAGAAGGAATCGACCTTACTGTTGTTGAGTTTACAGACTATGTAACTCCAAACGATGCTGTAGATGCCGGCGATATCGATGCCAACTACTTCCAGCACCTTCCATACATGGATTCATTCAACAAAGAAAAGGGCTATCACCTTGTTAACGCAGGCGGTATCCATGTTGAACCAATCGTTCTTTACTCTAAAAAAGTTAACAAGCTTGAAGAACTTGCTGACGGAGCAGAAATCGCAATTCCTAACGACCCGACAAACGAAGGCCGTGCACTTCTTCTCCTCCAGGCTGCAGGCTTGATTAGTCTCAAGGCAGAAGCCGGAATTACAGCTACACCTCTTGATGTAACTGAAAACACAAAAAATCTTAAATTCCGCGAAATTGAAGCTGCTTCCCTCCCTCGTGTTCTGGGCGATGTTGACGCTGCAGTAATCAACGGAAACTACGCTATTCCTGCCGGATTGAGCGCAGAAAAAGACGGACTTTTTGTTGAAGGTAAAGAATCACCATATGTTAACATAATTGCTGTTAACGACGGTAACCAGGATGCTCCGGAAATCAAGGCTCTCGTAAAAGCTTTGCAGAGCGAAAAAGTTCGCGAATGGATTAAGGAAAAATATCCAAACAACGAAGTAGTAGCTGTCTTCTAGACCTCTTGCGTTGACTAAGAAAAATATATCAATTAAAATCTAATCATAAAGACGACGGTGTTTTTATTATACCCCGTCGTCTTTTATTTTTGGTTGATTTTTTTTCATACGTATGGAGGATAGGTTTATGAAAAAATTTGTGGCTTTGCTTGCTTCTGCACTTATGATTATGGCAGTAACAGGCTGTAGTAAAAAAGTTGAAAAAGGTGAATTCACTATTGAAAAAGGTGTATTCAAGATTGGTATGGAAATCGGTTACCCTCCGATGGAATACTATGCAGACGATGGTAAAACACCAATGGGATTCGATGTTGAAATGGGCAAACTGCTCGCTGCAAAACTCGGTCTCAAAGCCGAAATCGTAGATACTGCATGGGACGGAATTTTTGCCGGTCTCGAAACAGACAAATACGATGTTGTAATTTCTGCTGCTACTATCACACCGGAACGTCTTGAATCAATGGACTTTTCTGATGCATACATCGGAAACGGCCAGGCTATCATCCTTCAGAAGGATTCAACAGCAAACATCACAAAACCGGAAGATCTCGAAGGTTACACTGTAGCTTACCAGGCAGAAACAACTTCTGACTACTATATGGCTAAACTCGTAGAAAAAGGATTGAAATTCAAACCTGCTGAATTTGATAAAGTTATCAACGCTTATGACGAACTTGGACTCGGACGCTGCGATGCAGTTATTTCTGACGCACTTGTAAGCGCTGCTTACCTTGGACCTGATTCAAAATACAAGAGTGTTTGGGTTGGAGAGCCTGACGAATACTTTGGTATTGCAGTTAAAAAGGGAAACAAAGCCCTTCTCGATAAAGTTAACGAAGCCCTTGCAGAAATCAAGGCAGACGGAAGTCTCAAGGCTGTTTCAGAAAGCGTTTTTGGAACTGACTTAACTTCTAACTAAAACAAGTTTAAGACCGCCCTGCTGATGCAGGACGGTTCTTGCTTTTTAAGGAAATATTGATGGAACGCGCACTTCAAAAAATTATTGGCTGGATTCCGGCGTTGTTGAACGGAGCAAGAATTACCATTTTGCTTACTCTGGCAGCAGTCTCAGCAGGTATTGTCTTTGGACTCTTGCTTGCCCTCGGAAAGATTTCTAAGAAAAAGATTATCAACAAAATCTGTTCTGCTTACATTTTCTTTTTCAGAGGAACACCTCTTTTGATGCAGTTATATTTTTTGTATTTTGGTCTTCCAAAACTCTGTCCGTTCCTTACTTTGCGAAATAAGTTTCTTGCGGCATTCATTGCATTCGGCTTAAACTCTGCCGCATACATGGCTGAGTACATCCGCGCCGCAATTCAATCCATCGATAAGGGCCAGCACGAAGCCAGCCGCGCACTCGGATTGAATTATTTTCAGACAATGGCATACGTCATTGTTCCTCAGTCTATTAGACGTCTGATTCCTTCTGTGGGCAACGAATTTATCATGGTATTAAAAGACGCTTCCCTCGTTTCTCTTATTGCCCTCGAAGATATTACCAAGATTACACGAAGTATTGCTTCAAGTTCAGGAAACGAACTCGTTTACCTGCCTGCTATGGTTTTGTACTTGATTATTACTGCTGTATTCTCTCTTGTATTCAATAAAACCGAAAAGAAATTCAGCATTTACGAATAAACAGGGGACTAAAAATGAGCATTATTAAAACAGAAGAAATACATACATATTTTGGCGACCTTAAAATCCTCAAGGGAATTTCTTTAAAGGTTGAACCTCAGGAAGTTGTCTGCATCATCGGACCTTCCGGCTCCGGAAAATCAACCTTCCTGAGAACCCTGAACCATCTTGAGCACATCGACAACGGCCGTATTTACGTTGACGACACTCTCCTTGATGAATACGAAAACGGTCACTGCAAATACAAGATACATAAAAATGAACGCAAACAGATTCTGCTTGAAATGGGAATGGTATTCCAGAAGTTCAATCTGTTTCCGCATAAAACCGTAATTGAAAACGTAATGCTTGCTCCGATTCAGGTTAGAAAAGTATCAAAAGAACAGGCCCGTGCCAAAGCTCTTGAACTTTTAAAGCTCGTAGGTCTTGCAGACAAGGTTGATGAGTATCCGAACAAGCTCAGCGGCGGTCAGCAGCAGCGTGTAGCGATTGCCCGCGCCCTTGCAATGGAACCAAAAATCATGCTTTTTGATGAACCTACCTCAGCGCTCGACCCTGAGCTCGTTGGAGAAGTTCTTTCTGTAATGAAAAAACTTGCCGAAGACGGTATGACGATGATTGTTGTAACTCACGAAATGGGATTTGCCCGCGAAGTTGCAAACCGCGTTGTATTTATGGAAGGCGGAATCATTCAGGAAGAAGGCACTCCGGAAGAAATCTTTAATAATCCGAAGAGCCCTCGTTTGCAGCAGTTCTTAAAGAGCGTTCTCTAAATCAGACAAGTGTGTGCGCGATTGCGGCTGCAACGCGCTCACCATCCATTGCCGAAGAACCAATACCGCCGCTGTATCCGCTTCCTTCTCCGCATGGATAGAGATTTTTAATTCCTTCACATTCAAGAGTTTCTTTATTGCGCAGAATACGGACAGGTGTACTTGTTCGTGTTTCACTTGCGATTAAAAGAGCATCATCACAAACAAAGCCCCTCATCTGGTGTCCAAAATCCTTGAATGCCATCTGAAGTCTTTCGGAAATTTCTTTTGGAAGCCACTCATCGAGTCTGCTCGAAATTACTCCCGGTTTGTAACTTGTAACAGGAAGGCTGTCGCTTAATTTATGGTTCAAAAAGTCTGTAAGGCGCTGTGCCGGAGCATACTGCCCCTTTCCATAGTGCTGGGTCAGTTGTTCAAGCCATGTGCGCCAGTAAAGGCCTGCAAGTGCACGGCAACCCTGTTCTTCTGCAATCTTTACAAATTCCTCGGGAATGTCTTCCGGGCGGCGTTCTACGACGATTGCGGCGTTTGACCACTGGCTGTTACGTCCGGAAGATGACATTCCGTTGATTACAATCTGGTCTGTTCGTGTTGCGCACGGAACGATGTAACCGCCCGGACACATACAGAAACTGTATACACCGCGGCCGTTTTCCTGTGCAGTAAGTCTGTATTCTGCGGCCTGCGACATCTGCTGCCCGTGGAACTGGATATTGTCGATAAGGGCGCGCGGGTGTTCAACGCGGACTCCGACTGCAAAAGTTTTTGCTTCAAGACAGGCAGGTTCAACATCGGCTATGATTTTATAAATGTCTGCGGCAGAGTGACCTGTTGCAAGGATTATTTTGTCCGCGTAGAGTTCCTTCTGTTCACCGGTCTTGAGGTCGGTAACTTTTACGCCTTTAGCAGTAAGATCCGGCGTGCGCTCGGTGATAAATTCAGTGAAAAGGTGATTAAAGTAAATCTGTCCGCCAAGTTCAACAATTTTCTTTTCCATGGCGTCGATGATTTTTGGAAGCTTATCAGTTCCGATGTGGGGATGAGCGTCGGTCAGGATATTTTCTGTGGCACCAAATTCAACAAAGATGCGGTAAATTTTGTAGATATCGCCGCGCTTGTTTGAACGTGTATAGAGTTTTCCGTCAGAAAAAGTTCCGGCACCGCCTGAGCCAAAACAGAAGTTTGAGTTTTCGTCCAGCTCGCCCTGGCCGGTCAGATTGTCGATGTCGTTTTTACGGATTGTAGTTGCTGAGCCCCGTTCAATGATAACAGGTGTAATTCCACTTTCAAAAAGACGGAAGGCCGCATACAGGCCGGCAGGTCCGCATCCGATTATGATTACTTTTTTTGAACCGTCTGCTTTTTTCCAGCGGAGAGCCACATCGTCTTCGTTTTCAGGTTCTTCCCCGATGTAGACTTTGTAGCGCATAAAAAGCTTTATCTGGGCACGTCGCGCGTCGATGGATTTTTTTTCAAAAACGGGCGTAACTTTCTGTCCCTTGTAATCAATGTGTTTTTGATCGAGAGTTTCGAGAATTTTTTTATTGATTACTGCCTGATTGTTTTCTTCTTCAGGCGTAATGATGATAGAAAGTTCCGTTGTCATATAGCACGATTATAGAGAATCTTGATTAAATAAAAAAGTGGGTTAAACCTTAAACAGGTCAATCTGGCTGCCGATTTTTTCGATGCTGTCCTGCATTGTATCGGAGATTGAAGCGAGAGTCTGACCGTTCTGGTTAATCCTGTTTGCACTTTCTGTCATGCCGCCCATGCTTGCCTTAATCTGCTGTGTAACGCTCTGCAGTTTGTTAATCTGGGACAAAATTGCGCTGTTGCCCGAAGACATGTCTGCAGAAGAAGCACGAACTTCAGATGTACTGTCGTTCATCATCTTGAGGGCGTCGGTAATCTGATGGCTTCCGATTTCGCTTTCTTCCATGGCACCCTTAATCTGGTTAACCAGCTGGTCTGTGGCACGGATCTGTTCTGTAACCGAATTGAATGACTGTTTTGCTTCTACACTGGACTGAACTACATTCTTGATTGATTCCTGAATCTTTTTAAGTTCGTTGCCGATGCGTTTTGACTGCTGGCTTGAGTTTTCGCTCAGGGCACGGATTTCGTCGGCTACAACGCTGAATCCCCGTCCTGCGGCTCCGGCGTGTGCGGCTTCGATTGCGGCGTTCATGGCAAGAAGGTTTGTTTCGCCGGCGATTTTAGAAATCGTCCTGTTTGCTTCAAAAAGCATCTGGCTCTGTTCTTCCATGAGGGTAATCTGTTCGTTTACGCTGTTCTGCTTTGAAATTCCGTCACGGGTATGTCGTTCAAGCTGGCTGAATGCGTCGACCATGTGTTCGGTGCTGCGGGAAACTGAAGTGATGTTTCCAAGCATCTGTTCAACTGCGGCGCTGGCCTGGGTTACTCCGGAAGACTGATTTTCAATAAGATTGTTCAGGTCTTCGATATTTCTGGCAATCTGGTTAACCTGCTTAACGGTTTCTTCAACTGACTCCCCCTGGAGATTAATCTGCGAGCTGACCTGTTCAATATTCTGGATAATCTGATCGATGGAAGAACCTGTTTCCAGCGAAGTATTGTGCATTTCGTTATCAACGGATTCAAGTTTATCCTTTGATTCCTTGATGCGGCTGATGATGTGGCAGAGGTTTTCCGTAAATGAGTTGAATCCGCGAACTACGTCACCGATTTCATTTTTTGTGTGAACATCGATTCGCTTTGTTAAGTCGGCGTCGCCGGATGCGATTTCGATAATTGAATCCTTGAGTTTAATAAGCGGGTGAATCAATATATTCATGTAAACCGAAGTAAAGATCAAAAGCAGGAGAGCGATAACCGAAGTACATAAAATAATCCGGAGACCGCTCTTGTATGCGCTTGCCTTTACCGAGCCGTCCGGAATGGAAACTGCAAGGGACCAGTCTGTGCGGTAAATCGGTGTATAGAAAACGTGGTGCTTTACTTTTGTGTCAGTTTCTGTGATTACAGCACTACCGGTCTGGGACATAACCATTTTTCCGGTCATCTGCTGGTAACCTTCAAGGCCGGACTGTGCGTCGCCCATTGTGTAAAAGTTTTTCATAATGCGCTCTTCGTCCGGGTGAGCGATAATGTTGCCTTCGCCGTCGATTGCGTAAATGTATGAGTCTTCTGTTGTTTTTGTTCCCTGAATTTCGTTATTTACGGTGCGCAGCGGGATTGCGGCAAAGAATACGCCCCAGTATGCGTTGTTTGTGTTGTACAGCGGAACTGCAACATAGAATACATAATATGAGCCGTCTACTGAAAGTTCAGGATTTGAAATGTACTGCGGCTTTCCCTTTCCGGCAATTTCTGAGTAGTACAGTTTGTCAGAAACATTTCCTTTGCGGCCGTCAGATGAATACATATCACCGTTCATGTCGGCAAAGGCTACAAAGTCAAAATTTGAACCGATGAGACGGGTGTTGCTGAGCATATATTCACGGGCTGTGCTGATATCACCTGTGAGGAATGCGTCACTTTTTGAGAATACGCGGAGATCCTTAAAAAATCCGTCCAGCCAGTAAGAAATTACGGACGATGTGCGTTCTGCAAGAGATGAAGAGAAAGCGGCATAGGTTTCGATATTATCGTTACCGATGGAGCGGATCAGGATAAAAGAAAGTACTGA
>JAEENG010000103.1 GCA_016283615.1 Treponema sp.
TTCAAGGCCACAGACCCCGCCTCCGCCGCCACAGCAAAGTGCTCCGCAGCAATCTGTGCCGGAACAAAACCAGGGACAAACACCGGCTTTTAACCAGGGCGGCGCTGAACCGCCTGAACAAGCAGCGGTCAGTCAATACAGTTATGCCCCGGAAGGCGAAATGCCGCCGGATGATTTTTTGAATTCAGAACCGGCTCCGCAGATTGAACCGGTTATTACAGCTCCGACGGGTGACATGCACAACATGGATAACCTCAAAAAGGCTGTAATCTCAGACCTTTCTCTCAAAGACCAGGAAATTCTTGCGGCAACACTCATGCAGACAAGTGACTGGTCTTTACGCGCAAATCAGATTTACGCGACAGTCACCGCTGAATTCACAAAAACTACGATTCAAAAACAAACGGCTCTGATTAACCAGACAATTTCCGGCCTTTACGGAAGCCCGGTTACCTTTGTTGTTGAAGTCAGACAGCAGAAACCAAAAGAACAGGTTGTGGACTCGCCAAAAGAAGTCCAGCTGTTGTGCTCGGTTTTTAAAGGACAGATTGTATCGCACACAGAAACTGTAAATGCTCCTCCATCCCCTGCTCCGCAGCAGAGCCAGGGCGGGGCAAACAGCACGGAAAGCGACAGTGCCGACGACACACAGGAAACAGAAGAAATGAATTCTGAGGAGGATGACGAATAATGAACCCATTTGAATTAGTAAAAAACTTAAAAGATATGCAAGGCCAGATGGAAAAAATGAAGGACGAAATGAAAAATATTTCCGTAACAGGTTCTTCTGGCGGCAACATGGTTCAGGTAACAATGAACGGAACATTCGAAATGACTTCCATCAAAATCGACCCGATTGCCGTAGACCCGCGCGACGTAAATATGCTCCAGGATCTGATTGTGGCAGCAAGTCACAACGCCATGGAAAAAGTTCAGGAAGAAATTAAGGCAAAAGCCGGCCCTATGCTCGGCGGCTTAAACCTTGGCGGACTTGGCGGACTGGCATAAGCAGGGCTTAAAAGTGAACGCAATTGATGAATTGACCGACTGTTTTGCACGGCTCCCTGGAATCGGCAAAAAAAGCGCAGGCAGGCTTGTAAACTATATTCTCAAGGCAGACAGGGCCTGGGTAAATAATTTTTCTCAGAAAATGGCAGCACTGCAGGACAAAATAAAACCATGTTCAATCTGCGGTTCGTGGACAGAAAATGATCCGTGTCCGATTTGTTCCAGTCCTTTGCGCGACCAGTCGGTTATCTGTGTTGTTGAACAGCCCCAGGATGTGGCAACACTAGAAGGAACTCATGAATTCAGCGGGCTCTTCCACGTACTCGGCGGTGTCATCGCTCCGCTCGAAGGTGTCGGTCCGGATGATTTAAGAATCAGCAGCCTTGTAAAACGGGTTAATGAAGGTTCAATAAAAGAAGTAATTATCGCAACAAACCCGACTGTCGAAGGCGATACAACCGCGATGTATATTCAAAAAATCTTAAGCACAATCAGTGACGTAAAAGTGACCCGTCTTGCAAGCGGACTCCCTGTGGGCGGCGATCTTGAATACGCAGATAAGCTCACCCTCGCACGCAGTTTCCGCGGCCGAATCAGCCTCTAAAAAAATTCAAAAAAAATTAATTTTTTTGCTAAAGTCAATTTTTCTGTCTCCGATATGTAATATATAGGGTGGTAAACCCGGGGACTACAGCGCAATGTAAACAGTTGACTCTGTAGTATTACAACCAGATCTTACAAGGAGATAATATTATGGTTATTAATCACAACATGAGCGCACAGTTCGCACAACGTTCTACTGGACTTACAGAGTTAAGCAACACAAAGAACATGGAAAAGCTTTCATCAGGCATGAAAATCAATCGCGCCGGTGATGATGCATCAGGATTGGCAGTATCTGAGAAAATGAGAGCACAGATTCGCGGTATGAATCAGGCTTCTACAAACGCTCAGAACGGTATTTCTTTTATCCAGACAACTGAAGGATATTTGCAGGAAACTACAGATATCATGCAGCGTATTCGTGAACTTGCAGTACAGTCTTCCAACGGTATTTACTCTGACGAAGACCGCATGCAGATTCAGGTTGAAGTTAGCCAGCTCGTAGCAGAAGTTGACCGCATCGCTTCTCAGGCTCAGTTTAACGGCATGAACATGCTTACTGGTCGCTTTGCTCGCCCAACTGGTGAAAATACAGTTACTGCTTCTATGTGGTTCCACATCGGTGCTAACATGGATCAGCGTACACAGGTTTACATCGGAACAATGTCTGCAGCAGCTCTTGGCTTGCGCAACGTTGGTTCTGAAGAAATCTTGTCTTTGGCAGCTCCAGACGATGCTAACCGTGCAATCGGTACAATCGATGAAGCTTTGAAAAAGATTAACAAACAGCGTGCAGACCTTGGTGCATACCAGAACCGTCTCGAAAAGACAGTTGTAGGTTTGGACGTAGGTGCTGAAAACCTCCAGGCTTCTGAATCACGCATCCGTGATACAGATATGGCTAAAGAAATGGTAGACTTTACAAAGAACCAGGTATTGAGCCAGGCTGGAACAGCAATGATTGCACAGGCAAACCAGAGCGCACAGAACGTTTTGAGCTTGCTCCGCTAGTAAGGCTTTCCGGGACTTATCCCGGAAGTGAAACTTCTTTACAAAAGGACCGCGCATCGGGTGCGCGGTCTTATTTTTTTATTGAATTTTAATTCCCATAACATAAAGATTATAATTATCAACGGCTTTGGCTCTGTATCCTTGAGAAATCGTTGAACTCAAATACATAGCACAAAAAGCACCAATCCCACATGCAATACTGTTATTAGCCATATTTGACCAGCCTTTGTCGTAGGCATACCAGTTTATTGCAATAGATGAACAAACACAGCCGGCAAAACACCATGTTGCACCTTGCCAAAGATTTTTTTTAGCTATAAGTCCTTTGTTTCCCTCAATATTGATTAATATTCTATCAAGCTCAGAGTAAGCTATTTTTTTACCATCTGAAAACTGATAATTAAAAGTATCTAAGATTCCACCGCGGTGTATAATAATGCTACTCTTTTGATTATTTTCCACATCAGCAGCAGATTCAGACTCGCAGAAAAGAGGAAAAATGCTAAAAACCAACAAACACAAAAATACAGTTTGTTTCATTTTTTTTATCCTTCCTTTTACGATATGCTATGTACGCTTAATTTTCAATAATTTTTTTCATTTAAGATCATCTTTACACAAAGACCGCGCATTGGGTGCGCGGTCTTATTTTTTTATCTTGCTGTTCTTACAACCCTGAATCCCACATCAAAGTCTTTACCGTATTGCACGGCAAAATCCCTGTAAGTTACAACACAATGAAAGTCTGCATCATAGTAACCGCCGCCGCGGATACTTCTGTAATACGGCGGAATCCGGTCTTCTTCCTTAACAGAATAATAACCGTACCAGTCCCAGGTTAATTCCCAGACATTTCCGCTCATATCGTAAAGCCCGTATTCGTTTGGCTTTCTGGTTTTAACCTCCCGTGTTGAACTCTCAGAGTTTTCGAGGAACCAGGCAAATTCACCAGGGTCAGTTTCTGTGCCGCTGTAAAACGGAAGGCTGACATTTTTGCTGCCACCGCGCGCTGCAAGTTCCCACTCGGCTTCGGTAGGAAGGCGGAATCCGTCTGCCTTAAAATCGCATTCCACAAGTGTCCATTTTTCTTCATTAACAAACGGAATTTCTCCCCATTCATCAGGGTTTGTTTTTCCGTTTATTGAATAACACGGCTTAAAACCTTCTTTTACAGAACGCCTGTTGCAGTAGATAATTGCCTCGTTCCAGCTCACCTGTTCAACCGGACGCTTTGCAGGATCCTCAGAAGAATTGTCCCTGTACGCAAAGAAGCTGGGATTGTATCCCATTACGCTTTCAAATTCTTCCTGGGTCACTTCGTGGTCCTGAATATAAAAGTCATTCAGCACAGCAGCCCGATGAACCGGCAGAGTGTCCGTAAAACCGTAATTACTGCCCATCATAAAATTTCTGCCCTCAAGGAGAACAAAACCGTCGTAAGACCTGGCTTCCCTGCAGCCGGCAAACAAAGCCAGAACAACCAGAATAAATGTGCTCATTTTGAATAATTTTTTCATAACGTACCTCCAGCAAAGGAATTTCAGGAACAAATAGAATTCGCCCTGTGACAGTACAAATATGACATATCCGGAAAAATTTTAAATGGAAACAATGCAATAAAAATCGGCAAATCAACAATTAGTCCGGCAGGACTTAAAGCTTTTTTCTGTAGAGGGCTGGAGTTAATTCGTACTTTTTCTTAAACGCCCTCTCAAAATGTGTTGAATCTGAAAATCCTGTCCGCTCAGCAATTTCTGCAACAGGTAAATCAGTGTCTTTTAAAAGAGTTGTGGCAATTCTTAAACGAAGGTCAATTATGTAGGAAATGACAGACAGTCCCGTCATTGCCTTAAATTTTTCATTTAAGGCTGTGCGGTTAGTCCCGAACTGGCGCGAAAGGCCTTCAAGGGTAAGTTTCTGATTGTAATTTTCCATAATGAAATTCAGGATTTTCTTGAATTCATCAGGAACATTATCCATTTTTTTTGTCTTGTTTTCGGCAATTTTTTCCGGCTTTGCAGACTCTACAAGTTGAACTGTCAAAAACAAAAGTTCGGTAAGAAAAGAGCGTGTTCTGCACGGCCACCAGCCTGAAGGCTGCTCCGTAAGTTCGATGCGGGCACTTTCCATCAGATTATCAATTCGTTTTGCACTCTCCGGTGCAATCTGAACGATAAAGGAATATCTTTCATTCAGGATAAACGGCCTGAGCAACATGCGGTTCTCTATAACCTCGCTGTCCGTGTCCATGCCTTTCTGACGGATATTTTCAAAATTCAATTTTTTGTTTAAAAAACGCGGATGAAAGTAGAAGGTCCTTGCTTTGACTGCGTCAGGCTTTTCCAGGGTGATTCTGTCATTTTCGTTGAGGCAGATGATGCAGGGGGCAAAAAGCATAAACTGGCTGCCGTTGATTTCTGCAGACGTATTGCCTTCCTGAACAAGGATTATCCTGAACCTCTCGGGTGAAAAATGTTCAATTCCTGAAATTTCAGAAGAAAAAACAGGTTCAATACGCAGTTTTTCGGACTTTATCGCTGTCGTAGAAAATTCCATTTTAACCTCCCGGAGCTTTTTTTGATTATAACAGACAATTTAACATTTGATAAGGCGCAAATACGTCGAGTCAAGGCACGCATACGCTTAAAGCCTTGACTTCGCCGTTTTTAGGGTTTGTAATAAACCCTAAATACAAAAGCAGACCTGCTTTTATAAACAGGCCTGCAGCTTGTAATCAAACTGATATTCTACAATCCGGAATTAGAATTTGTTGAGGAAGTTCTTGAGGGCATCCCATGTTTCTTTCTGAGCGTCTGAATCGCTGTAAAGAGCCTGGCTGCCGTGCTTGCTTGGAGTTTCAGGTACAAAGAGAGTTTTGTCCTCTGAAGCAATGTTGTCAAAGATTTCTTCAACTTTTGTCTTTTCGCTTGGCTGGCATGAGATGAATGTGGGAACTTCTACGCCGTCTGCCATGAAAGAAACCCACCTTTCTGATCTGCCCATTGAACCAAAGTATTCGCCCGGTGAAAAACTGATAACGCCATTTACCTTGTCAGCATTCTGAGCGAACATGGTAATTACAAGACTTGATGAATATGATGAACCCCAAAGAATAAATTTACCCTGTACATAATTCTTTGTAACATAATCAATTCCTGCCTGGATATCCGGCATTGCACTGATAAAGCGGTTCTCTTTGCCCTTTGAAAGAGCAAGTTTTGCAGTTTCGTTTTCTACACCATTGATTGCCTGGCCCGAGCGCTGGTCAATTGCCACACAGTTGAATCCGAGAAGGTTCAGTTTTGGGGCGATTTCACGATACTCGCCGCGTGACCATTTTGCACGATGACACAACAGAATCATCGGTGCTTTTTTGTCATACGGCATGTAAACGTCAGCAGTTACTGTAAGCCCGTCCGATGCTTTAAAAGTTACTGTTTTTGGTGAATCAACTTTTTTTCCTGAGTATCCTGCACCAAACAGCGGAAAAAGGCTTCCAGCCAGCAAAATGCAAAGTGCGCAAACCATTGTTCTTTTCATAATAATTCTCCTTGAGATTTAAGATGTCTTTATAATGCACCTGAATCAAAGAGAAAAAAATTGAAAACTTACATTAGAATTCGGCAAATCTGCAATTTATCCTTTCATGCAGTTTGTACAGCCCATAATCATGACGTGTTTTTTAGTGTCGCTGCGGTTAAAAAGGCGGGCAATCAGATAGCCTTCCGGCAGAACTTCTTTGCCGCATACAGGACAGCGGCGTTCGGCACCGCGCTCGGGATGAGGATAACAGTGAGGACAGCCCATAACGTTCATCCGCTGGTCTGGAGTGTTCATCGGGCGGAAGATGCGGCTTGTAAGTTCTTCGCCTTTTGCAAGCGGAGTATTACACATCGGGCAGCGTACAAATTCAACCTTGCCGGATTCGGTTTTTTGCGTCTTTAGACGGCTTTCGGCATCATTTTTGAGGGAGCGGGATAAATTCAACTTGTAAAGCACTGACAAAAGCCAGATTAAAACAGCCAGCGCGACTGCTGCGGCAAAATATACCATAATAAAAATATTATATGGTTTAATTCCAGGTTTTTCAAACTGCCCATACAAATCTGCTGATATATGAAAACCCCGTTCTACTTCTATAATATTGTTTTTTCCATTATAATTTAGTGCATCTTTAATCTTACAAGAGGAATAAAATGAAAGCACTTGTTGTTGGAAGCGGCGGTCGCGAACACACTATCGCATGGAGACTCGCTCAAAGTTCAAAAATTGATGAAGTAATCTGCGTTCCAGGAAACGGCGGTACAGATTTTGAAACCAAATGCCGCAATATTGATCCAAAAGATTTGCCTGCAGCAAAAGAGCTTTCTTTAATCGATGCAGCAGTAAAAATCGCAAAAGACGAAAAGGTTGATTTTGCCGTTATCGGTCCGGAAGACCCGCTCGCAGACGGAATCTCAGATGCTTTATGGCATGCAGATATTCCGACAGTTGGCCCTAAGGCAAAAGGTGCGGCTCTTGAAGCATCAAAGGACCTTTCAAAAATATTCATGAAAAACCACGGAGTTGCCTGCGCCGCTTCAGAAACTTTTACAGACAAAGAAAGCGCGCTTGCTTATGTACGCAAAATGGGCGCTCCAATCGTTGTTAAGGCAGACGGTCTTGCTGCAGGAAAGGGCGTTGTTGTAGCACAAACTCTCGAAGAAGCAGAAAACGCCGTTAACGACCTAATGGAAGGAGCTGTAGGTGATGCAGGTAAAAAACTCGTAATCGAAGAATACCTGCGCGGAATTGAAATTTCAGTTCTCGCCGCTGTAAGCGTAACAGAAGAAACTGCAAAATCAGGAAAGGCCTGCATTAAGGCATTCCTTCCGGCCCGCGACCACAAACGCCTCATGGACGGCGCAAAAGGACCAAACACCGGCGGAATGGGTGCTATCTGCCCTCCACAGGATGTTACAAAAGAAACAATGGATGCTTTTGAAAAAACAATCCTTCAGCCGACTCTCGATGGTATGATTAAAGAAAAAATGGACTACCGCGGCTTTATCTTCTTTGGCCTTATGCTTACAAAAGATGGTCCAAAAGCACTTGAATACAATGTTCGTCTCGGCGACCCTGAAACACAGGCTGTTCTGCCGATGATGGATTTTGACTTTGTTGAACTCTGCCAGTCTATCATGGACGGAACTCTTTCTGACTTTAACATGAAGTGGAAGTCAGGATTCCAGGTGGCCCCGGTTGCAGTAAGCGGCGGATATCCGGCCAAATACGCAAAGGGCAAGGAAATCACATTCGATCAGAAAAAGATTGATTCAACAGGTGCAAAGGTATTCATCGCAGGTGCAATCAAAGACCGCAGACAGGATTCTGAAGGGCTTTTGACAAGCGGCGGACGCGTTCTTGCATGCTCAGCACACGGCGACACTTTTGACGAAGCATGGAACAAAGCCTACGAAGCCCTCAAGGGAGTTGATTTCCAGGGAATGTTCTACCGCAAAGACATTGGTCTTCCGGGCGCTGCAGAAAGCAACTGATTTTATTCAGTAACGGTGATGTTGAATTTATCTGAGTAAGATGAATATTCACCGGCTGAAGAATTATAAGCAGAACAATAAAATTCAATACAATATGAGCCGGTGCAAGCCGGCTTGATTTTTATCGCCCGCTCAATCGATTTCTGATCATCAGAAGATAGTTTTTCCGAAATCCCAGATGTTTTTATCCATAGTTCTGACTGCCCGTCATTGTAAGTAAATGTCTGCTTTTGAGAATATTTTTCCTGAGTATAAAGGTCTATATCAAATCTCGTATTTTTATATTTTTTATCAAAGGCACCTGTTACAGTAAGCGTACAGTGTTCACCAAGGGCAAAAGATGTTTTATCGCAGGAAGCACTCACACATTCTAAAACAGGAGATTCATTTTCTTCCTCTTCATCGTCTGCAAAAAATGTTCCAAAAGGAAGAAAAGGTATACATGAATTCAACAGAACCGAACTGAATAATACTGCCGCAATCAATATAAATTTTTTCATCATCAGCTCTCCACAATAATGGCCCTTGTGTCAGAAAATTCACCAACACAGTTCTCTTCTTCCGAATTATCTGCGGTAAAATAAAAACGAAGCTTATAAAGTCCTTCTGCAGGAATTAAAACCGTAACCGTTTTATTTATTGAATTGAATTCTTCTGCTGCGACAGATTGTTCACTGGACCAGCCCCGGTTCCACTCCTGGTCGCCGTCAGCCTTGTAAATCATTTGAATCTGTTTAAACTCAGAATCTATATCTTTATAAAGTTCGTAAAAGATTTTGCAGTTTTTGTATTTTGAATCGACCGTTCCCGTCAGAGTAACTGTAAAACTCTGATTTTTTTGAATTGAATTTGCACTTAAAATTACAGAGAGTGTTTCTATCTTTTCTGTTTTCCAGTTAACGTCAGAGTAATAGCAGTTGCAAGGACAGCCGGTAAAAAAAATCAGAAGAAAGACAGCAGGTATCAAAAAAATCTTTTTCATAAAAATCTCTCTTTTCTTAAAGGGAACCGGGCTCTGCTTTTACACTCTGAACAGCAAATCAGTGTAGCTTGGGAAAGGTTTGTACTTTTCGCCAAGGATTGGTTCGATACGGTCGGCGATTGCCCGGGTCTTTTCCATCTGAGGAAGAATTTTGTCCGCGTAGTCGCGTGCCTGTTTTACAACATCGTCCACTGCATTTACATTTGAATGCATTTTTATCAGCTTCTGTGCTTCGTCATCGAGCCAGTCAGCAAGGGCGGTAATCTGACTCAGAGTTGTTGTCTGAGCAGTACACTTAGCCCCCGGAACAACTGCCGCAACGCGTGTAACTGATTCTGCAACGTCGTTCATGTAAGCGTAGCTTGCAGGAAGGATGTCCTTGTAAATCATATCAATCATTGTGTTTACTTCGATATTGAGAACCTTGCAGTATTTATCGAGTTTAACTTCGTGGTGGCTCTTCATTTCGGTTTCTGTGTAAACACCGTACTTGCTGAACATTTCGATATTCTGTCGGTCCAGATAGTGTTCCATTGCATCCGGAAGAGTCTTAAGGTTCATCAGGCCACGTTTTTTGGCCTCTTTTACCCATTCATCATCATAACCGTTTCCGTTAAAGATAATCTTTTTGTGTTCTTTAACAGTCTTCTTAATCAAAGCCTGAAGTTCAGTATTCAAATCTTTTGCAGATTCAAGTTTTGTTGCAAATTCATCAAGTGTTTCTGCAACGATGGTATTCAATACAACATTTGGTCCAGAAATTGAAAGTGATGAACCAAGTGAGCGGAATTCAAATTTATTTCCGGTAAATGCAAACGGAGAAGTTCTATTGCGGTCAGTTGTATCTTTTGGAATTGCAGGAAGTACGGTTACGCCGATTTTCATCTTTTCCTTTGACTTCTGGCTGTACGGAGTTCCGTTTTCGATTGAATCAAGAACGGCCTGCAGCTCTTCGCCAATGAACATGGAAATAATTGCCGGCGGTGCTTCGTTTGCGCCGAGACGGTGGTCGTTACCTGCAGAAGCAACGCTGTCACGGAGCAGATCCTGGTGCTTGTCGACTGCCTGGATTACGGCTGTCAGAAGCAGGAGGAACTGGGCATTTTCGCGCGGAGTTTCGCCTGGTTCAAGCAGGTTGAATCCATCGTCTGTGCTCATTGACCAGTTGTTGTGCTTGCCTGAGCCGTTTACGCCTGCAAACGGTTTTTCTGCAAGAAGACAGTAAAGGCCGTGCTTTAAGGCTACCTGCTTCATAAGCTGCATTGTGAGCTGGTTCTGGTCTGCACTCAGGTTTGTTGTAGTAAAAATCGGAGCCATTTCGTGCTGGGCAGGAGCTACTTCGTTGTGTTTTGTCTTGCTCAAAATGCCGAGCTTCCACAGTTCGTTATCAAGGTCAGCCATAAATTCTGCGATGCGGGGCTTGATTGAACCATAGTAGTGGTCATCCATTTCCTGTCCCTTTGGAGGCATTGCACCAAAAAGGGTGCGTCCGCAGAACATCAGGTCTTTGCGCTGTTCCCAGAGTTTTTTATCGATTAAGAAGTATTCCTGTTCGGGACCTACTGTTGTAATTACGCGTTTTGCTGTTGTGTTGCCAAAAAGGCGGAGAACACGGAGAGCCTGTTTGTTGAGCGCTTCCATAGAACGCAGAAGCGGAGTTTTTTTATCGAGAGACTCGCCTGTGTAAGAACAGAATGCTGTCGGAATGTACAATGAACCGTCTTTAATAAAAGCGTACGAAGTCGGGTCCCATGCTGTATAACCGCGTGCTTCAAAAGTTGCGCGGATACCGCCGCTTGGGAAAGATGAACCGTCAACTTCGCCCTTAACAAGTTCTTTTCCGCTGAATTCCATGATAACTCCGGAACCGTTCGGCGAAATAAAACTGTCGTGCTTTTCTGCGGTAACACCTGTCAACGGCTGGAACCAGTGTGTAAAGTGAGTTGCACCCTTTTCCAGTGCCCAGTCTTTCATGGCATTGGCTACGATATTAGCCACATCAAGTTCGAGGGGCGAGCCCTGCTGAATTGTTCTTTTTAATGATTTGTAGGTGTCTTTCGGGAGACGAGCTTTCATTACATCGTCATTAAAAACCATGCTGCCAAAAATTTCTGGAACGTTTACCATTGGGATCTCCGTTTTAGTTTATTATCGGAATAAAATAGTGAATTTACGGGCATTCTAGCATTTTATAACAAAAAGATAAATAGAATTTAAATCTCCATTATCTCGACCTATGTTATAATGTATTAATATGTTTATCAGTAATCTTTACAAACAAATCGCCTCTGCCCTGCAAAAAGAACGCGTTCTCCTTAACAGCGAAAAAAAGAATCTGGCACGATTTACAAATTCAATGCTCAGAATTGTTTCCGTAATGATGACTGTGATTTTTGCCCTTCTATGCGTATTCGGACTCAAGGTTTTTAATATTAACTATTTTATTGTCTATCTGACTTCCTTTGTTGTTTTTCTTCTTCTCAGCATACACATTTATTATAACGTCAAAAGAAAACGGAACTGCTATCTTTTTCCCACATATTGCTTTGTCCTTTATTTATACGCATTCGGATTTTTTGTTAGCTTTGCCTCAATCGCAAATCCCCATGCGGCAACTTCCATCATCTGCTTTCAGATTATCTTTCCGCTGCTGATTTTTGACCGTTCAATACGGGTCAATCTCCTTGTTCTTTCCGTTTGTATAATTCATACGGTTCTCTCATACATTTACAAGGATCCCGCAACATTTAAACTGGATCTTTTTAACGGAATTACATTTACCCTTCTTGGAATTGCAATCGGCGAATACGAACGCTATCAGCGCATCATCGCTTTTGAAAAAGACCGTATCCTGCGCTGGCAGAAAGACACTGACATGCTTACCGATCTTCCTAACCGCCGCAGGCTTTTTGAACGTTTGACAGAAATTCAAAACAACCAGGCACCGCTGAACGGCCTTTTTATGATTGATATCGATCATTTTAAGGATTTTAATGACACCCTCGGCCACCAGGCAGGGGACGAGTGCCTTAAAGTGCTGGGTAAATGTTTTGCGGACTTTGGAAAGCAGAACGAATTTGAATTTTACAGATACGGCGGCGAGGAGTTTTGTGCCCTTACCGCAAAATATAATTATGATGAATTAGGAAAAATGGCAGAGGCTCTGCGGGCAAAGGTTCAGAACCTTGGAATTCCATTTGAAAGCGAACCCCTCAAAGTTGTTACCATCAGCGTAGGCTACACTGATCATGTAAAAGGTGCGCGCTACGAAAAGACAATAAAAAATGCGGACGACGCCCTTTACAAAGCAAAGAGAGCCGGCCGCAATTGTATCGAAGGAAGCCGATAAACTAACGCAGGTCTGGAGTTTTTATGAGGCGGACAAGCCGCCTCGTACTGTAAGGAAGTTATTTAACTTCTCCTGATTTACTAACGTAAATCAGGAGTGCGTATCCAGTCCTGGTCGGTGTAAGTGCGGTTTTCGCCGCCCATACTCCAGATGAATGTATAGTTGCTTGTACCTGCACCTGAGTGGATTGACCAGCTCGGGTTGATTACAGCTTCGTCATTGTGCATTACGATATGGCGTGTTTCCTGTGGTTCGCCCATAAAGTGGAATACAACCTGATCTTCCGGAAAGTCAAAGTAGAAGTAAACTTCCATGCGGCGTTCATGAGTGTGAGCCGGCATTGTGTTCCATACAGAACCTGTTTCAAGGTGAGTCATACCCATAGAAAGCTGACATGTTTCAAGAATATCCGGGTGGATGTACTGGTTGATAGTGCGGTCATTACTTTCTGCCGCAGAACCCATGTGAATGTGGTTTGCCTGTTCATAAGTAATGATGCGGCTTGGATATGAGCAGTGAGCCGGTGTTGAATTCATATAGAATTTTGCAGGATTTTTCTTGTCTTTGCTTTCGAGAGTTACTTCTTTTGTTCCGGCGCCAAGGTAGAGTGCGTCGTAGTGGTTAACTTCGTATTTTTTACCGTCAGCAACAACAATACCGTCACCGCCAATGTTAATCATACCAAGT
>JAEENG010000104.1 GCA_016283615.1 Treponema sp.
GCGGACAGGAGTAAGTTTAATCATTGTCTTTTCCGGACTGTCCCTTTAGTTTTCCCAGAGTTTTTCAGGGTAATAGCCTGATGCAATTTTCTTTGCAATTTCGTCTTTTACAACCTGTTTGTCTTCCGGGTAAGTCATGCCGAACCAGCTTTCTGTACTTGTAAACACTTTGATTTTTCCCTTGCCTTCACGGATGATGTCGCTTGCCGCAACGGGAAGGAGTGCTTCTGCCTTTGGATCGGTAATTTTTGTCTTTTTAAAGTTTTCCCAGTATTCATCAAAAGTAGGAAATGCCTGCTGTGTAAAACCAAAGAAGTTCATGCTTACAGTTTCGTTTCCGCTCATTTTGATAATTTTGCCGTCGAGATTTGACTCGATTTCGTCGCCTGAGAAGTTTTCTCCTGTGTAGTAGATTTTTGTATTTTCTACGATTTTTTCCAGGTAGCCGGCTTTAGTAGTTGCAACACCGCGGCTTACAGAACCGTTGCGGCTCATTGTGTTTTTAAGTACGTAGCCGACCATTGCGTGTTCAGTTGAATCTTCACTGATTGAACTTAAGTATTTACCCATGGTTTCAAAGGCGTTTCTTCCGTAATAATCGTCAGCGTTGATTACTGCAAAAGGTTCTTTTACGGCATCCCGTGCACACAAAACAGCGTGGATTGTTCCCCAGGGTTTTGTTCTGTCGGCAGCCTTTTTTAATTCATCAGAAGTCAAAAGCGCATCCGGTGTCTGGAATACGTATTGTGCGTTAAAGTTTTTTGCAACGCGGTCAAAAAGGCGTTCGCGGAAGTCTTTTTCGATATCTTTTCTGATTATGTAAACGACCTTGCCAAAGCCGGATTTTTTTGCGTCGTAAGCTGCAAAGTCCAGCAGACATTCGCCGTTCTTTCCAATTGAATCAATCTGTTTTACTCCGCCGTAGCGGCTTCCCATTCCTGCTGCAAGAACGAGTAATGTAGGTTTCATTAAATTTCCCCTTAAAGTGAATGATTTTTAAAGTTTATCACTGTGTCCTTGTTTTTTCAATTATCCTCGGGTTTATCTTTTGGACTTTCCTTTTCTGCCTTTAATTCCTTCATAAGAAGTTTTCCGGAGAGTTTAAGGACATCGCCGTTCAGTTGAACTTTGAGCGTGCCCTGATAGCATTTGTTTTCTTTTTGAGTGCCTTTGTCGGCTTCAAAAGTGATTTTTGAAAAGTCAGGCCAGCTTGAATTTTTATCTTCTGACGCAAACATTTCTTCGATTACAAAATTGCCGTCTGAGTTTTTTGCAAAGTTATTAAAGATGAAAAAGTCTTTCAGTACATCAATGCGTCCATCTGCATCCGATTGAATTTTGTAGGCGTTTCCCCTGTGAATCATCAGAATATCAAGACCGCCTGTCTTTTCATTTTTTTGAACTTTTATGTCCTTTGAGTATCCGGGATTTGAAACGGCAAAGAGCATGAGTTCATAAAGGGCTTTGGGAATTAAAAAACTTTTGCCGCCCATATCCGTGACTGAGTTTTTGAGCGACAGGGTAGTGCGGTTGAGCGAGGCGCCGGTTTTTGTGTCGTAACGGTCCTTTGTTTTTGCTCCGTCTAAAGTCCAGATAAGTTTATTTTTCTGGCCGTTCTTTCCGCTCAGGTCGTATGAAAAGTCGAGTTTTAATGTTTGTGCAAAAAGTGACGAGGCGCAGAAAAATGCGCACAGAAGCAGAAAAAGTTTTTTCATAAATTGAATATATCACGTAGTGGAAAAAAAATTAAGATACAGATAACCTAAAAAACGAACCGGGCTGCCCCTTGTTCAAAGGACAGCCCGGTTTGTTATGAGTTGTATTATTCTAACTTAAACTAATTCAACAGATAGCTTGCAAGAAGAGCTTTCCAGTTGAAACTAGATAAATCAGTTAGTTCAACAAAAGTAGAACCATTCGTAATTGCTGAAGGTGCATATGGAAGAACAGTCTGTGTAGAAGTGTTTCTGAGGTCTCCTTTAGCCCAATAGATTGCAGTCCACTTTGCTTTAGTTCCGGCAAAAGTATAAGAATCATTGTTTGTTGAATCATTTGCAGTAGCATTCAGCGGGAATGTCTTTATAGTATAACTTCCAGCTGTCATTCCGAGAGATTCAATTGCAACCTTTGCAGATGCCACTACTGTAATACCAGGTTCAAGAGTGATAGATGTTTTTAATTTTGATGAACCGGAAGTTCCGCTTACCTGAGAAGGTACATAAATTACATCAAGATACAAATTAGGTTCAGTGCTTGCACCATATGTTACCGGAATTTCACACCATGTGTTTTCAGGACCAGCAAGTTCATCTTCTACTTCATCACAGCCTGTGAACATAATGCCTGCGAGCAATACTGCCAGACATGTCATAAATCCAAAAAGTTTTTTCATAAATAAATCTCCTTATAAAGCCTCGGCGGCAGCCGTGCGCCATGGAGGGCGCAAAACGCAATTGCATTCTAAACCCCGGCGGCAACCGTTTTTATTAAACTTATTCAATTATAGAGCGCAAAATAGGGGAATTCAAGAAGGATTTTTTCCTGTACAAAAAATTATTTCCTGCCAGCGCTCTCAGTGCCCGGACTTATTGAATTTTCAGGCCAGCGCAGGTTCAACTTTCTTCTTGTTCATAAGGCTCTTTTTTACTATAATGGATTATTCTAAAATCGCTTAATAAAATGAGGTTTTTATGCTAACGTTAAAATTCGGTGGTACATCAATGGGCTCTGCCCGACGAATTCTTGATTCTGTAGAAATTATGACTGAACGCGCTAAAAGCGGTCGTATCAGCGTTGTAGTTTCTGCCGTTGCAGGGGTTTCAAACAGTCTTCAGGCCGCAATCGACGGCTGTGTGGAAGGAAAACAGCCTTCTGTCTTTATTGATTCCATCCGAAAAACCCACGCCGACATCTGTGCCGAACTCCACTCTGTGGTTAAGGGCTTTGACGCTGCAAAGGTAATGCAGTCACTTCAGGGAGAATTTGAAGAACTTGAACGTCTCCTCGCAGGTGTTACCTCATTTGGCGAGTGTCCAAAATCAATTCACTGCCGCATCATGGGAAAGGGTGAACTTTTATGTGTTCCTATCGTAAATGCGGTTCTTCTTGCTAAAAAACAGCGCGTTCTCCTCCTGGACAGCCGCAAATTCATTTTTACAACCGGCGACCAGAAAGAAGGTGACCCTGATTACCCGCGCACTGCCGCTGCCCTTGCAAGCTATCGTGACGGTGCAGAACCAGACCAGGCTCAGATTCTTCTCTTTCCGGGCTTTGTATGCTCATGGATTAAAAACAGCGAAAGCCAGCCTGTAATGGGACTTATGGGACGCAACGGTTCAGACTTCAGTGCCGCAATCATCGGTTCTGCCCTTGGTTCAGAAAAAGTTGAATTCTGGACTGATGTTGACGGAATCTACACTGCTGACCCGCGTATCGTTCCTGACGCAATCCTAGTACAGGACATGACTTACGAAGAAGCAATGGAACTTTCATTCTTCGGTTCAAAAGTTTTGCATCCAAAAACTCTCGCTCCTCTTGCTGCAAAAGGCATTGAAGCATGGAGCCTTAACAGCCACAATCCAAAAGCCCGCGGAACACGCATCGGAAAAGGTCCTTTTGCCTCAGAAAAAAATGTGGGACCGGTCCGCGGTATTTCGTGCCTTAAAAACATTGCCCTTATCTCAGTAAGCGGTTCGGGAATGAAAGGCAAAACCGGTATGGCAAGCCGCGTATTTTCAACTGTAAGCCGCGCCGGAATCAGCATGCTTTTAATTACACAGTCTTCTTCCGAATACACAATTTCGTTCTGTGTAAAACAGAGCCAGGCTGTACTTGTAAAAGACGTTCTTACCAGTGAATTTAATTTTGAAATCCGTGACGGTCTTGTTAATCCGATTGACGTTGTAGAAAACGTAGCAGTTGTCAGCATTGTCGGTGACGGAATGAAGCAGAACCGCGGTATTGCAGGAAAGTTCTTTGACGCACTTTCCAGCTGTGGAGTCAACATTCTTGCAATCGCACAGGGCTCAAGCGAACGCTCGATTTCTACCGTTGTAAACGGTGAATTTGGTGATGTTTCTGTAAAAGCTGCCCACCGCTTCTTCTTTAATACAACCCAGACAATCGAAGTTTTTGCCTTTGGTGCCGGAACAATCGGCGGTACTCTCCTGGACCAGATCTGCCAGCAGCATGACAAACTTCTTGCACAGAATATTGACATCAAGGTTTGCGCAATCAGTTCCCTCGAAGGCATGCTCCTCGAAAAGGACGGTGTTGACCTTAAAAACTGGCGCACAAACATTACAAAGAGCAATAAAAAAGCAAACCTGGACGAAATCCTGGAATTTGTTGCAAAAGAAAAACCTCTCAACCCGATTTTTGTTGACTGTACTGCAAGCTATGATTTGCCGGAACGCTATCTGGACATCCTCAACGCAGGAATGAATATTGCAACACCAAACAAGCGTGCAAATTCAATGACAATGGATTTCTACCACAAACTCCGGGAAACAGCAAACAAAAACAAGTGCCGCTTCCTCTACGAAACAAACGTAGGTGCGGGACTTCCAATCATTGATACTCTCCAGAACCTGTTTAAGTCTGGTGATAAACTTACGGAATTCAACGGAATTATGTCC
>JAEENG010000105.1 GCA_016283615.1 Treponema sp.
AGTTTTGCGCGAAAAGGCACAGGCTGCCTGGAACGACTCTTTTGCGCACTGGCTTTTGTTTTTATGCCTTGCACTTGCCCTTGGTTCCTGCATTGCCTTTGAAAACTTCAGCGCATGGAGTCTGATTGACGCTCTGGCAGCCTTTTTTACGGGACTTTTGATTTGTGTTGTAAACTGGGCTTATTACAAGGGTTATCTGTTCAGTTCGGTTGCAGACAAATGGAATGAACTGATTGCCGATACTCCTGCGACGGGCGGATTCTTCAATTCAATCATACACGCGCCTGACTTATTCATCAGCTTTGTTAATTTTATAATTTTTGCAGTACTTACACTTACAGGAATTTTACTTTTTATCTTTAGAAGTAAAACAGAAACGGAGGACGAACTGGTATGAGACGCATTTTTGGAATCATTTTTTCGTATACAGTTCTGGCCTTTGGTGCCTGTGTGATTACTGCAACTTTGCTCGGTCATCTTCCGGCCCTGCTTGAAGGAGCAAAAACAAGCTGGATTCTCTGCCGTGCATTTATCTTCTTTTTTAGAATTCTGCCGTCGGTGCTTGCCTCGGCCTTTCTGCTTGCCTTTGCGATTGATTTTGGAAAGGACGCTCAAAAAGCTCTGATGAGGTTCAGCCGCGTAATTATGTCAAACTTTAAGCATGTTCTGATTGTTGCAGTTTGTCTTGTTGCGATTATGACCGTTACAAACGAGATTTTGAGTCCGATGATTGCGCGCAGAAAAGATTATCTTGAACGCGCACCACATCTTTTAAGTGAATACATCAAAAACGGTCAGGAAGCTCTCGGTGAAAACAATTATACTCTTGCCCACAGATATGGAACTCAGGCTGTAAAGATTGACCCTAAAAACATCCTTGCCCGCGAATTAATCGATAAGAGTGAAGCCGTTCTCAAGGCAATTAAAAAAGCTCCTAAAACTCCGGTAGAAACGGCAAATCAGCTGCTTCCTTACCTTGAAGCCAGGGGCGAAACTGTAACTTCCCTGATAAGAAAGGCGGAAGAAGCTGCCGCACACAACAAGTGGTTTGACAGTCATTATTACGCTCAGCTTGCAATTTCGAGCGGAAGCGGCATGGATTCCAATCTCAAAGAAGCAAAACGTCTTGCTTCAGTTGCATGGAACAACCTTATGGGCGCTCCAAAACTGGAAAAAGACCGCGACCAGCTTTTGTTTGAAAAAAAGCGTAAGGCGTACAAGGCGCTTTCTGAAGGCGACAATGTTGAATCATACTATCAGTTTATGGAAATTGCAGCCGAGGATGAATCGTGGTCGAGCGACCCGGACGTTACCCAGTATCTTGAAATTGCAAAAAAACGCGTTCAAAGCCAGTGTTTCTTTATAGATGAAACTGACCGCCTTCAGACTTTTGAAAATTACATGGACGTCTACTTTACAATCAGGCATGACAGCGGTGTAACTGATGTTATCTACATCCGCGGAATTACGCCTGTAAGTGACGGCGGACGCATGGTTCAGTACCTGCGCGGATTTAATATGACAACCTTCGGAAAAAACGGTTCTTTTGTAAGAAGTGTCAGCGTGCCTTACGTAAAACTGCTTTCTGTAACAGTTGATAATTTTGACGAAGAAACCCGCGAAAACCTTGGCTTAAAACAGGAATATAAATATGTTCCGTATCTGATGCTTGACAGTATCGACCGCACAATGCGCGGAAAGCGCAGCGGTCCTGTCTGGGAATACGCTCCATATATTGCAAAAGAAAATCAGAAAAACGAAAACTCGCTTGTGCTTTCTATGCCGTTTGAAGATTTTAACACTGCCTGCGATTTGTACGGCGGCCCGGATAAAATGCGTCTTGATGCCCTCGTAAAGATGAGTTCATCAGCACAGAATCTTGGCTACTCGGGCGAAGTGTTTAATTCAATGATGATCAGGCGCCTGACCTATCCGCTGATTATGCTGATTGTTCTTGTGATTCTTGCATCTGTCGCATGGAACCTCCGCACAAAAAAGGACCAGGTATTCAAGTTTGTATGGATTTTTGCACTGCCGTTCTGTACTTTGATTATTGATATCTTTATAGAACTGATACTGACTGTTACCGGGCTCAGCACTTTTGCGTTTGCGGCCTATGCCAGAAATTCGGCCCTGCTTGTGGCATTCGTAATTTACTCGGTTGTACTTGTTGTTGTTTCCCTGCATTTTGTATTTAAAAAGACCGCGTAAATTCTAAATTGAATATCAAAACTTTTGCCGGAAAAACATTTTTAATTCTTCTCGATTTGCTCAAACAGCACTGGATTTTTGCTGTATGTTTATGCGTCGGCCTTCTGGCAGGCCCATACGGAGCAATAGCCGGCCTTTTTACGGGCTTTTTTGTTGAACTCATTGTTAACCGGATTAAAGACGAGCGTTCCTTAAAAAACGTCCTCAAGGGCGGAAAGCGCGTTTCAAATAAAAAAGAACCTTTTCCGGGGGCCGTGTATGCGTGCGCGCTTGCAAGCTGGTGCCTTGGTGACAGTGCGAGTGCGGCACGCGGTGCAAGCCTTGTGTTTGGGCCCCGCTTTAAAGCCGACTGGAATTCAATCTGCCGCTCGTCAATAATTGAAGAATTTAACAAGGATCTTGCCGTAGAAAACCTTGCGTCTGTTTTGCTGCACGAAAAAGAAACACTTGTTCCCGTGACAGAGATTTTTGCGTTTTTGCGCGGCTCGGAGTTTGCGTGGGACGAAGACAAGGGCGAAAAACCGTCCGTTTATCTTGCATCATTGCTCAACTACTCGGTACAGAATGATGAAGTTCAGAATGCGTACCTTGTTCTCGGCCTGAATAAAGACTCGTCAATTGATGAAGTTAAAAAGGCTCACCGCCGTCTGGCTGCAAAATTCCATCCGGACAGCGGGACAGAAAAAAATGACGCGGAATTTATCCGCGTCCAGAAAGCATACGAAGTAATTATTCAAAGATTTGCAAATTAAACCTATTCGATTTCAACACGCTTGATTTTTGCTCCAAGGCTCTGGAGTTTTTCTACAAGGTGTTCGTAGCCGCGTTCAATCTGATAAATATTGCTGATTGTTGACTCACCGTGAGCAGCCATTGCAGCGATCACCATTGCCATGCCGGCACGTACATCAGGGCTTACAAGGTGGTCTCCGTGCAAGACGCTCGGTCCGGAAACTACAGCGCGGTGCGGGTCACAGAGTGTGATGCGTGCGCCCATGCTGATAAGTTTATCAACAAAGAACATGCGGCTTTCAAACATCTTTTCAAAAATCAAAACTGTACCTTCAACCTGGGTTGCAACGACAGTCATGATGGAAGTCAAATCAGGCGGGAATCCCGGCCACGGAGAGTCGTCAATTTTTGGAATCATTCCGCCGAGGTCTGTGTTAACCTTCATTTCCTGGCCAACGTCAACGCTCAATTTATCGCCTTCGATAGTCCAGCGTATGCCGAGCTTGCCAAAAGCTACACGGAGCGGACGCATATCTTCTGCGCGTACTCCTGTGATTGTAATTGAACCCTTTGTTGCGGCCGCAAGACCGATATATGAACCGATTTCCATAAAATCAGGTCCGATTGTAAAATCAACTGTGTGAAGTTTTTTAACGCCGTCGATTATAAGAATGTTTGAACCGATTCCGGTGATTTTTGCACCCATAGCTACGAGCATGTTGCACAAGTCCTGAACGTGAGGTTCAGAAGCGGCGTTGGTAATCTTTGTTCTGCCTTCTGCAAGAACGGCAGCCATAACAGCGTTTTCTGTTGCGGTAACCGATGTTTCATCAAGGAAGATGTCGGCGCCGACGAGTTTGTTTGCTGTAAAAGAGAACGGACCGTTTGCAGTGATTACGGCACCGAGTTCCTGGAGTGCGAGAAAGTGAGTATCCACGCGGCGGCGTCCGATTACATCTCCGCCGGGCGGAGGCATGATTGCTTTTCCTGTGCGGGCGATGAGCGGGCCTGCAAACAGAATTGAAGCACGAATTTTCTTGCTCAATTCGGCAGGAATATCGTTTTTTTCGATTTTGGCAGCGTGGATTTTCCATACGTGGTCGCCTGCGTTTTCTACAGTTGCTCCGAGAGACTGTAAAATCAGAAGCATTACGTTTGTGTCTTCAATTGCCGGAATATTGCGTAAAATTACCGGCTCGTCGGTCAAAATTGCTGCTGCAATACAAGGAAGTGCGGAGTTTTTGTTGCCGCTTGCTGCGATTGTTCCGCGGATTGGAATTCCGCCTTCCACTTTGTATTCGTACATTTAGTTCTCCTATAAACTCCGCGTTAGCGGTCGTGTTTTAAACTGAGATTTATTAAAACTTCCACACACTTACAAAGCCCGTTAAGGCTCAAAGATTCTTTTCTTGAGTGAAAGTCCGAACCGCCTGTAAAAATGTTTGGCGTCGGGATTCCCATCTCGGTCAGGCGCGAACCGTCGGTTCCGCCACGAATTGGTGTGCGGACTGGTTCAATGCCGCTTGCTTTGTAGGCGCTTATTAGATTTTCGACAGTTTGCGGGGATTTCTGCAAGCCCTCTTTCATATTTTTATACTGACATGTATTTGTAACTTCTGCCTTTCCGCCAAAACGTGATGCAACAGTCTGAGCGAGTTGTTCGACAAAGGCGAGTTTTTTATTCATGCCGTCTTCTTCAAAATCACGCAGAATCATATTGATGTGCGATTTTTCCAGGGTGCCGTCCATTTCCATCGGAGCGTAAAAACCTTCGTAGCCGTCAGTTGTTTCTGGGGCCTGGTTGTGGGGAAGCATTGTAATAAAAGTGGCTGCCATCGAAAGCGCGTTTACGAGTTTTCCGCGTGCAGTTCCTGTGTGCTGGGCAACGCCCGTAAAAACGATGTCGCTCTTCCAGGCATTAAAGCATTCTGTTTCGAGCTGCCCCAGTTCGCCGCCGTCTACTGTGTAGGCCTGTTTTGACTGAATCAATTCGAGGGGAACGTTATCCATTCCGTGTCCTGTTTCTTCGTCCGGGCTGAAACATACTTCGATTGTTTTGTAATTCAACTCAGGGTGTGATTTGAGGAATGAAAGTGTGTGCATGATTGCAGTAACGCCTGATTTGTCATCGGCTCCGAGAAGTGTAGTTCCGTCGCTTGTGATAATTGTATCGCCGTCCACATCGTGCAGCTGGGGTTTTACATCTTTTCCAGAAACTTCTTCGACCGTGTCCATGTGGGCCAGAAGACAAAATTCCGGCTTTGTTGAATCAGTACCTCTTCCTTCAAAAAGGCCGTAAACATAGCAGTGGTCCGTTACCTGAACATTTTTAAGGCCGAGTTCCTTAAGTTCTGCCTCCAGGACCCTTGCAAGGTCAAACTGTCTTTCCGTCGACGGTTGAATTCCCTGGTCGGCCCTTGCACTGTCACTGGTCGTCCAGATTTTTGCATATCGTATAAACCTGTTAAGGATTGAATCTCTGTCGTTTTGAGTGAGTTGAATCATAATTCAATTATAGAAAGAATCAGGGAAAGTTGAAAGTGCAAAGATTAAAACAGGAATTTGAAAATGTTTCTACTTGACAGTTTTTTTTGAAAAAGATAGATTTAACTTAGGCAAAGGCGCCACAAATAATATTCCGATTTATCGCAGAGATGGGGGTATTGTTTGTGGCGCTTTTTTTGTCAGCCGGAACTTTCCGGTTTTACCCGTGTAATTCATTTTAAGGAGTACAAAAGAAATGGCTTTTAACTTCACTATTAAGAACGCTTATTGTAAGCGCGTATGGGACGACATCAGCGCACGCTATGCCGATCAGGAACACTTTTTGCAGGCAGCCGGCCTCGTACTGGAAACTCTTTCTCCGGTAGTAGACACAATGCCAGAACTGGAAAACACAGCTGTTCTCGAACGCTTTGTTGAACCAGAACGTGTTATCATGTTCCGTGTACCTTGGACAGATGACCAGGGCAAAGCACACGTTAACCGCGGTTTCCGTGTTCAGTTCAACAGTGCAATCGGACCTTACAAAGGAGGTCTTCGCTTCTCTCCGGAAGTAGGCCTCGATGTTCTTAAATTCCTTGGATTTGAACAGGTTCTCAAAAACTCTCTTACAACACTCCCTATGGGTGGCGGTAAGGGTGGTTCAGACTTTGACCCGCATGGAAAATCAGACGGTGAAGTTATGAGATTCTGCCAGTCATTCATGACAGAACTCTATCGCCACATTGGTGCAGACACAGACGTTCCAGCCGGAGATAAAGGTGTTGGCGGACGCGAAGTTGCATGGATGTTCGGCCAGTACAAACGCATCGTAAACAACTTTACAGGTGTTTTGACAGGTAAGGGACTTGATTTCGGCGGATCATTGATTCGTCCTGAAGCTACAGGTTACGGTCTTATCTACTTTGCTGAATGTATGCTCAAAAAAACAGGAACAGACTTCAATGGAAAGACATGTATCATCTCTGGTGACGGTAACGTTGCTCAGTACGCTTGTGAAAAAATTACACAGCTCGGCGGTAAGGTTATTACATTGTCTGACTCATCTGGATACATTCTTGATGAAGACGGAATCGATGCTGAAAAACTCGCATACGTTATGGAATTCCGTGCAGCTCACAAAAAGATTGACGAATACGTTAAAAAATATCCGAAAGCAAAATTCTTCAAGGGCGAAAAACCATGGGGAGTTAAAGCTGACTGTGCATTCCCATGTGCTACACAGGACGAAATTTACATGGACGATGCTAAAAAACTCATCGCTAACGGCGTAAAACTCGTAGCAGAAGGTGCTAACATGCCTACTCGTGCAGATGCTATCGAAGCATTGCAGAAAGCTGGAATCCTCTTTGCTCCTGGAAAAGCTTCAAACGCAGGTGGTGTTGCAGTTTCTGGTCTCGAAATGTCACAGAACTCAGAACGCCTCTCTTGGAGCCGCGAAGAAGTAGATGCTAAACTCAAGCAGATCATGACAAACATTCATGACAACGCTTATGCAACAGCAGAAAAGTTTGCTACAAAGGCAGACTATGTTTCTGGTGCAAACATCTACGGCTTCCTTAAAGTAGCAAGGGCTATGATTGCTCAAGGTCTTGTTTAATAAGCAAGACCTTGAGCAATGCCTAAAGTAGCACGAGCTATGTAGGGAGCGACCCCGCTTGCGGGGGCAAAACGCTTGAGAAGCGTTTTGAGCGAGTCTCCGAGCAGCTGTGCTGCGAAGGCGTTGGCTCAGGGATTGGTATAATAAACCCCGCAGGCTCTAAACAGAGCCTGGAATAAAAACGCGCTTCGCCTGAAGCGCGTTTTTTGTTTTAAACAAATGCGCCGCGTTATGCCCCCCATCCGCCTGAAAAAAGTCCTGTTCGTTATAATTCAAAAAATCGCCAATTTTTTTTAATATAATTTTGCAATTTGTATATTGCTCAAAGACACTACCGCTAGTATAATAAAAATCAACTGAGCGCTAGATATAGCGTTTTTTCTAAAGTAAAAAAGAAATTAGCCGATTCTAAAAACGGTGGGAATAAAAAAGAGGGAAGTATGAAGATTATTAAAAGAAACGGCGTAGAAGCTATCTTTGACATCAAAAAGATTGAAACTGCAATTTCCAAGGCAAACAAGGAAGTTCCGCAGCGCGACAGACTTTCGGACGAAACAATCTCTTTAATTGCTCAGGACATCCAGGCTCAGTGTGAAGCCGAAAACCACGAAATGAATGTAGAAGCCATTCAGGACCTGGTAGAAAAGGCAATCATGAAAGCCGGCGCATACGACATTGCCAAAAAATACATCACTTACCGTTACCAGCACCAGCTCATGCGCCGTGCAAACACAACTGACAATCAGATTCTTTCCCTTCTCGAATGTCAGAACGAAGAAGTAAAACAGGAAAACTCAAATAAAAATTCAACTGTTGTATCAGTACAGCGCGACTATATGGCAGGCGAAGTTTCAAAAGATATTACAAAGCGCTTTCTGCTTGACGCTGATATCGTAAAAGCTCATGACGAAGGTTTGATTCACTTCCATGATGCGGACTACTTTGCCCAGCACATGCACAACTGCGACCTCGTAAACCTCGAAGACATGCTCCAGAACGGAACTGTAATCAGCGGTACCCGTATCGACAAACCGCACTCATTCTCCACAGCATGTAACATTGCAACCCAGATTATTGCTCAGGTTGCTTCGAGCCAGTATGGAGGACAGTCAATTTCTCTTGCGCACCTTGCTCCGTTTGTTGATGTAAGCCGCAAAAAGATTATCAAGGAAATGAATTCAATCGCAGAAAAAACAGGAATTCATTACTCAGAAGAACAGTTCAACGAAATCGTAGAAATGCGCCTCAAGGACGAAATTACCCGCGGTGTTCAGATGATTCAGTACCAGGTAGTTACTCTGATGACTACAAACGGACAGAGTCCTTTCGTTACTGTATTCATGTATCTTAACGAAGCAAAAAATGAACAGGAAAAAGCTGACCTTGCACTCATTATCGAAGAAGTGTTGAAGCAGCGTTATCAGGGTGTTAAGAACGAAGCAGGCTACTGGGTAACACCGGCCTTCCCAAAACTTATTTATGTTCTCGAAAACGACAACGTTGACGAAGGCACAAGATTCTACTATCTGACTGAACTTGCCGCAAAATGTACAGCACGCCGCCTCGTTCCGGACTATATTTCTGAAAAGAAAATGCTCGAACTCAAGGACGGAAACTGCTACCCGTGTATGGGCTGCCGTTCATTCCTTACTGTTTACCACGACCCGGAATCAAACGCTCCAAAATTCTACGGACGCTTTAACCAGGGCGTTGTAACAATCAACCTGGTAGATGTTGCATGTTCATCAGGCGGAAACGAAAAGGCATTCTGGAAAATCATGGACGAACGCCTCCAGCTCTGTTACCGCGCTCTGATGGCACGCCACAACAGACTTCTGGGAACTCCATCCGATGTTGCACCAATTTTGTGGCAGAACGGAGCACTTGCCCGCTTAAAGAAGGGTGAACCAATCAACAAGCTTCTTTACGGCGGATATTCAACAATTTCATTGGGTTACGCAGGCCTGTGTGAATGTGTACGCTACATGACGGGTAAACCCCACACCGATCCTGAAGCAACTCCATTTGCCTTGCAGATTATGCGCCACTTGAATACAAAGTGTTCAGAATGGCGTGACAGGACGAATATCGCATTCTCTTTGTATGGAACTCCGCTCGAGTCTACCACATACAAATTTGCAAAATGCTTAAAACGTCGCTTCGGAGAAATCGAAGGCGTTACTGACAGAAACTATATTACAAACAGTTACCACATCCACGTAACTGAACCTGTAGATGCATTTACAAAGCTTACCTTCGAAAGCCAGTTCCAGGAATTGAGCCCGGGTGGTGCCGTAAGCTATGTTGAAGTTCCAAATATGGAAAACAACATTCCAGCAGTTATGGCTTTGTTAAAGCATATCTACGAAAATATTATGTACGCCGAATTGAATACTAAGAGCGACTGTTGTCAGAAATGCGGTTACACCGGAGAGATTCGTGTTGTTGCTGACGCCGACAACAAACTTGTATGGCAGTGCCCTAACTGTGGAAACACAGACCAGTCAACAATGAACGTTGCACGCCGTACTTGTGGTTACATCGGAACTCAGTATTGGAATCAGGGACGTACCCAGGAGATTAAAGAAAGGGTTTTGCACTTGTAATGTATTACGGCGAAATCAAAAAAATTGATATAGCAAACGGGCTTGGCGTCCGCGTGAGCCTGTTTGTCAGTGGCTGCCGCAACCATTGTCCGGGCTGCTTTAACGCTGCAACCTGGAATTTTGATTACGGTAAACCATTTACTGAAGATACGGAACGTGAGATTCTTGAGGCATTAAAGCCTTCTCACATAAAAGGTTTGACCGTTCTTGGCGGAGAGCCTTTTGAAGAAGAAAACCAGCGGGTTCTGGCACCGTTCCTGGAAAAAGTGCGCGCCACTTATCCGGAAAAAAACATCTGGTGCTATTCGGGCTATGTGTACGATAAAGACATTCGTCCGCATGACGGCCGTAAGCACTGTGAAGTTACTGACAGAATGCTTTCCTGCATTGATGTTCTTGTTGACGGACCTTTTATCGAGGCCGAAAAGGACATAACCTTAAACTACCGGGGAAGCCGCAACCAGCGGATTCTCTGGCTTAAAGAAGACAAACCAGTAAACTCTATAGAGTAGCCACCATCAGGCAGAATCCGACACAACCCTGTGCCGGATTTTTTTTACTATTGGATTAAATTTACAAAGAATGGAATTACAACAACGGTCAAGACGCCGCAGACTGCGATAGAAAGTCCGCTCATAGCCCCTTCAACTTCGCCAAGTTCAATTGCTTTGGCCGTTCCCATGGCGTGTGCGCTTGTACCGATTGCTACGCCTTTAGCAACCGGGTCTGTGATATGAAATAATCTGCAGAACTGGACTGCAAAGAGGTTTCCCAGGTTTCCGGCAATTGTAACCATAACGACTGTTATCGCTGGAATTCCGCCGTTTTGCTGTGTTAAAGCAAGTGCGATTGCGGTTGTGATTGATTTTGGCAAAAGAGAAACGTATTCAGTGCGGCCGATTTTAAAAAGTACGCAAAGACCAAATACGATAAATGCGTTTGCAAGAATTCCGGCAAAAATTCCGCCGAGGATGGCAGGCCAGTTGTCTTTTAATTTCTGGAACTGTCTGTACAAAGGAATTGCGAGTACGACAGTTGCGGGTGTGAGCATTTTGCCGAGCAGGGCCGAGCTTTCTGCGTACGTTTCGTAGGGAACTTTTAATAAAACAAGTGCGGTAATTGTAAGCGTTACAGAAACAATCAGCGGACTGAACAAAAAGAATTTTGTCTTCTGGTGAACCCATAGTCCGATACAGAAAGTAAAGAACGAAATAAAAAGACCGAAGTAAGTTGAACCTGTGAGGAATTCTGTCATTTTGATTCCTCCCGGAGTGACTTTTCGGCCGGGGCTGCGCCGTGAGCCGGGTCTGTGTCCTGAGACGGGCTGACATTCCCGCCTGAGTTTTTGTGAGTCAGACGGATAATAGCCTGAGTGACGATTCCTGTTACGCCAAAAACTACAATTGTGCTTACAACGCCGATAATTAAAAATTGAATTCCATACTTTTTAAGTGTAGGA
>JAEENG010000106.1 GCA_016283615.1 Treponema sp.
TTTTCAAGTTTTACGCTGAGTACGTCGGTCGGAAGAACATCGGCCGCTATCACAGTACCGTCTGAATCCAATCCAAAAACATCACCGGGCTTAATTCCTATTTTCAAAATAGAATCATCCAGACTTATTGCAACGTCACGTCCTGACCGTGAACTTTTTCTGTGTAATTTTGAATAAGTTTCATGCCACTCAAAATCAACATAGTCTACAGGCTTGTTCTGAAAATCAGCATCACCAAGTTTTCCCAAAATTTTTGTATAAATCATTTTGTCTTCCTTCCTGCCTCCTAGAACATAAAGTATCTCTGAGCAAGTGGAAGTTCTTTTGCAGGCTTACTAACAATTGGCACTCCATCAGCTGTAACGTGGTAGTTCTCCGGATCTACATCAATTACAGGAAGAGCGTCGTTGAACTTCAAATCCTTTTTACCAATGCCACGGCAGTTTTTTACAGGAAGACAAACTTTCTGCAGACCCAGCTTCTCCGGTAATTTTTCATCAATTGCTGTCTGCGACATAAAAGTAACACAGGTCATGTATTTAGCTTTACCGTAATAACCGAACATATTTCTGTAATAAATCGGCTGACAGGTTGGAATTGATGCATTTGAATCTCCCATCTTAGAAAGAATAATTGCACCGCCCTTAATTACCATGTCAGGTTTTGCTCCAAAGAACATCGGATTCCACAAAACAAGGTCAGCAACTTTTCCTTTTTCAAGAGAGCCTACATAATCAGAAATACCATGAGCAATTGCAGGATTTATTGTGTACTTAGAAACATAACGTTTTGCACGGAAGTTATCGTTTTCTGATGAATCTTCCGGTAGAGCACCACGCTCCTCTTTCATTTTGTGAGCAGTCTGCCAGGTTCGGGTAATTACTTCGCCAACACGTCCCATTGCCTGAGAGTCACTGCTCATAATACTGAGTGCACCCATATCATGAAGAACATCCTCTGCCGCAATTGTTTCCGGACGGATTCTTGAATCAGCAAAGGCAACGTCCTCTTCAATTTTGTTATCAAGATGGTGGCAGACCATCAGCATATCGAGATGCTCATCCAGAGTATTTACAGTAAAAGGCATCGTCGGATTTGTCGAAGCCGGAATAATATTTGGATGTCCTGCAACTTTCAAAATATCCGGCGCATGTCCTCCACCTGCACCCTCTGTGTGATAGGTATGAATTGTTCTTCCGTTGATTGCCTTGAGGGTATCTTCAACACATCCGGCCTCATTCAGTGTATCTGTATGAATACAGACCTGAACATCGTACTGGTCTGCAATCGTGAGGGCTGCATCAATTGCTGCAGGAGTTGTTCCCCAGTCTTCGTGTATCTTAAGACCGCAGGCTCCCGCTTTAATCTGTGCAACAAGCTCGCTCTGCTTCTGTTTGTTCGAGCAGTTTCCTTTTCCAAGGTAGCCGATGTTCATAGGAAAATCTTCAGCTGCCTTAATCATCATTTCAAGATTCCATTTTCCAGGCGTACAGGTTGTAGCGTTTGTTCCATCAGCAGGGCCGGTACCGCCTCCAATCATTGTAGTAACGCCGGAACACAAAGCGGTTCCAACCTGCTCAGGAGAAATAAAGTGGATGTGAGTATCAATTCCACCGGCAGTTACAATAAGGCCTTCGCCGGCAAGCGCTTCAGTTGCGGCGCCTACAGTCATTCCCGGAGTTACGCCGTCCATTGTATCTGGGTTTCCGGCTTTTCCAATGCCTGCTATTTTTCCGTCTTTAATTCCTATGTCTGCTTTATAGATTCCTGTGTAGTCAAGAATCACGCAGTTTGTGATTACGAGGTCCAGGTCGCCGCCTTCTCGGGTTGTGTTTACAGACTGGCCCATGCCGTCGCGCAGAGTTTTACCGCCTCCAAACTTTGCTTCATCACCATAGACTGTAAAATCTTTTTCAATCTGTATTACAAGATTTGTATCTGCAAGTCGGATTTTGTCACCGGTTGTCGGCCCATACATTGCCGTATATTTTTTTCCATCGATTGTATAACTCATTTAACACCCCCCGGATAAGCCTTTCCAGATGTAAGATTATTCAAACCATAGATTTCTGATTTGCCGCCAAAGGTGCAAAGCTGAACTGTTTTTTCTTCACCGGGCTCAAAGCGGACAGACATTCCAGAAGGAATATCAAGACGATACCCAAAGGCGGTTTTTCTATCAAAAGAAAGACATTTGTTTACTTCATAAAAATGAAAATGTGAACCAACCTGAACAGGACGGTCTCCTGCGTTTTTTACCGCAAGTTCAATTGTTTTTCTCCCTTTATTCAGAACAATTTTTTCATTGCAGGAAATAATTTCACCAATTTTCATATTGCCCCCTTATTCCGTAACTTCACGAATAGGATTATGAACAGTAACAAGCTTTGTTCCATCCGGAAAAGTTACTTCAATCTGAACTTCGTGAATCATATCTGCTACACCATCCATGACATCATTTACAGTAAGAATTTTTGCTCCGTCTCTCATAAGCTCAGTAACAGTTTTTCCATCGCGGGCCTGCTCCATCAATTCAGAAGAAATGTAAGCAATCGCTTCAACATAATTCAGTTTTAAGCCACGCTCTTTTCTCCGCTGGGCAACAAGACCGGCATAGCTCAAGAGCAGTTTTTCCGTTTCTCTGGGTGTAAGTTTCATAAATTAATTCCTGTTTAAAAAAAAGGGCAACAGAATAACCTGCTGCCCCTTTGCAATAATATTTAATTTTTAATTATCGTACGCTGTACAAAAGCTCAGCGTAGCTTGGAACAGGCCATTTGCATGCAGGAACATATCCTTCAAGCTCATCAACCAGTTCACGCAAGTCACCCATTTTTGCAAATACAGTGTTGCGGTAGTAAAGTGCAATTTTACCTGCATCACTGAGTTCTGCAGCGCCGTCTACAGCCTTTTCAAGTTTCTGAACTTCGCCGTAAATCTTTGCTGTGAGTGTGCTGATCTTTTTGAGAAGGTCAGCTTCGTAACTGTCATCTGCACCGCCGGCTGTCTTTTTTAATTCGATTGTTTCAGCCAGTTCCTTTGCATAAGAACTTGCGGCAGGAAGATAAAGTTTTCTTACCATATCGATGCTTGTCAGGGCTTCGATGTTGATTATTTTTGAATAGTTTTCGTTGTGAATTTCGAAGCGGCTGGTCAATTCAACCTTGCTGTAAACTCCGTGCTTTTCAAACAAATCAACATTCTTTTTATCAAGAATCTTTGTAAGAGCTTCCGGAGTTGACTTTAAGTTCAACAAACCGCGTTTTTCTGCTTCTTTAACCCAAGAGTCGTCATAACCGTTTCCGTTGAATATGATTCTCTTGTGTTCCTTGATTGTGTTAAGAATCAAAGTGTGCAGGTCCTTGTTGAAGTCCTTTGACTTTTCGAGAACTTCAGCAAACTGAGCAAGTTCTTCTGCAACTGCTGTGTTAAGGAAAACGTTTGCGCAGGCAATTGATTCGCTTGAACCGAGCATGCGGAATTCAAATTTGTTTCCTGTAAATGCAAATGGTGAAGTACGGTTACGGTCTGTTGTATCCTTGTTGAATTCAGGAAGAACAGTTACACCAATCTGCATCTTCTGTTTTTCGTGCTTGCCGTATGGCTTTCCTGCTTCGATGCTGTCGAGGATAGAGGTCAATTCGTCACCAAGGAACATTGAAACAATTGCCGGAGGTGCCTCGTTTGCACCAAGACGATGGTCGTTACCTGCAGAAGCAACAGAAATGCGGAGCAGATCCTGGTAGTCATCAACAGCCTTGATTACGGCAACAAGGAAGAGCAAGAACTGTGCGTTGCTTTCCGGAGTTGCACCCGGGTCAAGAAGGTTTTTACCAGTATTTGTACTGATAGACCAGTTATTGTGCTTACCGCTTCCGTTTACACCTGCAAATGGTTTTTCGTGAAGCAGACAAACCATACCGTGGCGGCTTGCAACCTTGCGCATCATTTCCATTGTGAGCTGGTTGTCGTCGCAGGCAATGTTTGTTGTGCTGAAAATCGGAGCAAGTTCGTGCTGGGCAGGAGCTACTTCGTTGTGTTCAGTTTTAGCAAGAATTCCGAGCTTCCAGAGTTCTTTGTTCAAATCCTTCATGAATTCCTGAACACGAGGTTTAATCATTCCGAAGTAATGATCTTCGAGTTCCTGTCCTTTCGGAGACTTTGCACCAAACAAAGTTCGACCAGTAAAAATAAGGTCTTCACGCTTATCATAAACGCCCTTGTCAACGAGGAAGTATTCCTGTTCTGGGCCGACAGTTGTTTTAACACTTGTAACATTTTCGTTTCCTTCAAAAAGATGCAGGATACGTACAGCCTGTTTACTGATAGCCTGCATTGAGCGCAGAAGCGGAGTCTTTTTGTCCAGTGCTTCGCCAGTGTATGAACAGAATGCAGTTGGAATACACAAAGTTCCGTCTTTTATAAATGCGTAGCTTGTCGGGTCCCAGGCTGTATAACCGCGGGCTTCAAATGTTGCACGGATACCACCGCTCGGGAAGCTCGATGCATCAGGTTCACCCTGAACAAGTTCCTTACCTGAAAATTCCATGATAACTTTTCCGCCGGCTGCCGGTGCAATAAAGCTGTCGTGTTTTTCGGCAGTTGTACCGGTCAATGGCTGGAACCAGTGAGTAAAGTGTGTGGCACCTTTTTCAATAGCCCAGTCCTTCATGGCGTTTGCAACGATATTTGCGACTGCACTGTCAAGTTTTTCTCCACCGTCGATTGTTTTCATCAACTGTTTATAAGTCTCTTTTGGAAGACGTTCTTTCATAACAGTTTCATTAAAAACATTCTGTCCAAAAATCTCTGTTACTTTTTCCATTCTTTTTAAGCCTCCTGTTGTCTGGAAAACAAAAAGGCGCCGGATTCGATGGTTTGAGCCACGAATTCGACGCCTTTGTCGTAAAAAACAAAAAAAGGTCGCAGAAAGTTCAATTTCTGCGACCTCTTTGTCGTTGTTAATTTGTTTATACCGCATAACGCGAAAATATGTCAACAGTTTTTAAAAAATTTTTTTTAAATTCGTTCTCATTGACCTAATTATTCAATAGTTCTATAATCGTTTCAACTTGAACAACGACGTTCATTTAATTCTACGCGTATTGTCGCTGAATTAAGTGGCGTCTTTTTTTTTTGCTCAAATGAGGAAGAAAAATGAAAAAAGCATTTCTTATTCTCGCTGACGGGACAGTTTTTTGCGGCCAGTCAATTGGCGTTCAGGGAAAAACCATCGGCGAAACCGTTTTTACAACCGGAATGACCGGTTACCAGGAAACACTGACAGATCCAAGTTATTTTGGACAAATCGTTACACAGACTTTTCCCTTGATTGGAAACTACGGAGTTATTCCGGAAGATTTTGAAAGCGCCAGAAGCTTTGTAAAAGGCTACATTGTGCGGCAGCTTTCTGATCATCCTTCCAATTTCCGCTGCCAGGGAGATCTGGATTCATTCCTTAAAAAACAAAACATAGTAGGAATCAGCGGCATCGATACCCGCCAGCTGACAAAAATCCTCCGCGAATCCGGCGTCATGAACGGAATGATAATTTCTGAGGATGAGGCAAAATCACTCAACATTACAGACACATTAACAAAGATAGAAGATTCAAAATTATTAAACGAAATACGCGAATACAAAATCGAAAACGCAGTAAAAAGCGTACAAAACGCTGGAATTGAGGATTCCAGGCCCGCACAGCCAGTTCAAAATGAATGCGGATACAAAGTTGCCCTCTGGGATTTTGGAGCCAAGGCAAACATAAAGCGCGAACTTGAAAAACGCGGCTGCAGGGTAACAGTTGTTCCGTGCACTGCAACTGCAAAAGAAATCCTGGACTTAGATGTTGACGGAATCATGCTCAGTAACGGCCCGGGCGATCCTGCCGAAAACACGGCGATAATTCAGGAAATTAAAAATATCTGCGACTATGACAGGGCGCAGAAAGATTCAAAAAAACAAATTGCAGTCTTTGGAATCTGTCTCGGTCACCAGATGCTTGCCCTCGCACAGGGTGCTTCAACTTCAAAACTCAAATACGGTCACCGCGGCGGTAACCATCCGGTTAAGGACCTTGAAAACAACCGTGTATTCATTACGAGCCAAAACCACGGTTATGCCGTAGAAAGTGCAAGCCTTAAAGGCGGCGCAAAAGAAAGTTTTGTAAACTTAAACGACAACACATGCGAAGGAGTACGATACCAGGATATTCCGGCATTCAGCGTACAGTTCCACCCGGAAGCTTGCGGCGGTCCGCACGACACCAACTTTTTGTTTGATGAATTTATTCAATTGATGGCCCGCCTTGATGGAGAGAAAAATGGCACTAAATAAAGATATTCACAAAGTAATGGTTATAGGTTCTGGACCGATTATCATCGGACAGGCCGCAGAATTTGACTACGCAGGTAACCAGGCCTGCCGCGCCCTCAAAAGTCTTGGTCTTGAAGTTTGCCTTGTAAACTCAAACCCGGCTACCTTGATGACTGACCCTCACATGGCAGACGAAATCTATATTGAACCTCTGACTTTGAAGACAATCGAACGTATTATCGAAAAAGAAAAGCCGGATTCACTTTTGTCTACCCTGGGCGGACAGACTGCCCTCACACTCAGCATGGAACTTGCAAAGTCGGGCTTTCTTGAAAGCCACGGCGTAAAACTTCTTGGTGCAAATCCTTTGACAATCGACAAGGCAGAAGACCGCCAGATGTTTAAGGACACAATGCTCAAAATCAACCAGCCCGTAATTCCATCAAAGGTTGTTACCACTTACGAAGACGCTATCGACTTTGTTCATAACGAAATCGGTCTTCCGGCAATCATCCGCCCTGCATTCACTCTCGGTGGTACCGGCGGCGGTATCTGCCGTACAGAAGCAGAACTCGACGAAATCGTAAAAAACGGCCTTCACCGCTCACCGATTCACCAGATTCTGGTAGAAAAATGTATCAGCGGCTGGAAAGAAATTGAATTTGAAGTAATGCGCGACAGTGCAGGCAACGTAATCACAGTCTGCTCGATGGAAAACATTGACCCGGTCGGAATCCACACCGGTGACTCAATCGTTGTTGCCCCGACTTTAACACTTGCCGACAAAGAGTATCAGATGCTCCGTTCGGCTTCCCTCAACATCATCTCAGAACTTAAAATTGAAGGCGGCTGTAACTGTCAGTTTGCCCTGAATCCGGATACTTTTGAATACGCAGTAATCGAAGTTAACCCGCGTGTTTCGCGCTCTTCCGCACTCGCTTCAAAGGCAACCGGTTATCCGATTGCAAAGGTTGCTGCCTTTATCGCTGTCGGACTCACACTTGATGAAATTCCAAACTTTGTAACCAAAAAAACAAAGGCCTGCTTTGAACCTGTTCTCGACTACGTAGTTGTAAAAATGCCTAAATTCCCATTTGACAAATTTGTTTACGGCCGCCGAAACCTCGGAACCCAGATGAAGGCAACCGGCGAAGTTATGGCAATCGGCCAGAGTTTTGAAGAAGCCCTGTTAAAAGCTGTACGCGGCGCTGAACTTAAAACCGACAGCCTTGAACTTCCGGCATTCAAAAATGAAAGCGACAGAAAAATCATTCTCAGCGTCGGCGAACCTACTGACCGCCGCATTTTTGCAATTTACGAAGCCCTCAAGCGAAACATTCTCTCTGTCGAAGACGTACACGAAATTACCCAGATTGACCGCTGGTTCCTCTGGAAAATCAACCGCATCGCCCACGAACATCTTTCTTACAAGCCAACTTCCTTCAAGATGGTTGATACATGTGCCGGCGAATTTGCAGCTGAAACCCCGTACTTTTATTCAACCTGCGGCGGAGTAAACGAAGCCGAAGAATATCTGAAAGAAAAATCTGCGGCAGACAGCCAGAAAAAATCAAAGGGCACAATCATCGTTCTCGGCTCGGGCCCTATTCGAATCGGTCAGGGTATTGAATTCGATTATGCCAGCGTTCAGTGTGTATGGGCGCTCAAAAAACTCGGCTACGAAGTTGCGATTATAAACAATAACCCGGAAACCGTTTCTACAGACTTTGATACGGCAGACAGGCTTTATTTTGAACCTTTGACTCCTCAGGACGTAATGAACGTCATTAACACAGAAAAACCGATTGGAGTTGTAGTTGCCTTTGGCGGACAAACTGCAATCAATCTGACAAAATTCCTTGACGAGCAGGGAATCCGCATCTTTGGTACAAGCGCCGACGCAATCGACCTTGCCGAAGACCGCGAACGTTTTGAAGAACTCTGTGACAACCTCAACATCAACCGCCCGCGCGGAATGACAGTGTTTACAGAAGTAGAAGCTCTCGAAGCCGCCGCACGCATCGGTTATCCAGTTTTGCTGCGCCCGAGTTACGTTCTTGGCGGGCAGAACATGATTATTGCCCACACAAGCGCCGACGTAAAAGAATACATGGCAATTATTTTAAGCCAGAAAATCGAAAACCCTGTTTTAATCGACAAATACATGGAAGGCCTTGAACTTGAAGTTGACTGTATCTGCGACGGTTCAAAGGTTTTGATTCCTGGAATCATGCAGCATGTTGAACGCACCGGTATCCATTCCGGGGACTCGATTGCCGTGTACCCGAGCTTTTCGATTCCGGACAGTCTCAGGGACAAAATCGTGCGCCAGTCGACAGACCTTGCCCTTGCCCTCAAAACAAAGGGAATTGTAAATATCCAGTACCTGATTTATAAAGACGACCTTTACATTATCGAAGCCAACCCGCGTTCAAGTCGCACTGTTCCTTACATTTCAAAGGTTACAGGCGTTCCGATGGTTGAACTTGCAACCCGCGCCATGATGGGCGAACACATCGAAGACATGGGCTTTGGCACAGGACTTTATCCAAGTGCCCGCTACATTGCGGTTAAAGTTCCTGTATTCAGTTTTGAAAAACTGATGGACGTTGATACAGCACTGGGCCCTGAAATGAAGTCCACCGGCGAAGTTCTCGGGCTTGCAAAGACACGCACCGAAGCCCTCTACAAGGGAATGACAGGCGCAAAGATAAAACTGATTCGCCCAAAGAAAGATCCGGAAGCACCAAAGGGATTTTTGTTCAGTGTAAAAGACTACGACCTTCCGGAAATTCCTGCTCTTGCAAAACGCTTCCACGATTTGGGATTTGAATTATACGGAACCGACGGAAATGCCCGCACAATTGAAAACTCGGGGCTTCCTGTTACGCACGTAAATAAAGTTCACCAGAATTACAGCGACAACGTAATGACTCTGCTTGAAAGCGGCAAAATTTCCTACGTACTTTCAACTTCTGCCAAGGGACGAAACCCTGACGCAGAGAGCGTAAAATTCCGCCGGCATGCGGTAGAAAAGGATATTGAATGCCTTACCGCAATCGACACTGCAAACGCCCTCGCAGATTGTCTGGAGAGCGATTACAGCCAGGAAAACTACGAACTGGTAGATATTAAAAAGATTTTTTAGTTCAAATCAGACCGGATATTTGCCGCAAAAACAACCGCGGCAAAAGTCTGTGCTACCGAGGGCGCGCATCATTCCTTCAAGGCTGATAAACGCAAGGGAGTCTGCACCGATTTCCTTGCAGATTTCTTCCACAGCGTGGGCCGAAGAGATGAGTTCGTTCTTGGATGGCGTGTCGATTCCCAGATGGCACGGAAACTTTACCTGGCTCGAAGACACCCTGAAGTGAACTTCCCTAGCTCCGGCCCTGCGCAAAATCTGAACAAGTCGGCGGCTTGTAGTTCCGCGGACAATCGAGTCGTCAATTACCACAACCCTCTTGTCCTTTAAGTCACTCGCAATCGCATTCAATTTTACAAAAACCATCGCCTCGCGCTCAGCCTGAGTCGGTGCGATAAAGGTGCGTCCGATGTATTTATTTTTGATAATTCCCATCACGTATGGAAGTCCGGACGCACGGGAATAACCCATTGCGGCTCCGATTCCGCTGTCAGGCACGCCGATAACAACATCCGCATCGACAGCACTTTCCCTGGCAAGTTCCTCGCCCAGACGATAGCGTGCCTCCTGGACACTGATTCCGTCAATCACAGAGTCCGGACGCGCAAAATATACGTATTCAAATATACATGTCTGTTTTTGAATCTGGTCTTCGCGGTGGAAGGATTTGATTCCGTCTTTGTTGATTACAACGATTTCGCCCGGTGCAATATCGCGTATAAACTGACCGTTGCAGGCGTCGATTGCACAGCTTTCGCTTGCTAGAATATAACCGTCGCCGACTTTTCCAAGACAAAGAGGACGGATTCCATTCGGGTCACGGACTCCAATCAATGTGTCCTGAGTAATGATACAAAGTGCATATGAGCCCTTTATCAATTCAATCGTATTTAAAAGAGCTTTTTCCATGCCGTCTTTATACGAGCGGGCAATGAGTTTTAAAATTACTTCCGTGTCACTTGTTGAATTAAAAGTGTAGCCCGAGTCTTCGAGCAGGCCGCGCAAAGGTTCGTAGTTTACAAGCTGACCGTTGTGGGCAAGGGCCACTGAACCCAGCTTAAACGACGCAAGGAAGGGCTGTGCGTTTTCGATTCCACGGCCGCCTGCAGTAGCATATCTTACATGTGCCACCGCAACAGAGCCCTGCAGTTGTGCCAGATCGTCCTTTTTAAACACATCCTGCACCAGGCCCATATTTTTTGTGAGGGTAATCTGCGTACCGTCAGAAACCGCAATTCCGGCGCTTTCCTGACCGCGGTGCTGCAAACTTACCAGACCATAATAACAGAGCCGGGCCGCATCCTCGCAGCCCCAGACTCCAACCACGCCGCATTCGTCATGTAAACCCATTTTAGCCTCGAGTTAAAACACTAAGATAATCATCCGGAATTACTTTTTTAAACTTACCGATGTAATTCGGCCAGTCAGCAAGGATTTTCTTTGCCTTGATTGAACCGGTTTCTTTTGCATGATTTTCTATGAGTTCGTACAGTTTCTGAACATCAGGATTCTGTCCGCTTCCGTCTGTTTTGAGGGCAGTTGTTTTGTCATCAAGTTTGTACATTGTAACAAGGTCTGTATTCAATCTTGTGTACAAATCGTGATCCTCATCAAGCACGTAGGCAACTCCGCCGCTCATACCTGCGCAGAGATTTTTACCTGTCTGTCCGAGAATTACAGCAAATCCGCCTGTCATGTATTCAAGACCGTGGTCGCCGCAACCTTCTGTAACGATTGTTGCCCCGGAATTTCGAACTCCAAAGCGCTCGCCTGCAATTCCGTTGATAAAGCCGTAACCGCTTGTCGCACCAAAGAAGGCTACGTTTCCGACGATTATGTTCTGCTCGGCAACGCCTTCAAAGTCAGCGGACGGTTTGATTACGATTTTTCCTCCGCTCAGGCCCTTTCCGACAGCGTCGTTGGCGTCGCCGTTCAATTTGAGGGTAAGTCCCTTTGGAATAAAGGCTCCAAAGCTCTGACCTGCACCGCCTGTAAAATTCAACACATAAGCGTCGTCATCAAGTTTTGAACCAAATTTTTCTTGAATTTTTGAACCAAACACAGTTCCGACCGCGCGATCCACGCAGTTAACAGAATATGTTCCGCCCATGTCTTTTTGTGTTCCCGAAGAAAGTCCGGAAAGTTTTTCAAGAGCCTTTTCAATTTTGCTGCTTTCCAGTCGGGCTGACTCAACCTGAGTTTCGCCCTTCCATTCTTCACTTACAGGAACGATAATGCGCGAAACATCCAAGAGCCCTGCACGGCTGAATCCCTGACTGTTTTTGAATTTGAGCAGGTCTGTACGGCCGCACATTTCCTGAATTGAATGCATTCCGAGTTTTGCCATAAGCTGGCGTGTTTCCTGAGCGACAAAACGCATAAAGTTTTCTACGTATTCAGGCTTTCCCGGGAACTTTTTGCGGTTTTCTGTATTCTGAGTTGCGACTCCGAACGGACAGGTGTCCAGATTGCAGACACGAAGCATACGGCAGCCGATTACGATGAGTGGTGCCGTCGCAAATCCAAATTCCTGGGCACCGAGAAGGCAGGCAATTACTACGTCACGGCCGCTCATAAGCTTTCCGTCAGTTTCGAGGCGGACTTTTGAACGCAGCCCGTTTTGAATCAAAGTCTGGTGTGTCTCGGCAAGTCCAAGTTCCCACGGTAAGCCCGCGTGATGAATTGAACTCAATGGAGCGGCACCTGTTCCGCC
>JAEENG010000107.1 GCA_016283615.1 Treponema sp.
CATCTTCCTTCAAGGCGCCTTCATTCGCTTACGGCGCCGTCCATGGCGCCTCTTCCTCGCACCTGCTCGGCACTCATTCCGGTTCAAGTCCTGGCTTAGTCAAAAAAAAAGCACTCCCTGTGGGAGTGCTACATATAGGGGCGATAGGACTTGAACCTATGACATACGGAATATGAGTCCGGTGTTCTACCAGCTGGACTACGCCCCCATAAGGTTTTTATAATTTATCAAAATCGCCCTTTACTGTCAAGCGCTTGACGGAGGAAAACTTAAAAAATTATGCGATTTTTTAGCGGAGCTGTGCGTTTGGAATGAAGTGCTTTGCGTGGGCCACAAGTTCCTGGATTTCGGCGTCGGTGTAGGGTGGAAGATTGTTCAAAAGCGGGTCCAGACAGTTTTCGTTGATAAACTGTGCAAAGAACCAGTTTGCCTCTTTTGGAACATAATTTGATAATTCGGTGATTTCGTGCTTTGTTACAAGTGTTGGAACCAGAACCGTCCTGAATTCATAAGAATCGGGATTGTATTCCTTTATGATTTGAATTGAATGAACCAGGGCTTCCCGATATTCATCGGCCGTCATTGTGGAGCCCTTCGGGTTGAATTCAACATAACGGTCAAATGTTGTCTTTAAGTCCATGGCGATAAAATCAGGCTTTGTTGAAGGATCTTTTATGATGAATGACAACTGGCCCGGATTTGTGCCGTTTGTGTCGAGCTTTATTTTGTAACCGAGGTCTTTTGCGGCCCTGATTAAATCAGGTAATTTTGGATTTAACAGGGCTTCGCCGCCGGAGATTACAAAACCTGAAAGTACATTCTGCCGCTTTTTGAGGTGTTCGATTACCTGGTCAAAGGTAACAAAATCCTCTTCATCTTTGCCAAGTACAAGAGAATGGTTATAGCAGTACGGGCAGCGCAGGTTACAGCCTTTTAGAAAAACTGTGGCACAAACTCTGCCCGGAAAGTCTACAAGAGAAGTCTTTACAAGGGCGCCGATTTTTTTCTGCGACATTTTTATGCAACTACTTTCTGTGGTTCCAGGACTGCTTTGATTTCTTCTACTGTGTGTCCGCGGCCTGTTTCGTTGCCATTTTCATCGTAGAAGATTACTGTAGGAGCTGAGAATACACCTTTGGAAGCGGCCTGGCGAAGACCTTCGTCTGTGTCAACGTCGATAACTGTTCCTTCGAGTGTAACGTTAGCCATATAATTTTTTACAGGAGGACAGTTCGGGCATGTTTTGCGCATAAAGAATTCATAATGTGCAGCAGATTCTGTGCTTACAGCCTGTGGAGCAACAAGAGCGTCACTTGTTTTGTGTCCGAGTGCTGTTGCGTTCTGTCCGCGTGAATCTGCGTAAGCTCCGTCGTATTCAAAAAGACGGCGTTCGTTGAATTCTGCGCGTTTACCCTTGTTCCAGTTGCGTACTGAACGATAGTAGCCTACGATGCGGGCGTAAACTTCTGTTTCTGTTCCGTGCAGATCTGCAAGCTCGGCTTTTGCCTGTGCAAGTTCCTGGTCAATCTGTTCGATTGTTTTTGTAACTTTCATATTTTTTCTCCCACTTTTTGGTGTAATTATTTTTTAGTAAGCTCAGCCTTTTCGGCTTCAAGTTGAGCAATTTTCTGTTTTAACTGTTTTTCTTTTTCTGCCTTACACTTTGGACATTCAAAATGTTCGCCGGCGATGTAGCCGTGGATCGGACAAATTGAATATGTAGGGCTGATTGTCAAATATGGAATCCGGTAATTTTCGAATATTGATTTGACTAAATCACGGCAACTCTTCCAGTCCTTTATCTTTTCGCCCATAAATGTGTGGAATACGGTTCCACCTGTGTAACGGGTCTGAAGTTTTTCCTGGTGATCAAGTGCTTCAAATACATCAGAAGTATAATCAACAGGCAGCTGTGAACTGTTTGTATAATAAGGTTCGTCCTTGCCGCTTGTGATAATGTCCGGATAATTTGTTTTATCGTGACGGGCAAGACGGTAAGATGTACTTTCTGCCGGTGTTGCTTCAAGATTGAACAGTTCGCCTGTTTTTTCCTGATAGTCCTGCATGCGTTCACGCATGTGGTCCAGAACCTTGCAGGCAAAGTCATAACCCTTTGGATCTACAATGT
>JAEENG010000108.1 GCA_016283615.1 Treponema sp.
ACATCGAAACAGGTGTATGGGCTAAAAAAGCTGCTGCTGAAGCTAAAAAACTCGGCGTTGCAGTTGATGTAATCGCTTCATCAAAAGACAAGAACTATTCATACATCCCTCGCGTTGAAAAAATAACAGGCGACTATGACTACGCTTACATCTGTTTCAACAATACAATCATGGGAACTCACTACGAATACATCCCTGACTGCGGAGACATTCCTCTCGTAGCAGATATTTCTTCATGTGTTTTAAGTGAAGAACTCGACGTTTCAAAATTCGGTCTTCTTTTTGCCGGTGCTCAGAAAAACCTCGCTCCTGCAGGTGTTACTCTCGTAATCATCCGCGAAGACCTCATCCCAGAACCTGAAAACTGCCTCCCAGGCACTCCGACAATGCTTGCTTACAAAACTCATGCAGACAACGGTTCTATGTACAACACTCCTCCATGCTACACAATCTACGTTCTCGACAAGGTTCTTCACTGGATCGAAAAGAACGGCGGAGCAGCAGGAATCAACAAACTCAACGTAGAAAAGGCTGATTACCTCTACAACTTCCTCGACAGCTCTGACTTCTACCATGCAACAGCAGAAAAAGGAAGCCGCTCTCTCATGAACGTTCCTTTCCTTACAAAATACTCAACAGCAGTAACTGCTGCAGCCGGCAAAAAAGACGAAGCTGAACAGACTGCAGAAGAAAAAGCCGCTCTTGCAAAAGAAAAGGAAATCAACTCTAAGTTCGTAAAAGAAGCTGAAGCTGCAGGTCTTATCAACCTTAAGGGACACCGCCTTGTTGGTGGTATGCGCGCTTCCATTTACAACGCTATGACACTTGACGGTGTAAAAGCATTAGTTGAATTCATGAAAAAGTTTGCAGAAGCAAATGCTTAAAAAAATGGAGAACAATATGTACAAGATTCAAACCCTTAATAAAATCAGTGCTATCGGTCTGGATAACTTTCCACGCGACAGCTACGAAGTAGCATCAGAAATCAACAATCCGGATGCAATCCTTGTCCGCTCACAGGAAATGCACGGTATGGAACTCGCTGCAACTGTAAAGGCTGTTGCACGCGCAGGTGCCGGAACAAATAATATTCCTTGCGCTGAACTTGCAGAAAAAGGAATCGTTGTATTCAATACTCCTGGTGCAAACGCAAACGCAGTAAAGGAACTCGTAATTCTCGCACTCCTCCTTTCAAGCCGTCCTGCTGTAGCAGCAAATAAATGGGTTGCAGGTCTTGCCGGAAAAGGTGATGAAATTCCTGCCCTCGCAGAAAAAGGAAAATCACAGTTTGTTGGTCCTGAACTTAAAGGAAAAACACTCGGTGTAATCGGTCTCGGTGCTATCGGTGCAATGGTTGCAAACACTGCAATCGACCTCGGAATGAACGTAATCGGTTACGACCCGTTCCTTTCTATCAAGGCCGCATGGAGTTTGAACCGCGACGTAAAATACTCAGAAACTCTCGAAGGTGTATATTCAAAAGCTGACTATATCACAGTACACGTTCCACAGACAGACGACACAAAGGGAATGATCAACGCTTCTTCAATCAAAACAATGAAAGACGGCGTACGCATCATCAACTTTGCACGCGGCGGTCTCGTAAACAACGCTGACGTACTCGCAGCAATCAGCTCAGGAAAGGTTTCATGCCTCGTAACTGACTTTGCTGACGAAGCATTGCTCAAATGCGACAAAGTAGTTTGTCTCCCGCACCTGGGTGCTTCAACTCCGGAAGCAGAAGACAACTGTGCCATTATGGCAGTTAAAGAATTGCGTGAATTCCTCGAAACAGGTTCAATCACAAATTCCGTTAACTTCCCTAAAGCAAAACTCGACCAGGCTATCCCGGCCGGCGGTACACGTCTGTGCATCTCACACAAGAACGTTCCAAACATGATTGCTCAGTTTACAACTGTTCTTGGAAATGCAAAACTCAACATTGCAGGTATGGTTGACCAGAACCGCAACGAACTGGCTTACTGCCTTATCGACGTTGACGGAAAGGTTGCCAATGACGCTCTCAAGGCACTTTCTGCAATCGACGGCGTAATCAACGTTCGCCCGATATTTGCATAATCTGAACTCATAAAGCTAAGAAACGGTCCTTCAAAGCGGAGGGCCGCTTTTTTTGTCCAAATCATCTTCTTGTTTGTCATAACTAACTGCAAATTATTTGCCACGCCAGATAAAACGGGTTAAAATTTGGCTCTGGCATTTCTTGAATCAACCAGGCAACGCACAAAGGAGACCCCAATGGCAAAAAAAGACGGACCAAGAAACGGCATTCTGGACAGAAGCATCCAGACCCAGCTGGTCGGAACAATTGGCGCCCTGCTTATTGTACTTTTAACTATCTGCGCTTTATTCATTTTAAATCGAATTAATAAAGGAACTTACGATCTGTCTGACAAATACCTCAAGCAGACAGCAAATTATTACGCTGAACGCACAAAGGCCCTTATTCAGAATGAATTTGACACCTGCGCGGCCCTCAAAACCGTTGTTGAACAAATCGACTCCGTTCCACGCGCACAGCGACGCGACTTTATCAATGCAATTCTCAAACAGGCACTTATCGAAAACGAAAATCTTGTGGACACCTGGGTTGTTTATGAACCGGACGCTCTCGACGGACTTGATTACCAGTATGCAAATACTGAATATCATGATTCCACCGGGCGCTTTATTCCATACTGGACAAAGGTTGGTTCAACAATTGAATGCACACCGCTTACCGATTACGAAGACGGCTTCTGGTATGTTAATCCGCTCAAAAGCCCGACAGGAATTCTCATCGACCCTAACCCGTACGAAATCGGCGGCCAGGTAATTTATGTCTGCGGTGTAGCCTTCCCGATTCACGACAGGAACGGAACTCCAATCGGTGTTATCGGTCTTGATATGTCGCTTTCAACATTGAGTTCAATTCTTAAAGAAGCAACACTCTACGAAACAGGCTATCTTTCCCTGGTATCAGACTCAGGCCTTACAGCAGTAGAAGCCGATTCATCCCTCGAAGGAACCACTTTTGCTGGTTACGAAGATGCAAAAACTGCAGGGCTTTTTCAGAAGTCAAAAGAGACTTTAATACCATTCGGCTATGAAGTTGATTACCACGGCAAAAACCAGCTCAAATTCTTCCAGCCGTTCAAGGTCGGCAACGCAAAAGAAGTCTGGTTTGTCGGCACAAACATCATAATGGCCGAAATTGATGCCGCCGGCCGCAGAATGTTCGTTTATGTTTCAACCGCCCTCTTAATCACCATGCTCGTAACACTTGCCATCCTCTTCCTCATTGCACGCTCAGTTGCACAGGAAATGAACAAGGGTGTTGCCGCAATGAAAAACATCGCCCAGGGAGACGGGGATCTGACTGTCCGAATGGATGTCCGCAAAGAAAACGAAATGGGTAACCTCTACAAATTCTTTAACCTTACAATCGAAAAAATCCAGAATTCAATCCGTCAGATTAAAGAATCAACCGGTGACCTGCAGATGCAGAGTGAACAGCTTGCGCAGAATATGGCTGACACCGCCGCAAGCGCAAACCAGATAACGGCAAACATCGATTCCGTAAACAGACAGGTTCAGCAGCAGGGCGCAAATGTAAGCGAAGCCCAGGGTGCACTGGATGCAATCAATCACCGGGTTAATGAACTTGTTTCTGCAATTCAGAGTCAGAGTTCAAGCGTAATTGAATCTTCAAGCGCAATTGAACAGATGGTTGCAAACATCCGCTCAGTAACGACGATTCTCGAAAAAAACAGTTCAAACATCGAAGCCCTTGAACGCTCATCGGAAGAAGGCCGCAAGAGTATTCAGACCACTGTTGATGCAACCGTTAAAATTCAGGAAGAATCCCAGACACTTCTGGAAGCGTCAAAGATTATCCAGAACATTGCCAGCCAGACAAACCTTCTTGCCATGAATGCCGCCATCGAAGCCGCTCATGCCGGCGAAAGCGGAAAGGGATTCAGCGTTGTTGCGGACGAAATCCGTAAACTTGCCGAAGATTCCAACAAGCAGGGTAAAAATATCACCACAAACCTCCAGCAGGTACTGAACAGTATCAAGGAAGTAACGGATGCTTCCACAAAACTCCAGCAGAAATTCCGGGAGATTTTTGAACTTACAAGAACTGTTTCCCAGCAGGAAACTACAATCATGAATGCCATGCAGGAGCAGTCTGAGGGCGGCACCCAGGTTCTTGAAGCCATCAAGCAGATCAACGATGTTACCGTTAACGTAAAGTCAGGGGGAGATGCAATGCAGGCTTCAACTGCAGAAGCAAACCAGACAATGAAAAATCTTCTCCGCATTACAGACGAAATCGGTGCAAGCATGCAGGAAATGTCCATCGGTATTGAATCAATCAATAATTCAATAAATTCGGTTAATGACATGACTCACAAAAACTCAGAAAACATCGTCGAACTCGGCACGGAAGTTGACAAGTTCAAAGTATAGACCCCACAGATAGTGGTGTTT
>JAEENG010000109.1 GCA_016283615.1 Treponema sp.
ATCGATGTCCTTGTTTTAGCGGACGGCCTGGACTGCCTGCTGACCGTCTTCTGCAAGGTAAACATCGGCGCCTGTCTTTTTGACAAAGGTTTCGAGGAGTTTACGGTTAACAGGATGGTCTTCTGCAACGAGGATTTTAAGCTCAGAGGCAACAGGTTTTTCCGGGCGTGAGAGTGCCATTACTTCTTCGTCGTCTGCAAGTTCAAGTTCTTCGAGTTCATCGCTCTGGTTACGGAGTTCGCCCTCAAGAAGCTCTGTGATTTTATGCTTTTTGAACGGCTTGTAAAGGTAACCGTCAAACCAGTTGAGCATCTTCATTTTGGCTTCGGCGCGCATCTGTCCTTCCGGAACCAGAAGGTAAAGAGTGAGTGTGTTTCTAAGTTCAGGATTATTTTTGATTTCGCTCGCTAAATGCCAGCCGTCCATAATCGGCATAATCATGTCGATAAAAACGAGTGAGAACGGGTTACCGCTTTTCTGGGCAGCGAGCAGAAGTTCCATCGCATTATCAGGAGAATCGATGGAAGTGATTTTTGTAATTCCTGCGTCGTTTAAAAGTGTAGTCAGACTCTGCGAAGCAAGGCGGCTGTCGTCTACGATTAAAATCTTTCTGTCATCGTAGTATGTCGGTGCCATCGGAGCATCAAGAATATCCATTGCGCTCTTGTGCGGAATTGTAAACCAGAAACTTGCACCGCCTTCAGGATTGTTGTCTACGCCGATTTTTCCTTTCATCAATCCGACAAGGTTTTTACAGATTGACAGTCCGAGCCCTGTTCCGCCGAATTTGCGGTAGGTCGAAATGTCTGCCTGGTAATAATCTGTAAAGAGTTTTTTCTTTGTGTCGTCAGAAATGCCGATTCCGGTGTCTGTGATGCGGAACTTGATCATTTCCCTGTCTTTTTTTAATTCAATATGAATATATCCTGAGTTTGTAAACTTAACGGCGTTTTTTAAAAGGTTCAGGATAATCTGTTGAACTCGTACCGGGTCGCCCATTACAAGCTGCGTAATCGAACTGTCGATGTCCGTGATGATTTCAAGCCCGCGGTTAAAGGCTTCGATACTGATAAGGTCAACAACCTGTTCGGTAAGTTCGCAGATGTTGAACGGAACGGATTCGAGCTGAAAGTTATTGGAACGTATTTTGGAAAAGTCCAGGATATTGTTGGCAAGATCAAGTAAAACGTCCGCACTGAACTGAATCTGGCGGATGTATTCGCGCTGCTCGCTGTCCATATTTGTGTCCTGGAGCAGTTCGATTGTTCCGATTATGGTTTGAATCGGAGTCCGGATTTCGTGAAGGGTACTTGCAAGGTATCGGCTTGCTTCGTCAAGAACGCCCTTAGATTTTGCCATTTAGGATTTCCAGAGCCTTCTGAATAATGACTTCGCCTTTCTGCGGTTTAACGAGGTAGGTTTTTGCTCCAAGGCTTAAAGACTGAATGATTGCCTCTCGTTGAGCCGCCTGCGAATAAACAATGATTGGTACAGTGTTATTGCGGTCATGTAAGATTTTTAATATGTCGAATCCGGAAATTCCAGGCATAAATACGTCGAGAATTACCAGATTGTATGTATTTGAATTGAATTTCTGCAGGAACTCAGAACCGCTTGCAAACAAATCACACTGGGCCTTGATTGCACCGAATGTTGCCTGCATAACCTGACGCACTACTGCATCATCATCTACAATGGCAATCTTGAGCGGTATCTGGCCTGGCGCCATTGCATTCATTTCGCCGCCATCACCGGCAGTTCCCGAGTCTGAGTAGAAACGCATTTCTACCGAGCCGTCATTTGAGTCGTTTGTAGATGTCAAAATCTGGTCGGAGATAAGTTCCTGAATGCTTGAAGTAGGACCTGCTTCTACAACATCGTTGAGAACCTGGGAAAGGTTTGTAACAACTTCTATTCCGTGGTATTCGGGATGACCTGCGATGAGTTCTTTTGTAAAAGAGTCCAGCGAAAGAACCTTTACATTTTTGCGGTCGATACGCTTGTCGGCAAGTACGTTGTCAAAAAGAAGTTCGAGGTTTGCACCGTCGACAAAACTCAGCGACAGACCTGTCATCATGATGATAACCTTCGGATTATCAAGACGGTGATTGTCCATAAACTCGGTGAGTTTGTATTTGAGCAGGGACATTTTTTCGCGGTTCATGCCCTGGGCAATTTCAATAAAGATGATGTTTTTGTTAAGGTGAATTTCGAGAACACACGGGGTGGTGTCCATCGAGAAAGATAATTTAAGGATACGGCCGATGGATTCAAAAAACAAATCGAATTTGATTGGCTTTGTAAAATATTTGATTACGCCGTACTGGGTTAATGAAGCAACTTTTTCCTTTGATACCTCAGGACCTGAGATAATGATAGGAATATGAACAGCGTTCGGATCAAGACGTTTTTTATCCAGAAAGTCCATCATGTCATCGACTGAATTTTCAATGTCGAGGATAAGCAGGTCGGGCAGCTGGGATATAAGTTTTGTAAATGCGTCGCGATGTCCTTGCGCCGTTTCTACAGAGACGTTTTCGGCTGCAAGTTTTTCTTTAAGAAACTCACGGAACATCGGAGATGCATCTATGATAAGAACTTGCTTCATAATAATATATTGTAATTTAATAACGATGATTTTTCAATGACCAATTTACAGCAGATTGTGCTATAATTAAAATGATTCGTGCATCATTCCGCGCCGCTAACGCGGTGTTTTTTGAAGAAGAATTTAAAGGAGATTTTATGAATGTAGCAGTTTTTCTTGCACCTGGTTTTGAAGAAATTGAAGCGCTGACCGTTGTTGATTATCTTCGCCGTGCAAATCAAAATACAGTTGTAGTTGCCGTTCCGACTGATGGTCACAGTGACTGCGAGCCTACCGTTGAAGGCGCGCATCAGATTAAAGTTGTAGCCGACATCAGCCTTAAAAATTATATCGAAAAATTGAACGGCTCAGAACCGGACGCAATATTCTTTCCGGGCGGCTCGAACGGGGCCAAAAATCTTTCGGACAATCAGTTTTTGTTCCAGCTGGCAACAAAAATGGAACGCAAGGGTAAAATTGTAAGCGCAATCTGTGCAGCCCCGGCAGTTGTTCTTGCCCACACAGGAATCCTTTCGGGACGAAAGTGGACAGGTTATCCTGGACTTGAAAAGGAACTTGATAAATTCTGCGGCGGCGCGCTTGGTGTAGACGAACTGATGGAAAATTCAACTTATATTCCGAACGTACCGTTTGTTCTTGACAACAACGTTTTGACAGGACGCGGCCCGGGCACGACAGAACAGTTTGCAATGAAACTTGTTGAACTTACTGCCGGAACTGAAGTTGCAGAACAGATAAAAAAAGGCAGTTTACAAAGGTAAACCGCCTTCAGAGCCTAAAACTTTTTCTTAAACTTGTAAGTATAACTTACAGGAACCGAAATCGAAGTCAGTCCGTCTGCCCGTGCTTTGTTAAGCGTCAGACGGACTCCCGCCCCAATCTTTCCGTAATTTTCAGGAAGTTCGAATGTTAATTTTGGCGCAAAAGCCATGATTGTGCTGTCGCCCATAAAGTCGTAAAGCATCGAGCGGAGTTTAAAACTAAAATCAAATTCAAGATCTGCCGTGATTAAATAATTTGCCCGGAATGCCGCATACATCGGAATTGTACGCGCTGTAAATTCATCCGTGCGCTTGGCCTTGCCGTTTTTGTATTTTACGACGGTTTCGCCGCGGACAATTGTTGTAACCTTGCTGCAAATCAAATTTCCGCTTGCGTCGTAGTATTTGACCTCGTCGATGTATTCATTTGTAAGGCCCGTAATAAAGTCTGCGTAGAGTCCGAGCAGAATGCTGTCAAAATAGTAACCTGCACTTGCGCCGGCTGCATACTTTGTTTTCTGCTTTTTGTATTCCCAGGCGTTGTTTCGTTCAACACGGGTTTGCGGCAGAAAATCGCTGTCCGTAAAATTGTAGTAAAACTGTGCGTTAAAAATCAGTTCCGGAATTGCTGTCAGTCCGATAAACCCGCCGAATTTGCGATCATCTTCGGTCAAATTGTGAGCGGTTGCTCCGATATCAAAAAGATTGAACATACCGGCGTTAATTCCGGCATCAACTGCCTTTTCAAACTCTTCTCCCGGGTACATTGTGGCACCTGCGGCAAGTTTAAGATAAAAGTCCTGGAATGTTCCCAATGTCCAGTCGCTTGTAACGGCACCTGCAAATCCATTTGAATAAACAGAAACATCCTCACTGCCAAAGTAAGCATCGTGACCGAGTGAGTCCGTAACGAGGCGTCCCCATTTTGTCGTTGTATCGGCTGCCGCTAAATATGCGGACGGAATTGCAAGATGCTTAAAAAAGTCGTTTCCTGCAATTATGCCAAACTGATCAACCGGCTTGTAGTGAACAAAACCGTGCGGTGCGATAATGAGTTTTGAAGCGGCATCATCAGCGCCTGAATAAAGTGCATCCAGCCGGAACCTGGCTTCGATATCGGACACTTTAAGTTCAACCTGAAATTCGTCAGCCAGGGCAAAACTTGAATCCGTATCTGTTGTTCCGCCGGTGTTTTCTGTCTTTGAGCGCGTGTAAAAGTCGTAATCGCCTGATTCATCAAGGTCTGCGCCAAAGGTGTTTTTTATCGTAATTTTGTCTGCGGCAAGCGGAAGGGCTGCCAGTGCAAAAACTGCTGTAAGTGAAAGTTTTATCTTTGATGTCATAACTTGTCTCCACTATTAATGTCCGCCTGGCATGTTGCTGCCCGGCCCTGAACTTGACGAACTTGAATAAGAACTCAAACTTACTGAAGTGCTTCCTGCGGTTCCGCCCAGGTACAGCCCGCTGAAGTCAAACGCGTCAAAACATTTTTCTCCGCCGGTTGCTGCTCCGGAAGTTACTGTCGGTTTAGACGAGGCGGAAACTACCATTCCGCTTCCGTAACCGTTTGTCGTAGACGGAGTTGTAATTACGTATGTGGTGCTTCCGACTGTGATTCCGTATCTGGTGTTTGCAGACCATGTGGCCTTGTAGCAGTCCTGATTCAATGAGGCGCCGCTTTCGAGAGGGCCGAGTGTGATGATTGTTCCGCCGTTGATTGTGAGAACTTTCTGCTCTTCTGTGTTTGCGTCGAGCGCAACTTCCGGCTGGCTTGAACAGATTGCGTAAACAAGACCGCCTGAGATTGTCAGGTTTCCGTTTGCGTCGAGACCGTCATTTGAATCAGCGTAACCGCAGACATAACCGCCTGTGATGTTAAAGTTTCCTGAGGCGTTGATTCCGTCATCGCCTGTACTGTAACCCAATACTTCACCGCCGGAAATTGTAATCGTGCTCTTTGATTCAATTGCTTCGCTGTAAGCGCTCTTAACATAAAGAACACCGTCTGTAACCGTAATTCCGCCGTCAATTTTCAGGCCTTTTGAAGAACTGCTGATTGAACTTGAATAAGTGTAATCGCTTGCAGTCGCAGCAAGTTCAATATAACCGCCTGACTGGTTGTATGTTCCGTCGGCGCTTGCGCCCTTAGAGCCTTTTCCGGATGCGGTTCCTGTTACGGTACCGCCTGTAACGCAGATGTTGCCGTCAGCCTTAAGACAGGCGGCTCCGGTACAGCCGTCGCTGGCTGATGTGTCGTAAACTGCGTTTCCAGTTGTTGTAATATGGAGCTCTCCGGCAGAAATTGTGATGTTGCCGTCAGAGTTTACTCCGGTCCATGGGGCAGAAATTGTAGTCTCACCGCCGGAAACTGTTACTGTTCCGGCGTCGATTCCCTGAGGTGCAAAGGAAACTGTTTCTGTTGTCAAAATACCGTTTGCGTCCAAGTAGCTCGATGAAGTGTCAGTCAGTTTCTGGCTCGGGCTTGTTACGGTAATTGTGTTCTCTCCGCCTGCAATTGTAACAACCGGGGCAGAAATTCCCTTGCCCCAGCTTGTGGTAAAATTCAACGAACCGCCGTTGATTGTGACGTAAGCCGATGAGTATTCACTTCCGTCATCACTGTCGTTTGTCTTAATTCCTGTTGCTTTACGGCATGCGCTTGAAGAAACGACACCGCTTCCCGTAAATGTGATTGAACCGTCATTGATTATAACTCCGTATTCGCCTGCAAGGCCTGCACGGCCGTTGGAAGTGAGAGTTAAAGTTCCGCCGCTGATAGTAAGGATGCCCTTTGTTGCGATACAGTTTTTGTATTGCTCTGTAATTGTTACAGAACCTGTTCCTTCGATTGAAAGGTTACCCTTACAGTAGATTGTTCCCTTGTTGTTGCTTCCTTCGCTTTGAACGCTGAGGCTGTCGCAGTACTCGTAGGCATCCCCGTTTGAAGTGTAAGTTCCGACGAGGCTGGAGTCTGTAGTGTAAAAGTCGCCGTAGCCTGTTCCGTAAATACGGCCGTCGGTGAGGGAGTTTGTTCCTGTGAGCGTAATTACAGCGTCGCCGCCCTTTGTGATATCAAGACACGGATAGTTTGAAGAAGTAATTGAAGCGCCGTTCAAAACAATGTTTGTTGTATACGATGAGTTTGTCTGGATTTTTACACCGCCTGTTGCGGCAGTTCCTGTGATGTTTACCGTCAAATCATCTGCAAAATTTTCTGCGTCAATTTTTACAAGGCCTGTGCTTGCGCCTGATGACTTTGTGTAGTTGATGCTCAAAGTTCCGCTGGTAAAGGTGAGTGCGTTTGCACCACCAAGCGGAATATCAAACCAGTTTGAATTGTCTCCGGAAACTTTTCCGTCTGTTAAATTGATGTAGAGAGTATCAGTTGAACCTGTACTTGCGCCGACGGTAACTGTGACTGTTGCCGTTTGAGAATTAGTTCCGTCGCTTGCAGTTACGGTGATTGTTACGGTCTGGCTTTCTGTTGTTGAATTAGTGGCGGTGATTGTTACGCTCTGGCCTGTTGCTTCTGAGCCGCCTGTTCCAAGGCTTGCGTAAGAGGCGCCTGATGTAATTGTCCATGTGTATGTGATTGACGGCGAGCCTGTAGAAGTTGCAGCTGCAGAAATAGTTGTGCTTCCCGAAGCGGAAAGTGAAACTTCTGTTTCAGAAACAGAAACTCCGGTAACTTCGTCAGCAACCTGTTCAGCTTCGGTTCCGTTGATTGTGATTGTGTGGCTTGCTGTTTTTGAATTTGTACCGTCGCTTGCAGTTACGGTGATTGTTACGCTCTGGCTTTCTGTTGTTGAATTACTTGCGGTGAGTGTTACAGTCTGCCCTGAGGCACTTGTCGTGCCGACACTTCCAAAATAAGCGTACGCTGAACCTGATTCGATTGTCCAGATGTAACTTACAGATGGAGTGCCTGTCACTTTTGCAACTGCTGTCAAAGTAACTGCCGCATTACAGTTTATTATGCTTGAAGCTGTAATTGAAACGCCTGTAAGTTCGCTGGTGATTTCTTCGTTTTCAGACTCTGTGTCATTGTCAGAATCTGAGTCTGTGTTTGCCGAAGAATTTGCCGGCATCGTGCGGCTTGCGTCTTCTTCTACGAGGCAGGAAGCACAAATCAATCCTGCCGATAAAAATAGTGCTGTTACGAGTTTTGAAAAATTCAATTTGAGCATGATATTACCCCGTTGTTAGCTTTTTGTGTTTTTTATTTGATTTTATTCGATGGATTCGATAATCTTTGCGCCCTTGTTTTTAAAGGCATCTTTTTCTGTCTTGTACAGCGTACTGAATCCGGAAACTGTAAATTTTCCGCCGTTCAACAGAATAAAGTGCGGCGATTTTGGATCGTCTTTTTTTGTGTCTGTTTTGAGGGCTGTCGCATTATTGAACATAAAGAAATTGCCAGATTCAATTTTGATTGTAAAATCAGCCTTGATTGCATTTTTTGACTCAATAATCCACGCGTTAAAAGATTTGTCCTTTTCTACGATAAAGTTCTTGCAGTTGATGCCCGAGCCTTCCTTTGTGCTCTGGAGGTACCAGGTTCCGCTGCCCTTTAATTTGACATCGTCGCCTTTTACAGCGTGGTAAGTGTCGCCTTTAACGTAAACTGTTCCGCTGCCGCCCAGTTCAAGATTTTTTTTGCTGTGAACGGCTGCAACCTTCTTTTCGTTTGAACCGCTTATTACGATGTAGTTTACTGAGCCTTCAGTGCTTGAAAGTTCAATTTTTGCCTCACCGTAGATTGTGCTCTGGCCGTTTTGATTTTCGAGGAAGGCGTTATTCAATTTGAGAACTGTATTTTTGGTTTTGTTGATTAACTGACCGTTAAAATAGCCGGAAATCAAATAAGTTTTGCCTTCTTTTTTTGGAGCAAAGGTGATTTTGTTTTTTTCAATTTTTACACCACCGTCCATTGGTTCGATTTTGATTGAACCGGTATATTTTGATTTTGCAGCTTCCGGCCTGATGACAACTTTTTGCGCAAAAACCGGCTGACAAATTGCGAGCATTGCAAGGGCCGCAATTGTAAAATTCAATTTGTTGAGTCTGAGCATAATTGTTTCTCCCGTTCTGATTTATTCAACTATAAAAGTTGAACCTGTTGCGTCATAAGCGTCTTTGTCTGTCATGTACAGTTTCTGGTTGTTGAATGTGTGGAATGTGCCTCCCCGGAGTGTGATTTGCCGCGGTTTTGATTTGTTACTTTTTGAAAGTGAAGTTTTTAATGCAAGAGCGTTATCGTAAAAATAGAAATTGCCGCTTTTGATTAAAATTGTTCTGTCGGCCTTGATTCCATCGCGGGAATTTAAAATGTAGCAGTTAAAGTTTTTGTCTTCTTCGACTGTAAAGGTTTCGCAGTTGATTGCTGAGCCTTTACGGGTTCCTTCAAAATAATATGTTCCGCTGCCCTTGATTTTTACGTCGTCTGCTTCTACGGCATGGTAAATGTCACCTTTAACGTTTAGAATTCCGCTTCCTCCGATTACGAGATCTTTTTTACCCTGGAGGGCGGCTCTTTTAGAAAAACTTTTTCCATCTGCTACGATGAAGTTTGTTGTTCCATTAACGGCAGAGATTTCTGTCTTTGCCGTACATTTTAATGCTGCCTTTCCGAGGGTGCTTTCCAGATAAGCGTTATTCAGTTTAATGACTGTGTTTTTTGTTTTGCTTATAATCTGACCGTTGTAATAACCGGAAATTGTATAAGTCTGGTTTTCGGTCTGCGGGGCAATGATAATCTGGTTTTTGCCAAAACTGACTGACCCGTCAGCCGGCTCAATTGTGATTGTGTTTCCGTAAGAGGCTCTTGTGTTTTGCCAGTCGATTTTGAGTTTAGGCTCTGAGTATCGTTTTAAGCATGAAGAAAGGAGAAAAAGAGCAAAAACAACTGATAACAGTACAAAAGCATATTTTTTCATTATAAGCCTCCGTTTTATCTAAAAAATGCTGATTTAAGTCTAACACTGAATACTAAAAACAAACTGAAAAGAGAAATTATTATAGAATTTTATCATTTTTATAAAATATGTTTAGATGACTTTAAGGTACAGGGATTATAATCCGGATTATGGCAATTGAAGTTTTCAACCGGCGCGAAGTTAAATACATGCTTACAACTGAGGATAAGGACGCTCTCCTTGCGATAATCGGCAATTATATGGACAGCGACCAGTTCAACAAGGACGGTAAAACTTATCCCATAAGCAACTTGTATCTGGACACGCCATCTGACGAACTTATTATCAAGTCTCTCGAAAAACCGGTCTTTAAGGAAAAAATCCGCCTCAGAAGCTACGGGCAGGTGAGTCTTGACGATAAAGTTTTTCTAGAAAGTAAAAAGAAGTTTGACGGAGTTGTAAACAAACGCCGCACAAACTTTATTCTGCGCGATGTGTACCGCTACTTTGAAGACGGCACAATTCCTCAAAATCCGGTCGGGCCAAATGGAAAACCGCTCAAAATGAATTACCAGGTAATGAGCGAAATTGATTATATCATGCATTTTTACCCGCTCAAACCAAGGGTTTTTATTTCGTATGACCGCCTTGCATTTTTTGAAAAGGGCAACTCGGATTTTCGCCTGACTATCGATACAAATATTCAAAGCAGGCGAACCGACTTAAGGCTTGACAGTCCTGCTTACGGCGACCAGCTTCTGCAGGAAGGACAGTGGCTCATGGAAGCAAAGGCGTTCAAAGCTTTTCCTCTGTGGTTTGTCAGATTTTTGTCAGAAAGAAAATTGTATAAAACTTCGTTCTCAAAATATGGAACAGAGTTTAAAAAATACAGCGGGCGAAACCGCTGACATGGAGTGTTATATGGAACATTTAACAGGATTTGCGATTACAGAAGAAACATTGACAATCATGTTCAGCATGCTGATGGGACTTGCAGGCGGAATATTGATTTCGCTCGGCTACATTCTCGCCAACAGGGAAAAGAAGTTTTCCAAAAACTTTGTGATTACGATTCTTTTGATTCCCGTGATTATGTCAGTGATAATTCCATTTATCGCAACAGACTTAAAAAAGACACTTTCCCTTGCAGGTGTTTTTGCCCTCGTACGCTTCCGAAGCATTCCGGGCGACTCAAAGGACATTCTGTATGTATTTTTTGCTGCCGCAGCCGGTCTGATGATTGGCCTGGGTGAATATTTCCTCGGTTTTGTGATGATTGCTTTAATCAGCGTAATTTTTGTTCTTATCAGCCGTAACTGGAAGGTAAACAACAAGCAGATTCTAAAAATCACAATTCCAGAAGATATGAATTACAAGGATGTTTTTACAGATTTGTTTGAAAAGTATCTTGCAAAGTGGGGAATTAAAAACGTAAAGACTTCCAGCATGGGAACACTCTTTACAATTTCATACTGGGTTGAACCTAAAAAAGAAATTGATACCAAGGTTTTCATTGACGAGCTCAGAACGCGCAACGGAAACCTCAATATCATTATGGAAAATCCGGACGATATGCTCGCTCCGGTTCTCTAAGTTGAATTAAAAAGAAATGAGCCCTGTTAACTGAAGTGCACTTCATAACAGGGCTCATTTTTTTATAAGTTGTGTAACTACGGTCTTACGATGATTTTAGCCAGGTCAGGGCATTTTTCGAGGTCTTTTTTGAGGCCTTCTTCACGTGCCTTGTTCTTGTATGCCGGGTCCTGGAAGCTGTAAGTAAAGTTTGTATGAACATCGTAAGTTCCATTCATGATTGCAAATGCATCTTCTGTCATTACGAGCTCTTCATCTGTAGGAATTACAAATACTTTTACCTTTGAATCGTCTGTAGAAATACAGGTTTCTGCGTTGCCTGTGTTGGCAAGCTTGTTTTTTACAGGGTCGATTTTTACGCCCATCCATTCAAGACCTTCGAGAGCCTTTCCGCGGATGAGGGCTGAGTGTTCACCAACACCTGCTGTGTAAACGATAGCGTCTACAGGGCCGATTGCTGCCATGTAAGCACCAAAGTACTTCTTGAGGCGGTAGCATTCCATATCAACTGCGAGCTGGCAGTCTTTGTCGCCTTTTTCTGCTGCTTCTGCAACGTCACGGCGGTCAGCTGATTTTCCTGTCAAACCAAGAAGACCAGATTTTTTGTTCATTGCTGTGTCCATTTCTGCAGGTGTCATGCCTGTTTTGCGCATGATGTAGAATGGAAGAGCCGGGTCCATATCGCCGGAACGTGTTCCCATTACGAGACCTTCGAGCGGTGTGATACCCATTGATGTATCAAAACACTTTCCGTTTTTAACGGCACACATAGAAGCACCGTTACCAACGTGAGCGATGATTACATTTGTATCTTTTGGAGCTTTGTGCAGGAGAACTGATGCACGTTTTGCTGTGTAAAGGAAAGATGTTCCGTGGAAACCGTAGCGGCGTGCTGCGAATTTTTCGTACCATTCTTTTGGAATTGCATAGCGGAACTGTGCAGGATCCATTGTCTGGTGCCATGCTGTATCCAAAACTGCAACGTGCGGAACGTTCGGGAGAACTTTCTGAGCAGCTTCGATACCCATGATGTTTGCAGGGTTGTGGAGTGGTCCGAGGTCCTGTACTGAGCGGAATGTGTCGAGAACTTCCGGAGTAACTTTTACAGACTTGGTGAACTTGTCTCCACCATGGAGTACGCGGTGACCAACAGCGCCGATAACGCTCATGTCAGAAATAACGCCGTGATCTTTGTCTGTGATAGCGTTCAAAATCAATTCGATGGCTTCTTTGTGTGTTGGACAAGGGCTTTCCAAAACAAACTTGTCCTTTCCCTTTGGCTTGTGTGTAATTACAGAACCGTCCTGGGTAACGCGTTCTACAACACCTGTCGCCAGAACGTCTTTGTTGTCCCAGTCATAAACCTGATATTTTGCGGAAGAAGAACCGCAGTTCAAAGTTAAAATTACCATAATTTCCTCGATAAAATGAAATTTATAAAACCATTATAAAAACTTGGGGCGATTTATTCAATGTAAAAAGAGAACGGCGCTAAAATATAAAAAATCATATATAATCTGTAAGTTTTATTGAACTTAGAAAGTCTTGCTTGCTTATAAACTTTAAACATAATAAAATTTATCCTATGAAAAAAGGAAAGGGTGCATGGCTCATCAACTTTGCCGTGGCATGGGTTGGCCGCAAAAACTTTAAAGAATTAAAAAAGACTTCCAGAAATTGTGCGCTCGCTGCAGAAAACACTCTGCGCGGTATTCTTGAATTTGCAAAAGACAGCGAGTGGGGTAAGGCCCACAACTTTTCTCAGATTTTAAAAGCCGGAACTGATAAAGAATTATATGAATTGTGGCATAAAAATGTTCCGCCGCAGGATTATGAAGATCTGCGCCCCTTTGTTGAACGCCACAAGCACGGCGAAGAAAACGTCCTTTTTCCTGGCAAACCGATGATGTACGCAACAACAAGCGGTACGACAAACTCACCAAAATGGATTCCGGTCACAGAAACTTATTATACAAACATCTTTTCAAAAATGACAAAACTCTGGCTGTATTCATTTATGAGGCAGCGTCCAAAAGTTTTCTGGGGAATCTGCTTTTCTACGGTAGGAAAGGCAATCGAAGGCTACGCACCTGACGGAACTCCATGCGGTTCAGTGTCGGGCGTAACCCAGCGCGACTGTCCCGGATTAATCAAAAAACTTTATTCTGCACCGTCAGACATCTTTCATATTGAAGACTATGCTGCCAGAAACTACGCCCTCATGCGTACCGGTATAGAACAGAACGTTACTTCATTCATCACGGCAAATCCAAGTACGGCAATTGAATTGCAGCGCACTGTCGACGAATACATAGACGAAATGATCATCGATATCCGTAACGGAACCCTGAGTGATAAATTCAACATTCCGCCTGAAATCCGCAAGGCCCTTGCCCTCAAATACCGCCCAAATCCTGCACGCGCCGCTGAACTTGAATCACTCAGACAAAAATACGGCCGCATACTTCCAAAGCACTACTGGCCTGACTTTCAGTTTATTACAACCTGGAAATGCGGCAACACACGGGTTTACACAGAAAAAATCCGCGGCTGGTATCCGGAAAATACATGCTACCAGGAATTCGGCTATTTTGCCAGTGAATGCCGCTCGGGCCTGGTAATGAACGGCGGAAACGACACGGTTCTTTTTCCGCACATGCATTATTTTGAATTTACAGACGCCGACGATATTGATAATAGTAATCCGGAATTCCTTCAGATTCATGAACTCAAAAAAGGTAAGCGCTATCTGATTTACATCACAACATACGCAGGCCTTTACCGCTACAACATGAATGACATGATCGAAGTAACAGGATTTTTCGGAACAATTCCGACAATTCAGTTTATCCAGAAAGTAAATGGAATTATCTCGATGACAGGCGAAAAGATTCACGAACGCCAGTTTATTGAAGCAGTTCAACAGGCAGAAAAAGAAACAGAAATTAAAACCCGCTTCTATGTCGGTTTTGCTGACGTTAACGAAAGCCGCTACCACTATTACATCGATTTTGCAGACACAAACCTTTCACAGGAAAGCGCAGATAACTTTGCCCGGACTGTGGACGAAAAACTTAAAAAGATTAATGTTGAATACGAAGCAAAACGCGACAGCTTCCGCGTAAAAGAGCCTGTTGTTCACATCTTAAAAGAAAATGCCTTTGAAGATTTTAAAGCCCAGTCCATCAAAAACGGAATGGGGCGCGAAGGTCAGTTCAAAATGAACCTTTTGATGCAGGACGAAAAACGCCATGCAATGTTTAAGGCTCTGGTCAGATAGCAGGTGGCCGGGGAAAGGATTATGGATTTTTCAAAAGTAAAAGGCGTAATTTTTGATTTTGACGGAACTCTGTATGATACCGGAAAACTTGGTTTTAACATGGTGCTCGAAAATCCGCGGCACATGTTTACAATGCGTGCCGACCGTAAGATTAACAATATGATGATTGGTAAGGATTTTCAAACTAAAGAAAACTTTATTCTTGAATTTGGAAAGCGCTGGGAAAAGATAACTAAAAAGCCTGCAAAAAACTGCCTTTCCTGGTACACAACGGTTTACTTTCCTGCAATGATAAAAGCCCTCAAAAAAAAGTATAATGCCCGTCCCAAAGTCGCTGAACTTTTTAATTATCTTTATAAAAACAATATTCCTTTTGCGATTTTTTCTGATTATCCCTATATTCAGGAACGTCTTGAAGCAATCGGACTGACTAAAGAAGAAATTGCAGAACCTGCCGGATGTTACTGCTCGACTGATTTTGGCTGTTACAAACCTGTCACACGGCCGTTTCTTCATATTGCAGGCGACATGAAGATTGCTCCTGATAAAATCCTCGTTGTCGGTGACAGGGATGATACCGACGGAGAAGGCGCGCGCCGCAGCGGAATGCAGTTTGTCCAGATAAAAACTAAAAAAACAAAGATTATTGAATTGACTCACAAAGTTTATGACTGGCTTGAATTTTACGAAGAGCTGGTTAAGTAAAAAAAAGGGCAATTTTACAATTCAATTTTACAATTCAATTTTACAATTCAATTTTTCGTTTTCTTTTTTTCAGTTTGCTCAAACCTGTGCTATAATTTTGTGTATGACAGATTTTATTATTTCACACCTGCAATGGTTCTGGCTTTCTGTGATGGTAATCTGCATTATCATCGAAGCAGTTACAACCTTTGCGTTTACTACAATCTGGGCCGCGCTCAGCGCCTTTGTGATGATTTTTCTGTGCAAAACAGAAATGGCTTTCAGATGGCAGCTTTTGATTTTTCTCGCACTCACCATCGTTTTAATCGTCTTTACCCGTCCGTTCGTGATGAAAAAACTAAAGCTCGGCAAAAACGTTACCAACGTCAACACGCTCGAAGGTCAGGAAGTGCTTGTAACAAAAGCAGTTTCTAAATTCGAAAGGGGGCAGGCAAAAGCGGCTGGCGGCGTAATCTGGACTGTAAAGGCAGCAGATGACGGCGACATCGCGGAAGGAACTGTCTGCACTGTCGTAAAAGTTGACGGAAACACGCTGATAATTCAACCGATATAAATATGCGGAGTTTATAAAGGAGGAAAATGAATGAACAGTATGACTTATATCGTTATCGCAATTTTGTTTGTGGTACTGATTCTGATTCTCGTAAATGTACGGATTGTCCCGCAGTCGAGTGCGTACATTATTGAACGCCTTGGAGCTTACTGCGCCACATGGAATGTTGGAATTCACGTAAAGCTTCCTTTTATCGACCGGATTGCAAATACAATGTCTCTCAAGGAAAAGGTCCGTGATTTTGAACCTCAGCCGGTTATCACAAAAGATAATGTTACAATGCAGATTGATACTGTAGTTTACTGCCAGATTACTGACCCTAAACTATACACATACGGTGTTGAAAACCCGATGAACGCTCTCGAAAATCTGACTGCAACTACCCTCCGTAACATCATCGGTGAACTTGAACTTGACGAAACCCTTACAAGCCGCGACGTTATCAATTCAAAAATGCGCTCAATTCTTGATGAAGCAACTGACCCGTGGGGAATCAAGGTTACCCGCGTTGAAGTTAAAAATATTGAACCTCCAGTTGCGATTCGCGAAGCGATGGAAAAGCAGATGCGTGCCGAACGCGAGCGCCGTGAACAGATTTTGATTGCAGAAGGTCAGAAACAGTCGCAGATTCTGATTGCGGAAGGTAAAAAACAGTCAATGATTCTGGAAGCAGAGGCCGAAAAAGAAGCCGCTGTTCAGAAAGCAAAGGGTGAAGCCGAAGCAATTATGGAAGTTCAGAAAGCAACTTCTCTGGGTATCAAAATGATTAAGGAAGCTGGTGCCGAT
>JAEENG010000110.1 GCA_016283615.1 Treponema sp.
GGATTGCAAGGCGGTCAGCGGCTTCAGGGCTAAGGAGAATTGCAACTCCTTCGCTTGCGTCGATGGAACCTAGAATAAGGACATCACAGGCATTTCCGTTTGCTGGATTTGTAACTGTTACGCTGTCACCCGGCAGATAACCGATGGTTCTTGCAAAAAGTCCTTTTGGCATTTCACCGTCTTCTGCTACAACTGCGCGACCGTCAAGAGAAGGTCGGGCTGCCGCAAAGAGAATTGCTACAGTAAATGTGGTCAAAATCAAAGAAATTATCTTTTTCATAGGTCCCCTCTTATTTTGCGTTCTTTAGGCCGGCACTTATTTTGCTGGCTGCAAGACTTGCAAAATTATATATTCCGCTTTCATTGTTATTTGTACTGTCTATCGGTCCCGGCAAAAGCGAGCCTTCAGAAATCAGTTTTCCGGTACTTCCTGAATATGACTTCCATGAAACACTTTTTACCAGTTCAAGTAAAAATACTTTCGGATTTTTGGCATTTACCTGATCATAGTTTACAAAAACACGGACCAGAATATCCATACTGCCGATTGTAGTTTCTACGAGAGCCTTTTTTAATTCGTCCTTATCCCCTGTTTCGTCACTGTAAATGATGGCAGGAGAATTAGAAACGATGTGGCCTGATTCAAAAAAGAAATCAACCATTGCCTGTTCAAAAAGGTATGATGTTACAAAAACCTCTTCAGTTCCAGGATTATTCTGGACAATCTGAAAGTTAATGTTTTTTGCGAAAATACCGTTTGCTGCGAACAGAAATGCAATGACTGCAATTAAATTCTTTTTCATCTCTTTATGAATATCGGATTATTTTTTTGGCAGTTTAGCGTAAAGTAAAAAAAAACCGCCGGAATTAACCGGCGGCATGCAAAGCAACTTAAGATTACTTAGAGTAGAATTCAACTACCATCTGATCGTTGATCTGTACAGGGATTTCTGCACGGAGTGGAAGACGTGTAAGTTTTCCACAGAATTTTTCTTCATCGCGTTCGAGATAGTCGAGCTTTGCTCTTGTGTCAGAGAGCCATGATTTCTTGAACTGTTCACTCTTGCGAGCACTTTCTGTCAAAGTAATAACCTGTCCAACTTTTACAGAATATGAAGGAACGTTGATTTTAACTCCGTCAACTTCGATATGTCTGTGTGAAACCATCTGACGTGCCATACGGATTGAGCTGGCAAAACCAAGACGGTAAACAAGATTGTCAAGACGACATTCCAGTGTAACAAGCAATGCTGTACCAGTCATTTCTTTTGATTTGTTAGCCAATTCAAAGTAACGGCGAAGCTGGCGTTCAAGAATACCATAGTATGCCTTAACCTTCTGTTTTTCGATTAAGTGAAGACCGTAATCACTTGTCTTCTTTGTCTTCTTGAATGCTGGTGCCCCTGCTCTTTCCATAGCCTTTGGGTGTCCACATACGTTTACACCAAGTCTTCTACATTCCTTAAAACGAGGACTTCTTTTTGTAGCCATTTTTTGCTCCTAAAAGTTCATTAAGCAGTGAATTTCCACAAGCCGCGCAGAAACTGTTGCTTAACTTTCAAAGTTATGTTTCTGTCCAGAGGGAGCTGAACAGATTCAACTAACATAACATTTTACGCAGGTTTAGGCAAGAGCCTGCATTTAGTGCTGTTTTTTGACATTGTAAATATTGCTCCATAATGTTAAAATTAAGGAAAGGTGGGATATTTTTAAATGTTACAAAGATCTGATTCCAAGATTTATATTATTGGCGCAGGCTTTGCCGGTCAGATGATTGCGCGGGATTTAATGCGCAAAAAAGTTTTTGGTACCGTTGCGGCCTTTCTGGATGATGATAAAAAACTTACCGGAACTTCAATCGAAGGAATTCCGGTTTTAGGGCCAATTGCAGAAGTTGCAAAGGTATTGCGCTGCGGTCCCATTGACGAAGCAATTATCGCAATTCCAAGCGCAACGACAGAAACAATCAGACAAATCTACGAAACACTCAAGGAAAACGGATTCAGCAGGATACGCATTCTGCCGTCGGTCAGCCAGATTGTAGACGGTCCTGCCCACTTTGTTCAGACAAGGGCAATAGATCCTCTGGACATTCTCGGAAGGACTCCGGTTATAATTCCACTTCACCAGAGCCTCAAATACTTAAGGGGCCGCCGCGTATTGATTACAGGCGCCGGAGGTTCAATCGGCTCAGAACTTGCAAGACAGCTTTTAAGCGGCGGCGCAGAACGTCTTTATCTTTTTGGACACGGTGAAAATTCAATCGTACAGATTTACCGCGAACTCCACCTTTTACAGCAGGAAGGCGTTGGAGAAAAGGCTACTATCGTCCCAATCATCGGCGACATGAAAGATGCACAGTACACTGACTACATCATTAAAAACACCCGGGCTGACGTAATCTTCCACTGCGCCGCCTACAAGCACGTTCCCATGATGGAAGAAAACCCGGTTGCGGCGGTCCAGAACAATGTATTTGGAACCAAAAACCTTCTGGACGCGGCACTGGCTCACAACGTAAAAAAGTTTGTCCTGATATCCACAGACAAGGCAGTAAGCCCGGTAAGCGTTTACGGAGCAAGTAAATTCCTGTGCGAAAAACTCCTGCTTTCCTACGCAAAAAAGGCCGCAAAAAACCAGGACTTTATGTTTGTCCGATTTGGAAACGTTCTAGGAAGCCGCGGTTCAATTCTTCCGCTGTTCCAGGCGCAGATTAAGGCAGGCGGTCCTGTCACGGTTACAGACCCTCAGATGGAACGCTACTTTATGACAATTCCTGAAGCATGTTCCCTTGTTCTTGAAGCAGGCGGTGTGGGAAAAAATGCACATTCATACCTTCTGGACATGGGAGAACCCCTCAAGATTCTTGACATGGCAGAGCAGATAATAAAATTCAGCGGGCTGGAACCAAACAAAGACATTGAAATTAAAATAATCGGTTCCCGCGAAGGAGAACGGATCCACGAACCGCTCTGGCTGACAGAAGAAGAACCTAAAAAGACAAAATATGAAAAACTTTTGGAACTTAAAAATATTGAATTCGACGATGATGAACTTTCAAAACTGCTGGAAACTCTTAAACCGGTCTGCTATTTTGATTCATCAAACGAAAACCTGTTCCGTGACAAAGACTTTCTGGTAAAAGCCTTAAGAGAAAAAATTCCGTCACTCGACGAATATTACAAATTGACAAATAACACTTCAAAAAATCTTTAGAGGCATTTATGGCACAGTTGACAGTACCTTTTTTTAGACCATCTTTTGACGAAGAAGAAAAACGGGCAGTTTGCGATGTAATTGACAGCGGCTGGCTTACAACCGGAAAAGTTACTCACGATTTTGAAAGGGAATTTGCCTCATTTACAGGCGCCCGGCACGCACTTGCGGTTAATTCAAACACAAGCGGAATGATTCTTGCAATGGAAGCCTGCGGTGTAAAGGAAGGAAAGGCCGTAATCACAACACCCTACACCTTTGTTTCTACCGCCGCAAGCGCACTTCATCTTGGAGGTGAGGTTTTTTTTGCCGATATCGAAAAAAACTCCTATTCAATCGATCCGGATTCAATCGAAAAAATCCTTAAAGAAGACAAAGAAGACAATAATCACAAAATCTGCGCAATCGTTCCGGTCCACATTGCAGGAAACCTCTGCAATATGGAAGCCATCACAAAACTTGCAGAAAAGTATTCAACACCGGACAATAAAATTTACGTAATTGAAGACTGCGCACACAGTTTTCCAAGCCGCACAAAAAACGGAATGGCAGGAACTTTAGGCGACGTCGGCGTATTCAGTTTTTATGCGACAAAAACAATTACCACAGGCGAAGGTGGAATGATTACGACAAAGGACGACGCCCTCGCAGACCGCATGACAAAAATGCGTCTCCACGGAATGAACCGTGACGCATGGGACAGATACACTTCAGACAAGGCTTCTTGGCAGTACGATATTATCGCGCCGGGTTTTAAGTCAAATCTTCCTGACGTTTTGAGCGCCATCGGGCGGGTTCAGCTTAAGAAGGCTGATTTATTCTATCAGAAGCGACTTAAGACCGTTGAATTCTACAATAAGTCGTTTAAAAACGAAGACTATCTGACTCTTCCGCCGGACGGAGAAGGAAACGCCTGGCACCTTTATCTGATTCAGATAAATCCTGATAAATTGAACTGTACCCGTGACCAGTTTGCAAAAGCCCTGCAGGACGAAGGCATCGGTATAAGCATGCATTTTATCACAATTTACAATTTTTCTTACTGGGCAAAGCGTTACCCGCAGTACAATGCAAAAACACTTCCAAACGCAGAAAGCCATTATCAGAACACAATTACACTGCCCCTGTGGCCTGACATGAGCCCTGAAATGGCACAAAAAGTTGTAGACACTGTCAAAAAAATAGGACA
>JAEENG010000111.1 GCA_016283615.1 Treponema sp.
AATTGCGGTAAATGCTTCGGCATGTGTTTTTGCTTCGTCAAAGCCGTCGTCATAGCCCGGAGCCCCGCGGGTTGCAGAAATATCTGTAAGCCACTGCTGTACCTGAATTACATGCAGCTGCAAATCTTTTGCCTTTAGTGTGTTTGGAAGAATCTCACTGTCTACATACTCTGCCTTAGCTGAAAAACCTTGGGATGAACGGATAATAATAAAAGTCAGAATCACAATAGCAAGAACCGCAATAATATAACCGCCTAAAATTTTTGCAAATAATGAACCACGCTGTTTTAATTCCATATTGTGTACCTCTGGAAAAATTTGGTGTATTTTGAAATTCTAACATATATAATATGAAAAACAATGTTCTATTTAAAAAGTTATAATTACGATAAAAGGGCAGTTTTCTGTACCTGAGTTTCGCGGACGGCACTGTAAAGGAGAATGATACTTACACACACAAGTTGACAGGTATAGTAGAAAATTGACGGATAAACTGAGTTTTTTCCGGTAGAAAGGAGTCGTTCAAGGATTGGTTCAACAAGGAGAAGAACATCGCGGTAAATTTTATTGGCAACAAAAAAACTGATTCCAAATACTAAAAGCCCTGCAACGGCAAGAATCAGTATCACATACGGTCCGCTTACGAGGGTTACAACGAGGCGGATAAAAGCCTTTATTGCGGCAAGTACCGTAAGGGCAGCCCTTCTTGCAAATGACAAAGTTGAATTTTTAGGCGGAATATCCATATCCATCCTGTGGCGGGCAAAGCGGACTAACTGAATCAAAAGAATTAGTGCTCCCAGAATTGAAAAAACAAATACGATAAACCGCGCGGTGTCGTTTACCAGAAATGCTGAATCATAAATGTTGTCGGAAAACAGATGATACAAAAAGATTTTGATTAAAAAGAGCATTGTTCCAAAAAAGATGAGTACGAGCGGACGCTGTGTGTTAAAGTAAGGTATGTTCAGCGGGCGGGAAAAAAGCTGGTTAAAAAAACTTGAACCGAGCACGAGAAGAACGATAAACCATTCGACATAGCCGATTCCGCTCTCGCTCAAAAGTATCACGTTGTACCATGCCGAATACATAAAGAAATACCCGGTGAGCATTCCGACTCCGCCCGGGCGGCCTGAGCTGATTTCAAATGTCCACACGTTGTAAGCATGCAGAAAACCAAGAATTACAAAAACAACAATTTGAGGAAAGAGAGTTACGTTCAGCTTGATGTAGCCGTTGTGCGCATACAGCGACGAAAGTGTAAATACCACAAAAGAAATTGCGAGGGTTAAGGCGGCGTCGCGGGTGTTTTTTAGTTTTTCGATTGAATCCATTTCTGCCCTCCCTTACAAAAGATTGTCGCGTGTAAAAGGCTGAATCCTGTTCTGCGGGAGCCAGCCCTTGCTTTTTGGCTTGATTCTGAGCACTTCGCGGGCGGTTTTGAGGTACGCTCCCTGTCCGCTCATTGCTCCGTTTACGCTAAAATCGTTTTTGTACGCATCCAGGTAACGGTCGATTTGTTCCTTTAAAAGTGCGTAGTCCAGCGGTTTTGAGGCGCTTTCATACCAGGCGTATACGTACAGGCATATTACGTTGGCGCTGTGTCTGTCGAGCGAAACTCTGCCGCTTACAAAATTGTCGATATATGCCTTGTAGACTGATTTCTGGCTTTTCTGCTTTTCTTTTGAATTAATATTCCTGATAAAATAATACGGAACGATTGCAGCGCGTGCGGTCGACTCGTCTTTTTTGTCCTTTTTAAAATATTCCTTTATCACGGGGCTGTTAAAAATAAAGGTCATTGTGTCGATTGATGTCGTAAAGCCCTTTTCTTTTTCGATTGAATAACGATAGAAGTTTTTAAAGTCCACCATGTACTGTTTTACGGCCGGCGGTACTGTTGAATTAAAATCCAGCGCGTCGATATCAAGCATTGCGGCAGGAATCCGGCCGAGGTAAATATTTTGAAGAATGTTCAGGACGGGATTGTCGCCTTCAATTTGTCTGGCAATTCCTTCCTGTTGAATTCCTGTAAAAGGAGTTTCGGACGCAATCATGTCTGCAAGTTTGTAACAAAAGAATGCGGCGCTCACAATACACACAAG
>JAEENG010000112.1 GCA_016283615.1 Treponema sp.
GCCGGTTATATTAAAAATACAGGATATAAAATTTCTGCACTGCGCCCTGTACTCTACGTACTTGCCGCAACAGAACCTGCATTTGGATATCTTGCAGCAATTAAACGACCTTTGCGTAACAATTCGAAGGATCCGGAGTTTTTTAAATTTGATGAATGCGCAGTAATTTTTCCGTTCTTTGATGAAAACGGAAGATTTTCGTGCGTGATTTTTGAAAACGGGCGGGAGCTGACACTCAACGCCTTTATTTCAAAATATTCCGGATGCTTTGTTCACCTTTCAAGATTTTTGACGGAAACCAGATTTTTCCCGGACTAAGCCTTGCACAGGTGAGACTGGAGTTCAACAAAAATGAAAAAACAATTGATTTTGATAAGTTTTCTCTGTGCCGGCATTCTGGCCTTTGCAGACTCAGATGCAGCCCAGTTGAATTCAGAAATGATTTCTGCCTACAACGGCGGTTTTTATCCGGGCGTTGTCAGATGCGCGGATAAAATATTACATGAAAACGCTTCTTCTCCGTTTGCAGGCGCCGCCTTTATTTACAAGGGCGAAAGCCTGTTCAGAATGGGACGCGTTGAGGAAGCAGTTTTAGTGCTGGATAAAGCCCGTAAGGCAGCAGGCGATGACGAAGAACTTTCTGCCAGAAGACTTTACTGGATCGGACGCTGTTTTGAAAAACTCGGCAACGACAAAGAGGCGCTGATTTACCTGCACGAAGCCGCAAAACTTTCTAAAAATCAGAACGCGCAAAAAGGCTCAGCCTATCCTCAGTCAGTTTATTATTCGGGTCTTACGCTCAATAAACTCGGTGAGCATGAAAAGGCGGCTGATGTATTCAATTTTGTGCTGAATAACGGACGTCTTTACAGCAAAAGCCAGTACGAGCTGGCATCGGTTTTATTTGTTGAATCGTGTAATTCTTCCGGACAGTTTGACCGTGCAATTAAAACCGCCGGTTCATTAAAAGATTCTCAGTTTTCCGACTACACAAAATTCAATCTGATGCTGGGAGAGGGCGATGCTCTTTCTGGAAAGGCCCTCTACAAAGATGCGTATAAAAAATACTGCACTGTGCTTGAAAGTGCCCCTGCGGAACTTGCCGTTGTCGCTATGCAAAAAGCATACACCGTAAGCGCAGGACACAGAAAAGACGTTAATGAAGAGCCGGGCAGTGTAATCGAAAAGGCAGGCCCACGGCTTGCCTCATATCCGGAACTTGTAAGCAGTTTCTGGACCCGTCTTGCAATTGACGCCTTTAATCAGAAAGACTACAAAAAATCAGTTGAATATTTTAACAACGTAAACTCAGACGACACCAAACTTGAACAGATTGCAGTTTTGTACCGCACAGAAATCGGGTTTATCAATAATTCAAAAGATGAAGAGGCCGGGGCAAAATCTGCAGCGGATTCTCTGATTCAGCAAAAAGAAAAGTTTGGACAGGACAACGCTCCTTACGAGTTGTCACTGGCCCGCTATTACGGGCTCAGCCGGGACTATGAGGAATGCAGAAAACTTTCTTCAAAGTATTTGAATCACAGCGATGACTCGCTCAAAAAGACAGCAATTTACTGGAATGCGTATTCGCTTTACAAACAGAAAAAATACCCGGAAGGTGCAAAACTTCTTGAAGGCGTAAATTACGGCGACGACAAGGGCTTTGCCCACCTGCACGCACGGCTTCTTGCACAGACCGGAAACCTGAACCGCGCAGACAAAATCTTCTATGCACTGGGTGAGCGCGAACAGCTCGGCAATCAGGGACATCTTGATTATGCCCGCACACTTTTGACAGGCGGATATCTTATTTCTACAGTTGAACAGGCATCGCTGGCTCAGGGCGCAGAAGGTCATTATCTTAAAGGTCTTGCTCTTTTTAACCGCCGCAACTGGACAGAAGCAGAAAACGCCTTTTACCAGGCACAAAACGACAAATCACTTGAAAGTCCGTACAAGGAAAATGCATTGTTCTATCTTGGTTACAGCCGTTACCAGTTGAATAAATACGAGGGCGCCCTGGAAAGCCTTACTGCCTTTACACGCGCTCTTCCTGCATCTTCCTTAATCTGGAATGCGTGCGTGACTGCAAGCCGTTCAGCGGCCCAGCTCGGAAAGTATCAGGTTGCAGCCGACTTTGCGCAAAAAGCAATCACTAATTCAAAAAACGACGAACAGAAGCAGGAAAGCATTCTGCTGTGCGCAGGCGTTTACAGTGACAGCGCGGCTTACGACAAGGCAATCTCAACACTCAAGCCGTTTTCAGGTCAGAAAAACTCTTTTGGCTTTCAGTGCAAATATCTGACAGCCCAGATTCTGGTTCAAAAAGGTGATTACGACGGGGCTGATAAAACCTACGCAGAACTTTCGTCTGAAAAGGCGGCGCTTTCTCTTGCAGAAGAAGCCCTTTACCGCCGCGGTGAACTTTTTTACACGACCTCTAAATACGATAAGGCAGTTCCTCTATTTGCAGAATATATAAAGAAATACAATCACGGCGAATTCTATTTTGCTTCGATGTATTTTACCGCAGACTGTCTTGCAAAAACAAAACAGACAGACAAGGCAATCCTGTATTATAAACAGATTGCCCAGAGTCAGGAAAAATCAACTTACAAATACGGCTCGCACAGACAGCTTATAAATCTTTACAAACAGACAGGCGAGTATGGACTTGCAATTCAGTCCTGCCAGTACCTTATGGAAGAATACGGCGAGCAGGCTGGGGCCGACGGTGTGCCAGACGCAATGCGCGAATTAAAGGCCCTGAATTCTGGCGCAGATACTGAACTCGTAAAAATGCAGAAGGCCTGGGAAGAAAAAGGCGGACTCAAAACATTTGAAGGCCGCGTGGCAGGTACCGCCCTCGCAGAATATTATTTGAACAGTCAGAACGACAGCAAAAAGGCCGAGTCACTCGCTCAGAGCCTTCTGGATAAACAAAAAACAATCGACGCGGAAAGTGCGTATGCAGGAAAGAACGCTCTTCTCCTCGCAGGCATTTACAGAAACCGCCTCGACAACCAGAAGTCTGCTTCGATGTATCTCGTGGCGGCCGAACAGTTAAGAAAAGCGGGCGACGCTGAAGGAGCTGCACGCAGTCTGTACGGGGCTGCAGAGTCATTTGACGCAGGCATGATGTATGCAGATTCAAAATCAACCGCCCAGTATTTACAAAAACTATATCCGGACAGCCCTTACAGCAA
>JAEENG010000113.1 GCA_016283615.1 Treponema sp.
TCGAATTGTTACGCAAAGGTCGTTTAATTGCTGCAAGATATCCAAATGCAGGTTCTGTTGCGGCAAGTACGTAGAGTACAGGGCGCAGTGCAGAAATTTTATATCCTGTATTTTTAATATAACCGGCGGCCTGAGACAAGCCTTCTGAAGAAACTTCCGAACCGAACGGTTCAATCGAAACATCAGTGCCCGATTCATTCCACATGTAGTTTCGCTTTGTGCGGATAGAAACGTGGGCTGCGGCAAGGTTACGGCACCAGTCGAGTGTAAAGGAAAGGTTTTCTTTCTGGTCAAGTACGCCGTTCAGGCCGAGCGGGTCGTATTCAACTGTTTTTACGCGGAGAGGTTTTAAATAAAGTTTGCTGCCTGTCAAAGGTTCAACAAGACCGTCTACAACCCACTTTAAAAAACCGCACTGGTCTACAAGGACCATTTTTGAAAAATCGATATTCGATTCAATTTTACGTCTGGAACCGTCGCTGATATAAACAAGCTGTCCGTTTTCGTCGTAGCAGGTGTCATCCATGTAAGCGATGCGTCCGAGATTTTTTCTGATTACGCCGATCATCTGGAGCTTTGACTGGTACTGCCCTTTCTGGGTATTGGCGTACTGCCACGGAAGGGATTTTTCTGTCAGCGAGATTATATCCTGAAATGAGGCGGTGTAAAGGTTTTCGAACGGAACTCCAACCGGAACTCCACGGGCCGCATAGAGGCCTTCGATTATAAAGTCCGCCAGAGTTTTATTATTTTGTGGTGTTAATTGAATATATACGCTTGAATCAGCAGTAAAGTAAACTTTAATCTGTTCAGGCCGGCCTGTTAAGGCGTTTCTTACCAGAAGCCAGGCGCCTGCCGCGTCTCCCGGATAATCATCAACGGTGCGCCTTTCGATTCCGTTTTCTGTATAAAAGTCCACGTCAAGTTTCATCTGGGGAGCGATAACGACAGCAAAAGAAGAACCTGCTTCTTCAAGCCGAATCTGAAACTCCTGTCCGAGTGCATTTTTGCGCAATTCTGAACGCTTTTCGCGAAGATCCTTTACATCGTCGTAAAACCAGCTTTCGGCGCAGGAACGGCGGATTTCGGCAGAATCAGGGATTCCCATTCTGTTAAAATCAGCCGTCAGACTGCTGATTGCAAAAATAAAAACTGTACTCAACAATAAAACTTTTTTCATTATTACTCCCTGCCCGCGACACGACAGTGAACTTTACGCAGATGCGTCGGGTTCACTGTACGCGCTGTCAGACTGCAGTCTGTGCCGGAACGTTTGTCGGGTTAACAGGTTCCGGATCAATAAACTGGCTGCCTCCGCTGGCATATTGAATAACCGGCTCTACAGGGCCTTTTTTAGTCCAGATTTTACCGTTATCCATTTCGTCCGGGTTTTTTCCGACCGGAGCGTTACTCAGCAGAAGCTTTAAGCGGTTGAGCTGGTTAACTTCCGAAGCACCCGGGTCGTAATCGATTGCACTGATGTTTGCCTGAGGGAATCTTCGGCGAAGTTCCTTAATCATACCCTTACCTGTAATATGGTTCGGCAGACAGGCAAACGGCTGTACACAGGCAATGCTTGGTGCGCCTGAATGGATAAGTTCAACCATTTCGGCAGTAAGGAACCATCCTTCTCCCGAAATATTTCCGGTCTGAATAATGCCTTCAACGCTCTTCATCATATCCCAGATTGAAGTCGGCGGATCAAAGCGGCGGCTCTTTCTGAGCCGTTTTTTAATATAGTTGCGGTAAAGTTCAAGTGCCCAGACATAAAGTTTTGCGTCCTTAGCATACTTTTTGTCAAATGCAAGTTCGTTGGCACGGAATACACCGTCAGAAAGTGAATAGAACAGGAAGTCCATCAGATCCGGCATTACACATTCTGCACCTTCACGTTCGATTACATTTACCATGTCGTTGTTTGCAGTCGGGTGGAATTTAACGAGGATTTCACCGACAACACCAACCCTAGGCTTTTTAACCGGCAGAATCGGCAGTTTGTCGAATTCACGGATGATGCCGCGGATGAGTCTTCTGTAGCCGAAAATTGACGGATGACGGATAAGTTTACATGCCTTTTCGTTCCATTTTTCGTAAAGTGAATTTGCACTTCCCGGAACTGCCTCATACGGACGCACTCTGTAAAGCACGCGCATCAAAAGGTCGCCGAGGAAGGCTGCCATCATTGCACGGTTTATGAGCGGCAATGTCAGCTTGAATCCAGGGTTCTTTTCAAAGCCCTGTGCACTCAGGGAAATTACTGGAATATGGCCCCAGCCTGCGTCGTTCATGGCGCGGCGGATAAAGCCGATGTAGTTTGTCGCACGGCAGCCGCCGCCGGTCTGTGAAATCAGGAGGGCTGTCTTGTTGATATCATACTTTCCGCTTTCAAGGGCGGCAACCATCTGTCCTACAACAAGGATTGAAGGATAGCAGGCATCGTTGTTTACAAACTTGAGGCCTGCATCAACAGCCTTCGGGTCAACGGCGTCAAGAACAACAAAGTTGTAACCTGAGCTCTGGAAGGCCTGCTGAATCAATCTGAAGTGAATAGGACTCATCTGAGGACAAAGGATTGTGTACTTGTCCTTCATTTCTTCTGTAAATACAACTCTCTGGTAAGCCGAACTCTTTACGATAACCTTCTTGTGGTTGCGCTGGCGTGCCTTAACGGCTGCGATAAGAGAGCGGATACGGATACGAACGGCACCAAGGTTGGAACCTTCGTCGATTTTAATAAGAGTGTACATGCGGCTCTTTGCCTTCATGATTTCGTCAACCTGATCGGCAGTAACCGCATCAAGACCACAACCAAATGAAGTGAGCTGTACGAGTTCAAGATTTGGCATACCGGCAACAAAACTTGCGGCACGGTACAAACGGTTATGGTAAGTCCACTGGTCAATGATACGCAGCGGGCGTTCAACGGCACCGAGGTGTGCAACCGAGTCTTCCGTAAATACTGCAAGACCGAGCCCGTGAATCATTTCCGGAATACCGTGGTTGATTTCCGGGTCTAGGTGATATGGACGGCCTGCAAGAACGATACCGCTTCCACCTGAAACAACGAGCTGTTCAAGTGCTTCTTCGGCAGCGGCCTGTGTATCGAGTTTAAACTGTTCCTGCTCTTTCCATCCGGCTTCTACGGCAGCATTTACCTGTTCCTGGGTAATTGAGAGGAAGTTTTTGTGCAGTTCTTCGTAAAGGCGTTCCTTTAAGCGCGGTTTGTCATAAATCGGAAGGAACGGATTCATAAACAGAAGGTCTTTTGCTTCGTTTACGCTGTCGAGGTTGTGCTTGAGAACTTCAGGATAACTTGTTACAACCGGACAGTTGTAATGGTTTCCGGCACCTGCATCTTCGATTTTTTCGTACGGAATACAAGGATAGAAGATAAAATTGCATCCCATCTTGAGTAAGGATTCAAGATGACCGTGGCTGATTTTAGCCGGGTAACATACTGATTCAGATGGAATTGAATCGATACCGCGTTCGTAAACCATGCGGCTTGAACGTGGAGAAGTTTTTACCTGGAATCCGAGTTTTGTAAAAATTGTAAACCACAACGGGTAGTTTTCGTACATATTCAATACGCGCGGAATTCCGACAGAGCCCATTAGAGCATCTTCCGGCTTGAGCGGAACGTAATGATTGAACAGGCGTTTGTACTTCCAGTCAAAGAGGTTTGGAAGTTCAATCTGGGTTTCTTCAACTCCTGTATTTGCCTTGTTGCTTCCGTCTACCTGTTTTGTATCTTTTAACTGGTGGCGTTCAAGACCCTTTTCGCAGCGGTTACCTGTGATGAACTGACGTTTCTGTCCGCCTGTTTCAAAAGTGTTGATTGTAAGAAGACAGTTGTTCTGACAGCCACCGCAGCGTGTGAGTTCGAGCTGAACTTTAAATTTTTCGAGTTCATCGAGGGTTGCGATATTTGATACGATTTTTGGAGGAATCCATCCCTTTTCCTGACCGGGTTTTGGAGCGGTCAGGTCGCACCACTGGTCATAAGCGATAAGGGCAGAACCGTAAGCACCCATCAAACCGGCAACATCCGGACGGAATACGTTTACACCGGCGATTTTTTCAAATGCACGGAGAACAGCGTCGTTGTAGAAGGTACCGCCCTGAACAACAACCTTTGTTCCGATTTCAGAAGCGCGGCGGAGTTTGATTACCTTGAAGAGCGCGTTTTTAATTACCGAATATGAAAGTCCGGCAGAAATATCATCGATTGTAGCACCTTCTTTCTGAGCCTGCTTTACACGGCTGTTCATAAATACAGTACAGCGTGAACCGAGGTCTACCGGTTTTTTGGCGAGAAGGGCTTTTTTAGAGAATTCAACAATATCGAGGTTCATTGAATTTGCAAAGTTTGCAAGGAATGAACCACAACCTGCAGAGCAGGCTTCGTTCAACTGGATGGAAGTAATCGCACCGTCTTTCATGCGCAGACACTTCATATCCTGACCGCCGATGTCGAGAAGGAACTCAACACCCGGAACAAAGAATTCTGCGGCGCGGTAGTGAGTGATTGTTTCTACTTCGCCGGCGTCTACACCGAGAGCCGCCTGGAAGAGGGCTTCGCCGTATCCTGTAGAAACGGAACGTGCGATATAGCAGTTTTCCGGAAGAATTTTATACAGATCTTTGAGAACCCGTACGGCCAGGTCAACCGGGTTACCGGCGTTAACGTCGTAGAAGTCCCAGAGAATTTCTCCCTGTTTGTTTACGAGAACAGCCTTTGTAGTTGTTGAACCCGCATCGAGACCGAGGAAGAGAGGTCCGCTTGCTTTTGACAGGTCTCCGCGTTTAGCCTTGTCCTGATTGTGGCGTTCGCGGAATGCATCAAGGTCAGCCTGGTCAACGAACAAAGGTTCAAGGCGCTGAACTTCTGAAAGTTCTGCACCTTCGAGGTTTTTAAGGCTGTCCCTGAACTGTGCGATTGTAGGGAAAACTTTTGGTGCTTCGCCTGCAACACAGCTGTATGTTTTTTCTGCAGAATAAGCAGAACCTGCGGCTACGAAAAGCTGGGAGTTTTCCGGAACGATGATTTCGTCGTCCTTAAGATTAAGAGTTTCGATAAAGCGGACGCGCAGCTGGTCCAGAAAGTGCAGCGGACCGCCGAGGAATGCAACGTGACCGCGGATCGGTTTACCGCAGGCAAGGCCGGAAATAGTCTGGTTAACAACGGCCTGGAAAATAGAAGCGGCAATATCTTCGCGGCGTGCGCCTTCGTTAATAAGCGGCTGAACGTCAGTTTTTGCAAATACACCGCAGCGTGCGGCAATCGGATAAATCTGCTTGCAGCCTGCGGCGAGTTTGTTAAGACCCGGAGCATCAGTTTCGAGAAGAGCAGCCATCTGGTCAATGAATGCACCTGTACCGCCGGCACAGGTTCCGTTCATGCGCTGTTCAACACCGCCTGTAAAATATGTAATTTTGGCGTCTTCACCGCCAAGTTCGATTACAACATCAGTCTGCGGGATGATTTTTTTAACGGCAGTAGTTGCCGCAACAACTTCCTGAATAAAAGGAATGTTAAGCCACTGTGAAACAGACAAACCGCCGGAACCGGTAACCTTTACAGATACGGTGCGGGAACTTCCTTCCGGAAGCTGTTTTTCAATTTCGTTAAGGGCTTTAGTTACAACAGTTATAATTGTATTTCGGATATCAGCTCGGTGTCTCTGGTAATCGCCGTACAGCATTTTATCATTTTCGTCGAGACAAACAACTTTTACAGTGGTTGAACCAACATCGATACCAATGCGTACAGGAGTTACCGCAGGAGTAAAGTGAATATCGGAAATTTCCATAGCAATACCTCATATGTCCCAATAAGGAACAGAATATTTCCATTTTACCCTTTATATTTTTATAATTCAACACTCTTTTGCAATATAAAAAATTATTACAAGTACCGCATTATCAGAGGGGGGCGGTTGTTTTCTGCTTCATGAATTCCAGAAATTCTTCACATGGAACCGGTTTTGAAAAATAATACCCCTGAAGATAATCGCAGCCGACAGCCTTAAGGGAATCTACTGTTTCTCTTGTCTCCACGCCTTCAGCAGTTACGGTAAAATTCATTTCCTTAAAGGTTTTTACAAGGGCAGGAAGAATTTTATCCTGGTTTTTAATGTAATCCCAGACAATAGACATATCGAATTTTACATTCTTGAACGGACAGCTTTTTAACCGCGTAAAGTTAGAAAAGCCCGAGCCGAAATCGTCGAGCGAAAACTGAAATCCCGATGCACCCATAACACTCATCTGATTTTCAAGGAGACTCGGGTCAATCATCGCTTCCTCGGTCACTTCGAGGTGAATTAAGCTCGCGTCAACATCGTATTTTCTGATAATTGAAGAGAAACGCTCATTTAAATCCCTGCGCAGTAACTGAATCGGCGAAAGGTTTACGTTTATCCAGGAAAGTCCTTTTTCCTGAATATTATTGTCTTTTATGAATTTACAGGTCTTCTCAAAAATCTGCTCGCCAAGCATATTGATCCGGCCGTTCTTTTCTGCAATTTTAATAAATTCACCCGGAGGAACAATTTTTCCGTCGTCGTCACGGATACGGGCCAGGGCTTCCGCCCCAATCAGTTTTTCGCTTCGGGCATCGATGAGCGGCTGAAGGAAAAGTTCGACCGTATTGTTTTCTACGGCTTTTTCTACCGCACGCTTTACTACCTGAGTGTGCTCTCCTTCTGCAATTTTCTTTTCATCAATCAGGGTAAAGGAACCGGCAGTTTTTTCTATTGCATTGAGGGAAGAAGCAAGACTGTTTATTAATTTTAACGGGCTTACAGAATCAAGTTTTACGTTAACAGCCGCAAATCCGATTTCAAGATAGAGTTCCGTGTCATCTCCGTCGCGCCAGACCCGGGCAAAACGTCTGTTAAGCTTTTCATGAAGATAAACGGGATCCAGAGAAACCGATTTTCCGGCAAAGGCAAATTTTCCGTCGCCAAGATAAAAGGAAGAAAGAGCATTGAATTCCTTCATCATGTACTGACCGATTATATAAAGACCTTTATCCATCTGGACACGGCCGTAAGTTTCCCTCAGCTCGCCGTAATTATGAATGGTAAATCCCATGAGTACTGATGATTTTACTGAACTTATCTCTTCTACATAAACAGAGAATGCACGGCGGTTAAAAAGCCCCGTTTTTTCTTCAATAAAAAGGTCAGGATTTTCAAAGGAAAGATAAATAATCAGAAGGGTCGTAGTACAGAAAAGATCCATAATAAGGAGGTTTTTGAAAAGGATTCTGAAAGTATAACCTGTAAGGAGAATCAAATTAAAAATCAAAACTGAATAAAAACCTTTCCGGGTCAGATTTTTTCTGTAAATAACTGTAACAAGAAAGGAAGCCAGCAAAAAGTAACAGGAGCTTATGTAAATCAGATCATAATAACTGCCGTTAACATACTTTCCGTCTGTAATTGAAAATAAAACCGGATAAAAGAAGTTTGAAAGGCTGACAAGCTCCGAAAAAACAAAGACCAGACCGGAAACGACAACCAGGGGAACGATACGCCTGAACCGGATTTTTACAATATAACAGGTACATATAAAAAAGAGCAGTGTACGCAGTGTATAAAAACAGAAGTACAAGACATTGGCTGTTACAGTCAGAATCTGAGGACAATGAACAAAGTCCTCTGTAGAAAGGCTGCCCAGTAAATCAAGAGTCAGGACTACAATTTCGATGGACAAAAGTGCCAGAAAAGATCTGGTCAGTCTGATTGAAATTCTACGTTTGGATAAATAGAATCCCGCAAAGACGAAGAGAACCAGAAAATCTGGAATTATAAAGTCATAGTACCACATTGGACACCTCTTTATTATTTATTGTCCTTAGGTATAACTATATACACTTTTTGTCCGTTTTCGATTGAATTAGCTTTTTTACTGTCCAGAGGAACGGCATAAAACAATGAGCCTTCCTTTACAAGATTAACGTCGCAGATTACCTTGCGGCCGGCGCGTATCTGCCCCGGAAGACTTGTCTGTTCGGCAAAGGCTGCTTTTCCGGCCTGTGTCATGTACAAAGGAATCTTCTGGCGGTTTGCTGCAGAAATTACGGCTCCATGAGAAGGATTTGATTTATCTTCGTTACAGATTGCTTCAAAGAAAACAGCGTAATCCGAAAGCTCCCTGTTTTTTTCTTCAAGATTTTTGTTGAGTGTATCGAGTTCGCCCTGCATGGCCTTCTGACCGTCTGCCATTTCTTCGGCAAGCTGGTAGGCAAGGCGCTGGATAGCAGGCACGTAGTGGCGGATTGTGTTTTCTAGCGGAATTGTATAAAAGCGGTTGGCAACTGTATTCAAGTCGTCAAAGGTCTTTTCTGCATTTGCAATTGAATTTTTAAAGTTCTCAGAAGGAGATTTAAACCCGTCTGTATACCTGCTTCCGTCAAAGCGCTCCTTAAATTCAATGGCGGCCGTTGATTTTGCCCATTTTGGAATACCTGTATCAAGAATGATTTTATCCTGTGCACTCGACTGGGAACGGGCATCCGGGTCCAGCAAATCTATTTTTGCCTGATAGGTTTTTCTGACTTCTTCAACTGCCGCACGCTGCTGTTCGACTGCACGCTTCTGCTGGCTGGCCATTTTTGCCTTTAAGTCAGTAATCTGAGTCTGGTAGCGCTTTTCGACCGATTTTAACTGCAAATCATTCAACTGCTTCTGACTGTCCAGAATTGCTTCCTGCTCGCGGGCCTGTGTCAACTGCTCTCCGTCGTAAGAAGACACCTGATCACTTAAAGTATTGATTTCTTCGTTTGCACGATCGATTTTTTCTTTATATTTTTTTTGAATATCAGAAACGCTTGTTTCATAATCTTTCTGTATTTTGTCACGGCGCGCCTTGAGGGAAGCTTCGCTTGCAACTTTGGAAAGCGAAGAAAGTGTAAAAAGTTCGTTTTCGCGTTTTTGCCTTGCTTCAGCAAGTTCGTTGTCGCGCATAGCCATCAGTTCTTCTTTTTCATTGATTGCAGCCTGGTACTTACTTTGAACCCGTCCGGCTGTATTTAAAAGAGACTGTAAATTCAAGTCACCGAAGGTGTTGATGTTGATTTTTATCTTTCTGTTGCCTGACACGATAAAGAATGCGAGGGCGCCTGTCAGCAAAAGAACGCCGATAAAGGTTGCTGTCAAAAGATAGATTACACCCTTGTTTTTATTTTTTCCGGTCTTCTCGTATTCTTCAGTCAGATTGTAGGAAGACTGTTTTGAATATTCGAGAGGTTTTAATTCATCTTTCAGAAAGTATTGAACTTCTTTATGGGTTAAACTTTGTCTTTCGGCTATTTTGTGCTCATTGTCCATATTCCACTCCAGTCAGCAGGGGCACTTGAGCGTCCCATTCTTTCTTTAAAGACTTCTGTCATTTCGAGGCCGCATTTAGTAAAACTCTTTCGCGCGCTGCTCCAGTCGCCTTCGTAGTAGGCAGCAAGTCCTTCTTCAAACAGGTCGAGTTTTTCTTCAATGCCCTCTTCCATTTCAGTTGTGTCCAGAGGATAGTAAATCTTTTTGCCTTCAGTTTTTCCTTTTACCTGAACTGTATCAATTTCATAGAATTTATATTTGCCGGTAAGTTTAAGAACTTCATCCCGGATGTATTGAGAAACGATAACCGGCAGGTGGTAAATACGTGTCAAACCTTCGAGACGGCTTGCGGAGTTTACGTTGTCGCCGATTACGGTGTTTGTCATATGCTCGTTTGAACCGATATTTCCGTAGAATACATTTCCGCCGTCGATTCCGACACCGACGTCAATCAGCACCGCCTTGAATACGCGGTCTTCGTCTTCGGTAAGCGGACGCTTTTTTAAGATTTCGTCGCGGCGGACAATCATCTTTTTTCGGAGATCGGCTGTAAGGCGGGTAATCTGCCAGGCAGCATCGAGGGAACAGAGTGATTTTTCTTTTTTATTGTCGGTACCGTAAATTGCAAGAATTGCGTCACCAATAATCGAACCGATTACACCGTTATTTTCGTGCACCGCATGAATTACACGGTCGTAGTGGACATTCAATAAATCGATAATGTCGTTTCCGAGAGTTTCTGTGCGGTAGGTAAAACTCTTGATGTCGGAAAAGAGCATTGTAAGTTCACGCTGCTTTCCTTCAAGGCGGATTTCGTGTTCATTATAGGCTTTTGCAACAACGTCCTTGGAAACGAATTTCTGAAAGATTCCGAGGAGTGTGCCGATGGTCGATGACAATTCATTAAAACTTGCCGCAAGATAGGTAATATCATCGTTGGGAGAAGAAGACAAATCTATTGTGGTAAGTTTCTGGTTCTGCTGCATTTCGTAGAGACTGCCTGTAATCTTTTTTACGCTTGCAAGAATCTTGCCGAACAACACGACGCCGACCCACAGAAAGCCGCCGGTCAAAAGCAGGATGATAATGGAAATAAATCCGAAAACGATGAAGGCCGACTTTGTAGTTTCTGCGCGAAGCTCAGCCCGAATTAAATAACAGCCCCAGTCTTCCTGGTATTTGTAAACGCCAAAGTAAGTTCCATGGTCATTTGAAAAAGAAATTGAACCATCTGTCAGACCAAGTTCATAATCTGCGTTCATTTTGGCAAGGGCTGCTTTGTCCGGAAAACTGTAGTCAGAAAAATGCTCTTTATCAGAATCGTGAGCCTGTTCGCCCGAGTCTTCCTGAGTTTTTTCCCACGCTTCCATTTCGGAGATTTTTGCCTGGTTTATATATTCTTCGTCAAACTCAGTTCCGTCGGCGCACACAGAAAACAGATATTCACCTTCGCGGGTAACTGCGAGAGCGAGGCTGTTCTTAAGTTCAAAACTTCGGCTTCCTGTGTGTTCAATTGCCTTGATGCAGGCATTTCTGTCCGAGTTGAACTGATAAATCTGATACTGGTTGGATGCGGTTGTGTATAAATCTTTGAGCTGGGCAACCATGATTTCGTTATTCAACCAGATAATCTGGCGCTGGCTGAGTACGAGGTTTACAAAGTTTGTTGCAAAGTTGGATAAGAGTAAAAGGACCGTAAAAATCGCAACGATTTTAAACGAGATGGGAATGATTTTTGTATTGCCGACCTTTTGAAATAACTGCTTTTTGGCCATTTTAGCAAATCTCCATTTTATCAATTATTTCCATTATATACCTCAGAAAAAATTGCGCAATTTTTTTTTCTTTAAATATGTGTTTTTAAATCACAGCGTGAGGAGCGGCGAGAAACGGTATGAAATTCATCACATGCCGGCGGACAGTGTTTTCCCATTAACAAGGTGGAAAGGGCCGTGTATAATTATGGGTAAGGAAGATCATAAATTTACCGGCAGTTATGGCCGTTCAGTACGGGCTCAGCGCTACAGGCGCTGGCAGGCCAAGCTTATTGCTGAAGGCAGATTTTTTGACGCTGAACTTATGGATATTAAAAATATTACCCGTAAGTTTGGTGACAGGTATCAAAAAGCGATTGATGAAAAAATAGTTTATGAAGCTGAACTTGAACGAAGGGGGATAATAAATGGTAGAGCTTAATGTAATTCCTTTAAGAGGGGTAAATGATATTCATTTCGGGGCTGATTCAGCCAGAGTACATAGAACTTTAGGAAAACCTGAAAAAAGCAGTGAAAACAAGGAGTTATCTCAGTCCAACAAGGATTTTCTTATGGATGTATGCCGAAGATTCTCCGAAATGTCAGGCCGCCCTCTGTCAGATTTTACAAAATATATCGAGAGTGACGATTATGATCCTGTGCCGCCTGACGAAAATAACGATTACTATGATTTTTGCCGGGTGGATTATGACAAAAACGGCAAATTCGAATGCATAGAAATCTATGCAGATGAAGATGTAAAACTTACCGTCGACGGCAAAGACTGCTCTGGTTTTAATCTTCAGACGCTGCTGACTCTCGCTGACGATTTTGTTGAAGAGGAAGACGGAGATGCCTGGGCCAGTGAGTCAAAACAGATAGGCATATGGTGTCCCGACGGAAAGGTAGAATGCATACTCTTCGGCCGTCCCGGCTATTATGACCAGCTGAAAGATTAAAAAACGAGCCCCGGAAAGTGCAGTAGAAAGTGCGTTTTCCGGGGCTTTTTTTGCAGCGGATGGAAGGGGATATAACTGATAAAACCGAATTTGCAAGTATAGTATGCCTGTAGGCAAGCCAGGAATCAGTCAGCAATGCCAGTCGTCCTAGTATATAAATAATTCATACAAATCTCCTGGTTTTGTAAAACTGGCGGGTTTCCCTCTGTGCCAATATAGTTGTCGCCTAGTGAGTTGGCAAAATGAAATATACAACAAATTTTAGGAACTCGGTATTGAAGAAGATTCTTCCACCATCGTAAACTTTGTTATGTGATATCTTTTACACTTAAACTGAGAATAATTTTAATTCTGGCAAAACAACCTGCATTAATTTGAAGTGTTTGTCATTTGTCCAAACTTCACAATTATATTTTATGGCAAGATATGCAATTATCGCATCTTGAAAGGGCACTGCGAGCCCATTTTTCTTTAAGGTTATGAATTGTTTTGAAAGTGAAATCCAGTCTTTTTCAGAAAACGAAAGGTATGTTAAATCATTTAAGGCTTTTTCCATTTGTAAAAACTGGTTGTCAGAATTGCTGCCACGAAGCAGTTCTGTCTTTATAACTCCACATGTTGCAATTTCATTTTCCTCAAAGACTTTCTTTGCGTTTTCTGTCGGTTTATCCCAGAAATTAATGATTATATTTGTATCTGCAAGAATCATAATAAACTTGCCTCACGGAGTTCAGTTACAGAATCGCTGTCAAGATGAATCTTTCCTGCAAGATCAAGGAAATCCTTTTTTGTCTTTGAGGCAGTTTTTATCACGTATGTTTCAGATTGCTCAGCTTCCAGCAGCTTTATAAATGCGGAAACCGATGTCAACAATTGCTCTGGCAGAGTTTTTACCTGTTCAATTACCATTTCGTATGACATAATACACCTCCGAGAGGATTATATCATGTTTTTGAGAAAAATTCATTGTAAACTTGCAAGCATACTGATTTCTATTTTCCAGTATCGGTTTCTGCTAATCCTCCCATGTGCATTATGAATCACTATAGCTGTAACGATTAGTGAAGCGACAATTGAAATTATTTTTCCAATCAATTTTTTACCACTTGCACCGCAAGTAGCGGACCTGCACAGAACAACTGCTTAAACGGTGGCGGGCTTGACCCGATATCCGCCATACGGCAGATGTCAGGCTATTTATTTATATATTTCAATTTCATCTGTTGAAGCAGCATGTGTCCATGTACCAATCCAAGAGAGTGCAATATCATCTTTTTTTAAGAATTTATAGCCCGTTTCTGTTTCTTCTATATCAAACTGTCCTACAAAAGTACCTTGTGCTGTTTCCCATGTTACAGACAAAATTGAACCACTTACTTCATACGAGTATGTATTTCTTGTCATTCCTGTATAAATAAATTCCATTGTGCCATTTGAGAATTTTAATTGCCCTGAAGTATTATTCTTTATTGTGTAAGTTCCATTCAATGAGCCGCTGTTTTCAAAACTGCCGGAATTTTCATTTGTTGTTCCGGTAAAATTAATTGTTTTTCCAGTTGACCACCATAGCCAGTTGTCATCCCAACCGGCCGGCTTTTCTGAAAAATCAATATTTATTGTTTTTAAGTTGCTGCAATTAACTATGGCATAACGTTCCATTGTTATTACAGAGGAAGGAATATAGAGTGTGTTTAGTTTATCAAGGTTGGCAAGAGCATTACTGGAAATCGCAGTTACCGTCGCTGGAATTGAATAAGAGTATCCAACTTTAGAAACAGGGATTTTATATAATGTTTTTCCATCTTTTGAATAAAGTATACCACCGGCCGATTTATAGTTTTCATTTCCCGCATTTACATTAAAGTCAAAATATGTAGCTCCATTGCTGGAACGAACTGTTGTCACTGTTGCAGGAATTTCAATTTCGCTGATATTTTTACAATCATCAAATGTAGAAATATCAAATATTGTAAGTTCCTTTGGCAGTTCAACTGCAGTAATACCATCACAACGTGCGAATGCAGATTGACCTAATCTAGTAACAGAATCAGGGACTTTATTTACAGTAATTGCTTTACAATATAAAAAAGCATCCCAGTTAATTGTCTGTAAAGAAACCGGTAATTTTTTCAGCTTCATGTTATAACAATATGCAAAAGCATGACTTCCAATTTCTTTTATAGTGTCAGGAAGAGTAATACTTTTTATATTTACAAGAGCGCCATCTTCTTCTAATACTTTATCTGCACTTCCATCGCGTTCTATAATAGAATCCCAGTTGTAAGATCTCGAAGAACTTATTGTACAAAAAGCGGAACCAGGGACTTTGTCAAATTCAAATCTACAATTACTAAAATCAAGATTATAATCAGATTCTTTATTGTTACTTATCGTGTCTCTTATAAAAAGAACATCATCGGTCGTTAGAAATGTCTTCTTATCAAAGGTTAGAGTCGTTGAAATATCCTCATGATTGAACTTTTCACATATTTCAAAAGTTATTGAGCCCTTTATGGTTTCATCGTAAATATCTGTCGCAGTTATTTTTATCGATTCAGCAGTTTCGTCATCTGCAATATATAATGGATAAAATGAACCATAAGAGGGAGCATTAACCCATTCTTTTGATATAACAGTTTGTGAACTTAAATTTCCTTCTACCGAAAGTGTAAAATAATCAGAAGAATAATTTATGCTCACTAATTGCAATCCGTAATAAGAACCCTTCGCAATTCCGGCATTCTTGTCTTCAAATTCATCATCACAAATATAATCGAAACTTTCGTATGATGAAATTTCTTCCTTTGTTTCACAGGTTTTTCCTAATCTTATTGATATATATTTATGTTCTGGAGTTTCTGGCTCAACAGGATTTTCAACATCTCCCGGATTATCAGGAGAATCCTGATTATTTCCGCCACCTGCATCATTTGAACATGCTAATAATCCCAAAGTGAAAAATGAGATAAATAACATTTTTAAAATTTTTTTCATATCCAATCTCCTATTCGTTATTCAAATTATAACATGAAGTTAGAATTATTCAAATTATTTTAACATTATAAATACTCATGCAAACGAGCGAAGGTCGTAACCTATGCTATGACATATATAGTTCTTATGAAGAATTATATTCCTTATCTAAAGAATATACCAATTTTTTATGTATTCAAGTTTTTCTTCTGATAAATATTTTAGTACATTATTAAGATTCATAGGTTTTTCTGTTGTATTTGATTTCTTAATTGAATTCCTAAGAGGCTCAAACTCGCGTTCTAGTGCTTCTTAAGCAAGTACAAAATATTTCTATTATATTCCCTTACAGAATTCAACAATTTCGTTCTTTATGCCATTAACTGCTTCTTTATATTCAATTGAACAGAAACCGATTCTTCCGGCGCACTCAATTTCCATATGACCATAAAAATGTTCGATTGTTGATATCAATCTTTCGCACTCTTTCATATTTGGACCTGTTCGTAAAACTATGGAATAACCTTTTTTCCCTTTTGAAAGACTTGCATGTGGTTCATGAGTATTGCACCATGGAGTACAGCGGTCGATGAAAGCCTTGAATTGACCGGGAACATCTGCCCAGTATGATGGCGATACACTGATTATTATATCTGCCTTTTCAAATTCATTGATTAATAAATCAAAATCATCATGCTGAACGCATTTTGCAGTCGTGTGGCAGGTTCTGCAGCCTTTGCAGAAATTAAACTTGTAATCATCAATGCAGACTGCTGTTGTGTCATATTTTTCTTTAATACACTCTTCAGCGATTTTTACAATTTCTGCAGTTGCACCATTTTTTACAGGACTACAATTAATTATTAATGCGTTCATTTTTCCTTCCTTACAAAGCGCTCCAGTGCGGGCGTCCACATAACAACTGGTTGTACCGCAAACCGGCTTGACCGGTTTGTCGGATTTGAACCTTTGCTATGCCTTGTTTATTAAAATCCCGTGTCTTTTAATTCACGAACTAAATTTATATAAAAATCTCTAATAGTTTTTGAACCACTTGGAAGACTTTCAATTTCTTTTAATCTAGGATTTGTGCGATAACCGTCAACTTCATGCGGATGAGAAATCCCGAAAAACCTCCGTCCTTCAATTGTACCACGGAATTTTCCCCATTTCGCAGAGTCCACCGATACAAGCCCATCGTTCGCTCCGTCAGAAAAGTTGATTATAAGATTCAAGAACCACATAAAAATATCACTGAACGGGTTTTTCATTTTTCCAGCAAATGACTGATACATAATGGCAGGGAAGTCAATAATTTCCTTATTGAAATTTTCCATAAAAGAAGCCCTGAACTGCTGGCTTGTCTCAAAGAAATCTGGCTTTTTGTCTCCAAGAATCCTAAACCAGATATTTACGAAAAAAGCACAGAATTTAAAAAATCTTTTCCCAAAAATTGAGTAGAGCGAGTCCATCGTTTTTAAACCATGATTTGGAGAGCTTATCATCGTAAGAGAAGCTATTTTATCTGAAACTCCAAGTTTTGCTATTGCATACCGTACATCTATTCCGCCTTTAGAATGGGCTATTACATTAACTTTTTCAGAGCCTGTTTTTTCAAGAGCCTCTTTCAGAGCAATCACAATTTGGTTTGCCGCATCTTCAATATTCGCCCAGGCGTCATGCTTACTGTAGAATATGGCGGCACCATGCTCTTCAAGAAAGTCGGGGATAAGCCCCCAATAATTGAAAAGTTTTCTGTCACGAAATCCCGTTCCGTGAACAAGCAATAAGGGATATTTTGTTTTGCAGTCATCAAGTGTCGGCTCAGGGGGATTTTTTCCAAAAAGACGTAAAACTTCATTTTTCGCCGGATTCCAATAGTGCTTTACAAAAAGTATTGATACAAGCAAATACAAAAGCGCGACAACAATGGAAACTGCTATGGAAACGATTTGAACCGTGTTGTTTTTGATTGACTCAGTAGAATTTATCAAATAAGCAAGGAGTAGCGATATCACAAGAAAGTTCAGGACCGCAAAAGAAAGCCTGTACCGCAATTTTATTTTGATTCCGATAAAAAATGTCAGTACATTGAATCCCCAGAAAGTCCACATGAATGCAATTACAGGAAATGCAAAAATTCCAGCATGAAAAAGCATGAGCACCAGTGAAAAGCCGACAAACGAAAAGACGAAAAACTCTATAATGCTTGCAATTAATGCTTTTTTTCTTATTGATTTCATTTTTACTTCCTTTTTCACCAGCCCAGTGGGCTGTGAGCATAACAACTGGTTGTACCGCAGCGGGGTGGACCGGTTTGTCGGCTACGAACCTTTGAAAATCATTAAGGCCCCAGGTTTATCATGCTAAGATAGATAAGCCCATCAGGGCACGATATCCTAATTGATCTAAAGAGGGAACCTTAATGAGATTCTATAAGAACCAACATCAATTTTACATTGGTATCGACCTTCACGCAAGAACGATGTACATCTGTGTCATCAACAACATCGGAGAAACTGTATTTCACAAAAATATGGAATGTTCCAGAGATAATCTTGAGCTTGTGACAAACACTTTTGGAAAGGACATTGTTGTTGGCGTTGAATGCATCTTCACCTGGTACTGGGTTGCAGACTTTTGTGCAGAAAACGGAATTGATTTTGCACTTGGGCATGCCTATTACATGAAGTCAATCCACGGCGGAAAAACAAAAAGCGATAAAATCGATTCAGAAAAAATTTCAAACCTGCTTCGCGGAGGTATGTTCCCGATTGCCTATGCTTATCCAAAAGAGAAACGGGCTGTTCGTGATTTATTGCGTCGCAGACTTTTTTTTGTACGGCAGCGTGCCGAACTTTCCGTTCATCTTCAAAATACAAATCATCAGTACAATATAAACGAACCTCTGACATCTTCCAGAATGAGAAGTGAAGTTTACAGAAATACGATTCCTCAGAAGTTCACTGATCCTGCAACCTTAAAAATGGTGAATGCGGATCTTGCCATGTTCCAGGCTTACCACGACATAATCACAAAACTTGAGTTTCAGATTGAGGACAGCATGGAAGTGCAGGATCCTGTTTCGTACAGCATTATCAATTCAGTTCCGGGTCTCGGCTTTATTCTTTCTCTCACGATTCTTTACGAGATAGATGACATCCATCGTTTTTCTGATGTAGGGAAGTTTATCTCTTACTGCCGGCTTGTAAAGTGTTCCCATGAATCTGCCGGCAAGAAAGAGAAAGGCGGTCATAATAAAATCGGAAACGTACATCTGAAATGGGCGTTTTCAGAAGGAGCGGTTCTCTTTCTCCGCAATAATGAGCGCGGCCAGAGATGGCATGATAAGCTTGTGCAGCGGTATTGTCACTGCCGGTGTTAAACTTCCTAAAAATGCCGGCGAAAAATTTCCGCTTTTAGGCATATAAAAAGAGGCTCAAAAACCTTTAAAATGTTGGTTACCACACCACAATAAAAAGGAGAATGAGCCTCATGGAGAAATTTATGCTAAAAGCGCATGAATTGCAAGCACAAGGATTTACTCAGAAACAGATAGCTGAGCAATTGGGAAAAACAGACAGAACAATCAGAACGTGGTTAAAGCAAATGCCACGCGAACGAAAAAAGCCAGTCAGAAAAAGTAAGCTTGATAAATACAAGCCACTAATCGAAACTCTTGTAAGAGAGAACCCGGAAATCAACGGAGCTAAAATCTACGAAAAACTTATCAAACTTGGTTTTGACGGCAAGAGTTCCATTGTCAGAGAATACATCACAAAAATCAGAAAAGAGGAAACATTAAAAGCTGTAATCAGATTTGAAACAGAACCAGCTCATCAGGCTCAGGTAGACTGGATAGAGTTCGGCCGTCAGTATGTAAACGGTAAGCTGCAGAAACTCTACGCCTTTGTTATGGTCATGGGCTATTCAAGAATGCCGTTCGTTTATTTTACAACAAGAATGGACAGTGCAACTCTTTTATACTGTCACATCAAGTCATTTGAATTCTTCGGCGGTATCCCGGAAGAAATCCTTTACGACAACATGAAAACAGCCTGGTATTACGACGGAGAACACTGGCAGACAAACCGTCAGCTCGCGCGTTTTGCATATCACTACGGCTTTATCCCAAAGCGATGTAAGATCCACAGGCCGGAAACAAAGGGAAAAGTTGAGCGCTTCAATCAGTATTTTGAAAACAACTTCTTCGTTGACTATGACAACCGTTCTCTTGAACTCACGGCTCTTAATGAAGCAGCACTCGCATGGATTGAAAGAATTGCAGACAACAAGCTTTCTCAGTTCAATCAGTCAAGAAATGAAAGATTTGATTATGAGAAACAGTTTCTTAAAAAACTGCCTGCAAGTATGTTTGATGTACGTGATGCGATTCCTCTTGTTGTAAGCAGAGAATCCTGCATAACCTATAAAACAAACAGATACAGTGTTCCTCCGGTATTCATCGGTAAAACCATTACAGCAAAGCCGTTTGTAGAAGTTGAGAGAATTGAACTGTTTGACTCTGAAGGGATCTCAATTCGTGTAATTGACTGTGCACCGGCAGGTAGCAGACAGTCATTTATAAGGCTTGAAGATAAAGATGCAATTCTTGCAGCATGGGAAAAGGGGCTTAAGCGTGATGCCTTCAGACGACAGGCAAAGAAAACTTTCAAGATGCAGAACCCAGACTATGTGGCTGTAAGAAATCCTGTATTTTATGAGCAGTTTCTCGTGGGGGCGCTGTAATGGAAAACGTAAAACTTATAACGCTTAAAGATCGCATGGAAGAACTCGGTCTTTCATTTATGGCAGCAGGATTTGATTCATTTCTTGAAGAACAGGCTCGTAATGAAAACACACTGCTGGATAGAATCTATGATTTGATTGAAACAGAATTGATTCCGCGTAAGGAACGAGCCGGAAAAACCCGTCTTAAGATTTCTGCAATTCCTCAGTATAAAACTCTGGAAACATTTGACCTGGGCTGGCTGAAAGGCGGACTTACACAGGAAAAGTTTAATGAACTTTCAACGCTGTCCTTTGTTGAACGCAAAGAAAATGTGTTCTTTCTCGGGCCTTCTGGAGTCGGAAAAACTCATCTTATGTCGGCACTTGGATGCAAGGCCTGTATTTCCGGGTACTCTGCTTATTACATTTCCTGTCATGATCTCGTTGAGTCTTTGATTAAGGCGAAAGAGCAGAACAGACTTTCCAGGAAACTCAGATGGTTTGCAAAGCCGAATATTCTTCTTGTTGATGAAGTCGGATATGAACCTTTGAACGCAGAAGAAACTCATGTTCTCTTCCAGCTTATAAACATAAGGTATGAAACCGGCTCAATGATTATGACAAGTAATAAAACTTTTGGAAGATGGACTGAGTTTATGAATAATGATGAAGCAGTAGCAACTGCAAGTCTGGACAGACTTCTGCACCACTGCCATATAGTCAGCCTGCAGGCGGATTCTTACAGAATGAAGGACCGCATGAAGGTCGGAGCCGTCGGCTTCGATTAATATATTTTTTTGCCTAAAAGCGGAAATCTGAAACCGGCAAATTCAAGAAATTTATTTTCGGCATTGACAAATTTTCACAGTATGATTCGAAAATGGAATCGAATTGCTGAAAATTGCGG
>JAEENG010000015.1 GCA_016283615.1 Treponema sp.
GTCTGTTACAGCTGTAACAAGAATAGGAATATCTTTTGTAAGGTTTGCAACAGCCTGTGCAGCCGGTGTTGCAATAGCAAGAATAAGGTCGTCTTTATCGTTAACGAGTTTGTTTGCGATTGTTACACAGTTTACCTGTTCGCCCTGAGCGTTGTTAAAGTCAACAGTGATGTTCTGACCGTCAACATAACCTGCTTCTGCAAGACCGTCGATAAAACCTTTGCATGAAGCATCAAGAGCCGGGTGTTCAACAAGCTGGATTACACCGATTTTCAAAACTTTGTCCGAAGAAACCTTCTTCTTTGAACAACCTGTAAGAGCAAGAGCAGCCATCAACACACATGCTGCAACAGCACTAATTTTTTTCATTTGTTATTTCTCCTTTTTTATCCTTTAGCCGACTTAAAGAAGTTCAATGATACTAAAGGTAGATTATTATATTATAAAATGAGAATGCGCTTACGTCAAACAAAAAGTTGAACCTGGCCGTTTGTTGAATCAAAAATGCGTTCCTTAAAATCATCCGCTGCAGTTACTGCTATCTGGCCCCTTACAGTGATGACACTCCCAAAATCTTCCGTAACGTCGTAGAGTTTGTAATTCTGCATGAGTTTTTTAAGAACCTGGTACTGGGCGTAATCGCATTTAAACGAAAAACTGCTTTTATCGATTAATTCAATCAGTTCAAGTTTGTCCAGAACCTGTTTTACGCTGTCCCCGTACGCATGAACAAGACCGCCGGTTCCAAGAAGGGTGCCGCCAAACCAGCGTGTTACGGTTACAAGGATGTTTGTGACAGAACGGCCTTTAAGCACGTCCAGCATGGGCCTGCCTGCAGTTCCGCCGGGCTCGCCGTCGTCGCTCATTCCCATCACTTCCGCATTTTTGCCTGAGATAAAGGCGTGGCAGACGTGTGTGGCATCCGAATACTTGTTTTTCTGCTCTTTGATGATGGTGCGCACTTCTGCCTGGCTTTGAATTATAAAAACCTCTGACAGAAAACGCGACCCCTTGATTATCAGTTCGGCGCTTGCAGGCGCGGCAGGAACAAACATATTAAACCGTTTCGTCGTAGAAGGTTGCCGTCGCAAAATAAGCCATGACGAGGGCCTTGTACATATTCAATAAATACAAAAAGCTGAATAAGAAATGTGCAATTGATTGAATTGCACTTTCTGTTTTAAGTCCAAAATAAGTCGCTGCGGCAAAATAGAATGCAGCAAGGACAAGATGACGGGCACTTGCCTTTAAGACAAACCAGATTAAAAGCAGGATTTTTTTTCTGATTACCCGTGCGGCAATTCCTGCGGATTTGAATGTACCGGCCTCAGGATTATCGTAGCGGACAAAAAACAAAAACAAAAAGCGGATGGAAATTATTACCGCAAGTAAAAGCAGAACGACTGCAATCACAAGTATTGAATGAATTTCACCAAAGTGTTTGTCCAAAAAGGCAAGAACGTCGTGAGGTGTGTCTTTTGTAAAATGAAGCACGAATCGAATTATAACAGTTACAAAAGCTGCAAGTCCTGCAAAAAAGACTGCCGAACCGACAAACTGCCTGAATTTTCTGAAGCCGTAAAACAGAAAACCGATGGAAACATAGTCTCCCCTCACCATCCGGAGAAAGAGAACAAAGGCGCCTGCCTGAAGCAGAAACCAACAGATGATTCCGGCGGCCAGAAGCACGTACGAAATGCCCATTGTAAGAGGAGTCGTTTTTTCTGTAATTGAAAAATACATCATGGGAGCGAGAAAGAGTGCGCTTCCGATGGATTCAATTATCATCATTATAAAAACTGTGGAAAAGGCGTTGCGGAAATTTTTCTGCACCACCAGTGAAAGTTTTTCAGTCATCTGTTCCAAAAGAGCTTTATTATTCTGATTCATACTTTACTAATTAAACAGGCTCAGCTGTTCATTGTCAACTTTAATTGATTCAACTTCCCGCGTACAAAGACGAACACCCTGGGTTTTTAAGCCCTTTTCTTCGTAGTCGTCAGCCTTAAACTGCTCTTCAAGAATTTTTACACGGGGTTTCTTTTCGTATTTGAGGGTGAATGTAAATTTTTCCCGTGTATCAACGTGCAGGACTTCCATTCCGTCCGGTGCGATAAAGTAGTCGCGGTTCATAATCCAGCTTGGAATTCTGCAGCGCTTGATGAATGCGTATTTTGTTTTAGGATCACGGAAAATTACGGTGAACAAAACCTTGTTGATGATTTCTTTTTCTGCAATCTGACAGAACCACATTCCCTTGTCGATAAAGAGTTTGTCCGGAACGTCCGTTACGGCAAAAATACCGTTTTTGCGCATGTAAAGGATACGGTCGTAAGGACTTACCTTCATAACTTCTACGCCGCCGGAAACTCCGATTCCAAGGTAACCTTTATCGTCGTAGCGCAGGCTTCTGTCGCTTTTGGCAACGGCTTTAACATCCACCGCATTGAATTCTGCAATCTCAGTGTGGCGTTTAACATCCATTCCCTTGAATTTACCTATCATGCCTTCAAGATAAGTTACTGCACAGCCAACCAGGTCTTTAAGAAGACGGGCGATTTCCTTGAGGCGGTTATTGATTGCAAGAACTTCGGCACGGTTTTTGTTGATGTCGTACAGCGAAATGCGGCGGATTGGAATCTGGAGCAGATGTTCAATATCATCGTCGGTAATCGGACGGATAAGTTCTGCCTTGAACGGTTTAAAGCCGTCATAAACTGCCTTGATTACGGCTTCCTGGGTCTTCTGGGCTTCTATCTTCTTGTAAATGCGCTCTTCGATAAAGATGCGTTCAAGAGTACGGATATGAAGTTTTTCGGTAAGCTGGGAGCGTTCGTATTCAAGTTCATCCTTGATGATAAGTGTAAGCTTATCAGCATAATACTTAATAATTTCCGTAGCAGTCATTGCCACAGGCATATTATCCTTGATTACCAGCATCTGGCATGAAATTGATTTTTCGCAGTCTGTGTATGCGTAAAGGGCATCCACAACATCTTTTGTGTAAACACCCCGGGGAAGCTTGATTTCGATACAGCAGTGGTCTGTAGTAAAGTTATCCACTGAACTGATTTTGATTTTGCCGGCCTTGTAAGCGGAGTCAATGGAATCAAGAAGTTCTTTTGCCGTTGAATCAACCGGAAGTTCGGTGATTACGATTTTCTTTTCATCGGAAGTGTCAAATCTGGCCCGGGTCACGATTTTTCCGTTTCCGTCGTTGTAATTTGAAACGTCAATCAGGCCGCCTGTAGAAACATCAGGATAAATCTTGAATTTCTTTCCCTGAAGACATTTGATTTCCGCTTCCAGAACTTCCTTAATATTATACGGCAGGATTTTTGTGCTCATACCAACCGCAATGCCTTCAGCGCCCATAATCAGGGCCAGAGGAATTTTTGCGCGGTACACTTCCGGCTCGGTACTTCGGCCGTCGTAGTTTGGAACATAATGAGTTATATTAGGGTTTGTTACGAGGAATTCTTTTGCAAGGGGGTGTACGCGGCACTCGATGTAACGTCCTGCAGATGCTCCGTCACCGGTAAACTTGTTACCAAAGTTTCCCTGCTTTTCGATAAAGATTTCCTTGTTTGCAAGGTTTACCAGGGCACCGTAGATGGAAGCGTCTCCATGGGGATGATACTTCATTGTTCGTCCCACAACAAAGGAAACCTTCTGAAAGTATCCGTCATCAACTTCAAAAAGGGTGTGCATGATACGGCGCTGAACAGGCTTGAGCCCGTCTTCCAGATCAGGAATCGCGCGGTCACGAATTACGTATGATGCGTATTCAATAAAGTTTTTATCAAAAAGATTTTTTACAAATGCCATAAATTCCCCTCAAATCCAGCCTTATACGTCGATGTCCGCGTTACTGAGCAGGTGCTCTTCGATAAAGTGGCGGCGCTCCGGTGTATTTTTGCCCATATAGAATGAAAGTAACTGAGGTACAATCTTGAGCTGGCTTATTTCTACCGGTGTAAGATGCATTGTTTTTGGATCGATAAACTGCCTGAATTCACTCGGGTTGATTTCTCCAAGTCCTTTAAACCGGCTGGTTTCACAGTTCTTGCCAAGCTTTGCCTGAGCCTTGTCCCGCTCATCTTCAGAATAACAGTAAATGTTTTCTTTTTTTGTACGGACGCGGAAAAGCGGAGTTTCAAGAATCCAGACGCGGCCGCTGGTAACAAGTTCTTCAAAGTAGCCGAGGAAGAAGGTTAAGACCAGGTTACGGATATGAAAACCGTCGTTATCGGCATCGGTTGCGATTACGATTTTTGAATATTTAAGGTTTTCCACAGAATTTTCAATTCCAAGGGCCATCATAAGCTGGTAAAGTTCATCATTTTTGTAGATGTCACTCTGTTTTTTGCCGTACATGTTTTCAGGCTTACCGCGGAGGGAGAAAATTGCCTGTGTGTTCGCATCCCGCGAGTGTGTCATAACGCCCGACGCAGACTGTCCTTCCGTGATGAATATCATGCTGTTCTGACCTTTGGCACCGTCTTCCAGGTGGAAGCGGCAGTCGTCCAGTTTTGGAATACGGATACTAACCTTTTTGGCAGCTTCCTTGGCTTCTTTTTTAACGGCGCTGAGTTCAGTGCGGAGTTTTTCGTTTGCTTCAATTTTTTTCTGAAGCATTTCTGCGGCTTTCGGATTTTTATGCAGCCAGTCATCAAGCCCCGACTGAACTTCTCCCACAACCCACTGGCGGATATCAGTGTTTCCAAGTTTGTTTTTAGTCTGGCTTTCAAAAACCGGGTCCTTAACCTTTACGAGAATTGCGGCGGTGATTCCTTCGCGGATATCTTCGCTCTTGTATGACTCGTGGAAAAAGTCGTTTACGCCCTTGATAAAACCTTCCTTAAAGGCATTAAGGTGAGTACCGCCGTCTGAGGTGTACTGACCGTTTACAAAAGAAAAATAATTTTCGCCGTAAGTGTTTGTATGAGTAAATGCAAATTTTAAGTGAAGTCCGTTATAGGATCCGATTGAATACAGGCTTTCGGATTCAAGTTCGTTGGTCAAAAGGTCAAAAAGACCGTTCTTGCTTGCATATGGCTGACCGTTGAGGGTTAAAGTAAGGCCCGCATTCAGATAGGCGTAATTCCAGAGGCGTTTTTCTACGTATTCCATATTGAATGAATACTTTCCGAAAATTGTCTCGTCCGGAACAAATTCAAAATAAGTACCGTTTTTAGTCCCAGGCTTGGTTGCGGCAAGTTTTTCTGATTTGAGCTTTCCCTGTTCAAAAACTGCTTCCTTTGCCTTGCCGTCCCGGATTGCAATTACGCGGAAGTACGAAGAAAGTGCATTTACAGCCTTTGTACCGACACCGTTCATACCGACAGAAAACTGGAAAACATCGTCGTTGTATTTTGCGCCCGTGTTGATTTCGCTTACACACTCGACGAGTTTTCCGAGCGGAATACCTCGTCCGTAGTCGCGTACCTTTACACGGTTATCCTGTATCTGAATATCGATTTTGTTACCAAAACCGACGATAAATTCATCGATTGAGTTGTCGATTACTTCCTTTAAAAGAATGTAAATACCGTCATTCGGGTTGGAACCGTCACCGAGGCGGCCGATATACATACCTGAGCGCAGACGGATGTGCTCAAGCGCATCAAGATGCTTGATCTGAGAGTCGTCGTATGCGGCAAGTTTTTTTCCTTCTGATTTTAATGAAGGGTCAGCGGCCTTTGCTGCGGCAAGATTTTTTGCGGCCTGTTCGGCAGTTGTTCCGCGCTTAACCGGAGCTGCGGCTTCTGTCTTTTTTGGAGCAGCCTTAGTCTTTGCGTTGTCCCACGCGCGGAATGTTCCGTTTTCATCGATTCCGGCCACAGGCTTTTTTGCAGCAGTTTTTTTTGCCGGCGTTGTTTTCTTTTCTGATACAGTTTTAGCTGTTGATTTTTTTGCAGTTGATTTAGCCGCAGAAGCCTTTGCCCCCGCAGACTTTTTGCTATTATCGATTCCACCCATAACATATATTTTATAAGAAAAAATAAAATCTGCCTAGACTTATTTTTTTTACATGAGTTTTACGGCGCCCCACTCACTGTCGCGGTAGGATAAAAATTCTTTGATAAGCCTGTCGGCTTCCGGGTTTAATATGCGGATACGTTCAGCCCTGCCGGAAGAAGTTTTTACGAGGGGATTTATGTAACGCTTTTTGACATCAAGATGTACAGAGTAATAGCCTTCGCCGGGATTGAATTCAAGATGTTCAATATGATCCATTTTTCTCCAGGTTCTTATCATTT
>JAEENG010000114.1 GCA_016283615.1 Treponema sp.
ATTTCTTTCGCGTTCTTCGTCCCGGGAGTTTTCTGTCAAAAATGGAACAACGAGGGGTTCTACCCTGTAGGCCGGCATGTTTTTTCCAAGGGCGGTCATTTCTTCTTCAATTTTTGCCGCCTTTGCCTTGTATGCAAGGAGCTTTCCGCCGTCTTTGAGGATGCGGCGCAGAACGTGAGTCATCTTTTTTTCCAGGGGACGGAACGCGCGGAACACACAAAAGTCAAATCTGTTCTGTTCGAGGCGCTCTGCCTGGTTTTCTTCTACGGTTACGTTTTTGAGTTCGAGGAGGCGCGCGCAGTGTTCAAGGAAGTTGCAGCGCTTACTCATGCGTTCAACAAGAACAAAATTGAACTGCGGAAAAACTGCAGAAAGCGGAATTCCCGGAAGCCCTGCACCTGATCCCAGGTCTGCGTTGGTGATACCACTTTTGACGGAAGCGGGGTTTCCGTCGCATTTTGCGGCGATGTGTTTGGCCAAGAGCGGGGCGCCTGAAAGGCTGTCGAGGATGTGGCGGATTACAATCTGGTCGTAGTCGTCGGTGTTTATCAGGTCAAACTTTGCGTTGTATTCCTGGAGGGCCTTGATGTAGAGGTCCATCTTGAATTCAATCTGGTCGAGAGGAAGGTGACTGATTCCATAAAAATCGTCTTTGTCAAAGCCCAGCTGAACAAGGCCTTCGTGTAAATAATTCAATTTGTCTCCTTTTAAATGACCCGTTCAAATATTATTCAAGAGCAATAAGAACATCAACCTTGAGACCATCCTGTTCGGTGCGGAGGGTTACAAGGTTTCCTGTGCGGCTTGCCTTAAGATTATCAATCTGTGCGAGCCTGTACACCGGCGAATTTGTATCGTCGCCTGCCTGTGTGATTGCAGGACTGACTGTAAATGCGGTTCCGGAGTTTTTTGTGCCGGTTGCGCGGAACAAAAGGTGGAATGTTTCTGTATTTGTTTTTGATGAATTCAAATAAACGCGGTCGGCTGTCAAAAGGAAGGTTCCGTCGCTTTCCGGGTGAGAAAAATAAACTGCACGCAGTGAACCCAGTATGTCGGTTCCGTTGATGACAAAACGCAAAAGTTTTGAGCGTTCGGTCTGTTTTGTGTCTGATACTGCGGCTGTTGTGGCAGGTGTTGTTCCCCGGGCTGTGCTTACGGCGTTTACCTGCTGTTTTAATTCATTCAATTCGTTCAAAATCTGCTGGAGCATCACAGTGTCAGAGGTGCCCTTATTTGCTGAATTCAACAGGCCGCCCATTGAAGGCAGAACTCCCATGCTGTCAAGCGAAGACAAATCGCCGGCCGTGAGCATGCTGGAAATTGTACCTGCGTTGTTTGCAAGAAGCGACAGTGCATCTGTTGAATTTGTATCTGGCGTTGAGGCAGTTACTGTCGGGGCTGAGCTTTCTGTTGCCGCTGCAGTTTTTGAATTTGTTCCTGCCGGAACGTTTTTGTGACCTGAGTAAAAACCGTCGCTTCCAGGAACATAAAAGCCGTTTCCGAGGGCAGGCGCGCTGATAGAAGGCATTGTCGGTGCACTGGGCATCGTAACGCTTGTTTTTGAAGAGGTTTTAGTCTGTGCAAAAAGGCCTGTCTGCAAAAAAGCGGTAAAGGCAAGCAGAATAAACTTAGAGGCTTTCAAGGCTTTCCTCAACGTACTGGAGACGCTGCTGCAGGGCAGTGATGGTCTTTTCCAGGCGGTTTTTTTCTTTTTCAAGTTTGGCGCGGGGGTCGTCCTTTTTGTGCTGCTTCATAAGCTGTGCAACTGTGTCAGCAGGTTTACCGGCAAGAATCTGTTCTTCGGCGGCGGCCCGTTCGTCCTTGTTTTTTATCATTGCGACCTTTTTCATATTGTCAAAGCCCATTGCAGGGTTAACTTCTATGTGGCCGACCTTTGTAATTTCCTTGGCGGTATTGCGGGGAAGGCAGAGAACGCGGTCAAGATAATCTTCGTAGCGGATGTTTGCCTTTTCGCAAAGGGCATGTGCCTGGGCAAGAAGCTTACCGAATTCCTGCATGAGCCGTCCGTTTACTTCCATGTAGTCATGGCGAATTTTTTCTGTAAGTTCTTTGAGTTCAGGGTTTTCTTCGAGTTCAATTTTGTAAATTCCAAGCTCACCTGCCTTTTCGAGAAGTGTGTGGAATTTTGACCAGAATGCAGCGTTGTGGGCGCGTCCGGTTGCAAGGAGTTTGCCGCCGCTTTCTGCAAGTTTTTCTTCGTTTATGAGATGGTGGGTGTATTCGTGAATTGCGGTGTAGATGAGCTGGCTGTCGCTCTTAAAGTTTTTGTTGTGCAGTAAAATTTCGCGGGTTTCCGGGTTGTAAAGACCGTTAACGCGGACAGATTCTTTTCCTGTCATAATTACTGTAAAATCCAGGTCTGTCGGTTGAATCTGCAAAAGAGCCTGTTTAATTGATTCGTTATCCATAGATTCCATTTTATCCTAAAAAGCCCATTGAGTCGAGAATAAGGGAGGCGGCAACTGTGGCGGCGGTTTCTGTTCTCAGTACGCGGCAGCCCATCGAGCAGAGAGAAAAGCCTGCATTCTGGAGAAGGTCGCGTTCTTTGTCGGTCCAGCCGCGTTCGCTTCCGATGGCAGCCACAGCCGAGTGGGAACCTTCTTTTTGTAAAAACTCGTGGAGGCTCTGGCCGGCGCGGACATTATCAAGTGCAATCAGAGAGCTGTCACAGCCTGCAGGAGAAGCATCCTGTTCTTCCCGAACCATCTGTATTGCCTGGCGCAAAGAAGCCGCTGTAACAAGCTGTGGCACGTGTGTGCTTGCGGCCTGGGCGGTTCCTTCCAGCAGCATGCGAAAAGCAGAGCCGTCTTTTACTACGTTTGAATTCAAATAGCTTTTTTCTGTGAGTTCGGTGCCGGAAAGAATGATTTTTGTAACTCCAAGCCCAGCCATGTCGCGCAAAAGCCTTCTTAATTGAATCGGGCGGGGAAAGCCGATAATCATTGTGAGCGGGTAGAGCTTTTTGCCGGCAGATTTTGGTTCAAAACTGAATTGAATGTTACCTTCCGGAGAAATATCTGTAATGGTTGCAATACCTGCCATGCCGCCGATAACGCCTGCATCAAAGCTGTCTCCTGCTTTTTTGTGGAGAACTTTTACGATGTGCTGGTTGCGTTCATCTTTTTTAACAAGAGGCTGGTTAAGTTCGTCGGGTGTAAACAGACAGATATTCATAGGTGAATAGTAATGTGTTTTGGCCGTTTGGACAAGAAAAAACCTGCCCGTGCGGGCAGGTCTGGTTTTAATTTACAGATGTTACTGTAAGTTTTTTTGTCCACTTTGATGAGGCTTCGGTCAGAGTGCCTGTTACGGAACATTCTGATTCAAGGCGGGAAAGGAGAGCCTTATTAAGGGCCTCGTCCTTATCATCAACAGTCAGAATAAAACTTACTGCCGAGCGCATTTTGTAGTCTTCGGTCAACTTAAAGCCTGTGCCGGTTTTTTGAAGCAGCCCGCTTATGGTGACTGTCTGTCCGACATGGCTTTCGTTTAAGAAAGAGTGATTAAAAGCGCGGCCAGGTAAAGAAGCAGGCTGTGTAAGGGTTTGACCTGCCTCTTTTTCTGCTGCATTCTGCTGTTCACTTTGTTTAACACTGTTTTTTTGTGATGCGCAGCCTGCAAAAAGCAGACCGGCACACAAAGCGGTTAAAAGCAATTTCATTAGTTATCTCCGAACCAGTATTCAAGAAGGTCTCCCCACTTGGAATCCTTACCGAAAGCAAGTTCAGTTTTGTACCAGTCAGGATTTTTTTCCGGAAGAAGGGTCGCATCAGAACCGGATACAGACATTTCAACAGTACCGCCTGAGATTGAAAGACCGTAGAAACCACTCTTCAAAGTACCCCAGGCATATTTATATGTACTTGCATCGTTATACCACATATTGTAATAAAGACCAAAAGTATTGTTGCCGTCACGCCAGCTTGCGACGATACAGTCATCAAGGGCTTTTGCAACTTCCTTTGTCTTGGTGGCAAGGTCAGGCCAGGTATAGGTTGTTTCTCCGACAGTGAGTTCTGTTGCAAGGTTGTAAGAATTATCCAAAACGGCTCCAAGCTCAAAAAGCCATGTATAAGCACCCATGTAACTTAATAAGCCGCCGCGATAAAGCGCTGAATCCTGTATAACTCTGCCATAAGTCAGAGGTACAGTTGTCGTTGAGGCTGTGTCAGTTATTTGTCTTGCAGATTTATCAAAATACAGTCCTGCAATTTCCTGATTATCGTTATCCAGAATTTCCTGTGCATAAGCATCGACAGCAGTTTTTACAGCATCCATCTTTGTTAAATCAACGGCGGTCAAAGTGCAGGCGTCATAGTCATAAAGAGCCAGATTTTCTTCCGTAACACCGAGGGATGGATAATTTGTGGTAATTTCATTCAACAAATTGGTCCAGTCTGTTGAAGAGCGTTTATATTCAGTTCGATAATCATCAATTAATAGTTTAAATTTATATTTATCAGTATTGTTTGTGGTTAAATGTGGAATAACTTTCTCATAAGGCAGGCCCAGTCCAGGAACGTTATTTGGTGAACCAAGATAATAATTAGCATAATCCTTAAACTGATAAGCTTCTTCAAGGGAGCCTCCGAGACAGAGATCTTCGATAATAAGCCAGATTTTATTGTCTGTTCCAAAACCTGTATCGTTTAAAGCGGAAGAAACATCAGAAGTTTTAAGGAAGCTTTCTCCGCCGGAGCCCTCATCCCAGCACATTGAACGTCTTTCATTACCTGACGGAATTTTATATTTCATACCGTTTTTAAGGGTAATGTATCGTGGACGTGCAGCCCGTGGACCGCCGCCATGGTCGCTAAACTGGAGAACGATTTTTTGTGCGTTGTAGTGTGCGTTTGCCCAGTTTAAGAAATTAACAAGAGTCTGTTTGGAAGACATATCAACTTCGCCGGTAGAAAGCCAGTCTGCGGTATAGGAAATATCGTATGTATTTGAACCAAGAACACAGCCTGTGGAGTTAACATAAGTTGTAACTGCGCTGCTTTCTTTGCCGACTTTATAAAGTTTTGAGCCTGAAGAACCGATTTGTGGTGTTGTTTCGCTGTCGCCAACAAAACCGTCCCAGAGGGCAATTACTTCAAGGCTGGTACTTGTTGATTTGTAAATACCATATTCCATTTCGTTGAGGTCAAGATAGATACCGTCGTGGAGGTTGTTGTCACCGTCAAGATACATGAGCATGAG